>NZ_QOCZ01000150.1 GCF_018207095.1 Nocardiopsis sp. MG754419 | reverse complement strand
CACCCGCCCGTCGTCCGGCCCTCGGCCGTCTCCGTCCACCACGGACCGGGTCGGTCCCGACCTGCGCGGAAGGCCCGAAGTCGGGGGTGGGATCGTGTCGAGCGGGTAAAACCGAATACAGTTCGGTTCATCAGGACGTCACACCCCAGACCCTTGGAGGACCCCGTGGCCGAGGCCTACATCGTCGGCGCAGTTCGTACCCCCGTCGGCACCAAGAAGGGCGCGCTGGCCGCCGTGCACCCCGCCGACCTCGGCGCGCACGTCCTCAGGGAACTGGTCGAGCGCACCGGGGTGGACCCGTCCGCCGTCGAGGACGTCATCATGGGCGTGGTCAGCCAGGTCGGCCCCCAGGCCCTGGACCTGGCCCGAACCGCGTGGCTGTCCGCGGGGTTGCCGGAGAACGTCCCCGGCGTCACCCTCGACCGCCAGTGCGGCTCCTCCCAGCAGGCGATCCACTTCGCCGCCCAGGGCGTCATGTCCGGCACCCAGGACCTCGTCGTGGCGTCGGGCGTGGAGAACATGGGCATGGTGCCCATGGGCGCCAACGTCGGGTTCGCCCTCGACAACGACCTTCCCCTCTACGGCGAGGGCTGGGTCGAGCGTTACGGCCTCCAGGAGATCTCCCAGTTCCGCGGCGCCCAGCTCATGTGCGAGAAGTGGGGCTACGAGCGCGAGCAGCTGGAACGGTTCGCCCTGGAGAGTCACCGGCGCGCCGCCGCCGCCCGGGACGCGGGCCACTTCGACGCCCAGATCGCGCCGATCGCGGGGGTCGCACGGGACGAGGGCGTGCGCCCCGAGACCACGCTGGAGAAGATGGCCGGCCTCGCGCCGCTGCGCGAGGGGTGGGCGCTCACCGCCGCCGTGGCCAGCCAGATCTCCGTGGGCGCGGGCGCCCTCCTCATCGCCTCCGAGCGCGCCGTCGAGCGGCACGGCCTCACCCCGCTGGCCCGCGTCGTCCAGTTGTCGCTGGTGGGCGACGACCCCGTCTACATGCTCACCGCGCCCATCCCGGCGACCAGGATCGCCCTGGAGAAGGCGGGCCTGAGCATCGACGACATCGACGTCACCGAGATCAACGAGGCGTTCGCCCCGGTGCCGATGTCGTGGATCGACGAACTGGGCGCCGACCCGGCCAAGGTCAACCCCAACGGTGGCGCCATCGCCCTGGGCCACCCGCTGGGCGCCACCGGTTCGGTCCTCATGACCAAGCTGGTCCACGAGCTGCACCGCACCGGGGGCCGCTACGGGCTCCAGACCATGTGCGAGGGCGGCGGCCAGGCCAACGTCACCATCATCGAGCGCGTCTGAAGTCGTGCGCACGCGCGGGCCCGCCCCCTGCGAGGAGGGCGGGCCCGCGTCGCCGTCAGCCCCGACGCGGCTTGGGGGCCGCCGTCGTGGGCTCCGCCCGGGACGGGCGCACGTTGTGGTTGCGGTGGAACACGTTGTCCGGGTCGAGCCGGTCCTTCACCGCGCTCAGCCTGCGGTAGTTGTCCTCGCCCAGGCCCGCGACGACGCGCTCACGCCCCTCGTCGGCGGTGAAGTTCAGGTACACGTCCCCCGTCGCCCAGGGCGCCATGTCCGAGCGAACGTCCCGCACCCACTGGCGGGCGCGGTCGTCGTCGGCGGCGTTCTCCCAGATGGCCAGGGGGTGCACGCCCCACGCCGCGAAGCGCCACGGGACGGGGTAGTCGGTCTGTGCCCGCCCCATCGCCCCACCGAAGGGGAACAGGATGTGTCCCGTCGGGGAGGGCACGATGATGCCCTCCGCCCGGGTGCAGAACCGGTCGAGGGCCTCGTTCGGCAGGGAGGAGAGGTGCTCCACCGACCAGTAGTTGCGGAAGCCGGGCGGGTCGTCGAGCGCCTTCTGCGCCTCGGGGTAGGGCATCTCGGCGACCAGCTGCGCGTCGGGTGCCATCCGCAGCAGCGGACCGGCCACCTCGCGGAGCATCTCCTCGTCCCCGACACAGGTGAACACCGCGGCGCACATCAGTGTGTCGACGAGCTCCTCCGGGATGAACGGCTCGGCCTGCGCGACCAGGTAGATGAGCCCGCCCCCGATCTCGTCGGGCGCCGTCTCCATCACGTCCCGCCAGGCGCGGGCCACCTCCGGGCCGCGCTCGGGGCGGAACAGGAGCAGCCCGAGCGTGAACTCGGGCAGACGGTGCAGCCGGAAGGTCAGCCCGGTGGCCACCCCGAAGTTGCCCCCGCCGCCGTGCAGCGCCCAGAACAGCTCGGGGTCGCTGTCCGCCGAGGCGTGGATCGGGTCGCCGTCGGCGGTCACCATGTCCACGCCGAGCAGGTTGTCGCAGGCGAGCCCGAACTTGCGTTCCAGCCACCCCGAGCCGCCGCCCAGGGCGAACCCGGCGACCCCCGTGGTGGACACACGGCCGCCGGTGGCGGCCAGGCCGAACTCCGCGGTCGCCGCGTCCATGGCGCCCATGAGGGTGCCACCGCCGACCCGTACCTCCATGGCCTCGGGATCCACGGTCACGGTGTTCATCCGGCGCATGTCGATGACCAGGCCGCCGTCGGTGAGCGACATGCCGGCGACGCTGTGGCCGCCGCCCCGGACCGAGACCTCGGCCCCCTCCGCGCGCGCGAGTGCGAGTGCGTGGCGCACGTCGTCGACCGACGCGCACTGGGCGATCACCCCCGGACGCAGGTCGATCATCGTGTTGAACGGGGTACGCGCCTCCTCGTACCCCTCGTCGTCGGGCAGGAAGATCGCTCCGGAGAACCCCGGACGCAGGTCCCTGCGTGCCTTGTCGGAGATCGTGCGTGTCTTGAGCCGAGCCATGATGGCCTCACCAGTCGTCACGGGGCTTCGGGACCGGTTGTCTCTGATCACGGGCGCCGTCGAGAACGGCACGGCGTGTACCCCCTCTCTTCGGAGCTTAGGACCGGCGGGCGCGGTCGATCATCCGACTTTGAGGGATCGTTGCTGGAAACTGTTCCGCCGATGTACCCGGCGGGTCAGCCCCGCCGGGGTGCCAGGGCGGGGCCCCCGACGCCGTTCTCCAACCCGAGCCAGGCCGCCATCTCGCCCAACTGCTCGACGAGTTCGGGCATGGTGTCGGCGGGCGCGTCCTCCTCCAGGGTGATGCGCTGCGCCAGGAGCGTTCCCGACGCCCGGTCCGCCTTGAGGTCCACCCTCGCGACGAGGTCCTCGCCCAGGAGGAAGGGCAGGACATAGTAGCCGTGGACCCGCTTCGCGGCGGGCACGTAGATCTCCAGCCGGTAGCGGAACCCGAACAGTTCCTCCGCCCGGTCGCGGGTCCACACCAGGGAGTCGAACGGGCTGAGCAGGGCCCGTGCCGCCATCGAGCGCGGCACCCGTGCGTCCCGGTGCAGGTAGGCGGTGCGCTCCCAGCCCTGGACCCGGACGGGGACCAGCTCACCGGAGTCGACCAGGTCGGCCACCGCGGGTCTGGTCTCGGAGGACTTGAGGCGGAAGTAGTCGCGCAGGCACGGCTCGGTCGCGATGCCGTGGGTACGGGCGGCGATCGACACGAGCTCCCGGTGCTCCTCCTCCGGGGTGGTGGGGGCGGCGGCGTGCACCTCCGGCGGCAGGACCCGCTCGGGCAGGTCGTAGAGCCGCTCGAACTGCGTGTTGCGCCCGTTGGAGGTGAGGTCACCGATCCAGAACAGGTACTCCAGGCACTTCTTGACGTCGGACCAGTTCCAGCCCCAGTGGTCCTTGGCGCGGGGGGCGTCGTGCGCGAGCGCGGACTCCACCTCCCGAGCGGTGGCCGGGCCGATGCGGACGACCTCCTCCATCACCGCCGTGAGCAGCTCGGGCTGTGCCTCACGGATCCCGTTGATCCACCGGGTGTCGGTGCGGGCCCGGTTGCGGTCCATCCGGTGGCGCATGAGCTGTCGGGTGGCCGGCGGCACCAGGCTGGCCTCGTGCGCCCAGCACTCCACGAGCCGCGCGCCGCCGGCGCCGGCCGCCGTGGTGACGGCGCGGTCGAGCAGGGCCGTGTCGTAGTCGCCCAGCCGGGCGAACACCGGCAGGTACTGGCTGCGGGCCAGGACGTTCACGCTGTCGATCTGCAGGATGCCGACCCGGCGGACCACGCGGGCCAGGTGCGAGAGCGTGGCTCTGCCCTTGGGCCGCGGGTCGGCGAAGCCTTGGGCGGCCAGGGCGATCCGTCGTGCCTGGGAGAGCGACAGGTCCGCGTCGCGACGGGGGTGCGGTTCAGCCATGCCGCCACGGTAGCCCCCGGCCACGACACTCCGCGGCGGACCGGTGTCGGCCCATCCTCCGGTGCAGGTTCTTCGCTGTGGACGGACCGGGTGCGGCCGGTGCGATCAACGGCCCAGGCAGGGACGGGTCGAGGACGCCCTCCTCCAGCCAGGTGCAGGAGTCGGCCATGAGCCGGTGGGCGAGCCTGCCGTCGAGTTCGTCGGTGTTGGACCACAGGGCCGTGAAGAGGTGGTCGACGCGCGGCCGGGACCGGCGGCAGAACACGTCGGCGAGCTCGAACGGGGTGGTGCCGCGTTCGGGGTGGGTGTCGACGTCGGCGCTTCACCTCGCCACGGGGAGCATCGCTGTGTCCTGTGTCACAGATGCACCCGTGGGGCGTCGGGCCGACGCCCACCGCGTCGCGCCCGGCCCCGACCTCGTCGGGGCGTCTCGGCGACGTCGCAGACCAGGGCCGTGGTGTCGGATTCCCGCGGCGATGGGCGAAAAAAACCTTGCGCGCAATGCGAACCGTTCGGGGTGCCCGGCCGTCCAACGAGACGCGATGGAAACCGACACGGCTGTGTGCGGGGAGTCGCGCGACCCCGGTGCGGAGGACGGCCGCACCGGGGTCTCCTCATGCCGGCACGGGGACGTCGGCCGGATGTTCTAGCCTTCTGCTGTGCGTATCGCGACATGGAATGTGAACAGTGCCCGTGCTCGGGCCGAACGGATCGGCGCCTGGCTGGACCGCAGCGACATCGACGTCGTCGCCGTCCAGGAGACCAAGGCCCGCGACGACCAGTTCCCCGCGTCGGTCTTCACCGACCGCGGATACGAGGTCGCCCATCACGGCCTCTCCCAGTGGAACGGGGTCGCGATCGCCTCGCGGGTGGGGCTCGACGACGTCCGGATCGGTTTCCCGGGCCAGCCCGGCTATGGCGAACCCGAGGAGCGTGAGGCCCGGGCCATCGCCGCCACCTGCGCCGGAGTGCAGGTGTGGAGCCTCTACGTGCCGAACGGTCGCGAGATCGACCACGCCCACTACGCCTACAAACTGCGCTGGCTGGAGGCGCTGCGCGAGGAGGGCGCCGCACGCCTGGCCGAGGACCCCGACGCGCAGATCGCCTACGTGGGGGACTTCAACATCGCCCCCCAGGACGACGACGTGTGGGACATGGCCGCCTTCGAGGGGCTCACCCACGTCACCGCACCCGAGCGCGCCGCCTTCGCCGCACTGGTCGAGGCCGGCTTCGACGAGGTGGTGCGCGGCTACACGCCCGGCCCGGGTGTGTACACCTATTGGGACTACAAGGGTCTGGCCTTCCCCAAGCGCAAGGGCATGCGGATCGACTTCGCGCTCGCCTCGCCCGCCCTGCGGGCTCGGGTGACCGGCGCGAGCATCGACCGTGAGGAGCGTAAGGGCAAGGGCGCCTCCGACCACGCCCCCGTCATCGTGGCCCTGGACGGGGCCGACAGTCGGCCGGTCGACCGGGAGAAGAAGTGAGCGACGACGTGAGTTCCGGTGTGCCCCGTCTGGTGGTCTTCGGCAGTGTGAACATGGACCTGGTCGCCTACGTCGACCGGATGCCCGGTGGCGGTGAGACCTTCACCGGCACCGACTTCCGCCAGGTCCCCGGCGGCAAGGGCGCCAACCAGGCGGTCGCGGCCGCGCGGGCCGGCGCGCGCGTGGCCTTCCTCGGCGCGGTGGGCGACGACGCCTTCGGCCAAGAGCTGCGCGCCAACCTGGAGGCGGACGGGATCGACGTCACCGGGCTGCGCACCGTGCCCGGGGTGTCGGGGGTCGCGCACATCGTCGTCGAGGGCGACGGCGGCAACCGCATCATCGTGGTGCCCGGCGCCAACGGCGAGGTCGACGGGGTGCCCGAGACCGACCGCGGGTCGCTGGTGGGCGCCGACGCGTTGCTGCTCCAGCTGGAGCTGCCCATGGAGGCGGTCACGGCGGGGGCGAGGCTCGGCCGCGCGATGGGCGTGCCGGTCTACCTGACCCCCGCGCCCGCGCAGGACCTGCCGGACGCGCTTCTGGCCGACGTGGACGTGCTGGTGCCCAACCAGCACGAGGCGGCGGCGATCACCGGGCACGACGAACCGGACGCGGCGCTGGCCGCGCTGCTGGAGCGGGTCCCGGAGGTGCTGTTGACCCTGGGCGAGGATGGTGCGCTCCACGGACGCCGTGGAGAGGAGCCGGTGCGGGTTCCGGCCCGGAAGGTGCGGGCCGTGGACACCACCGCCGCCGGTGACACCTACTGCGGCTCGTTCGCGGTCGCCCGGGCCGAGGGGCGTTCTCCTCGCGAGGCGATGGAGTTCGCCGCGGCCGCCGCCGCGATCTCCGTGGGCCGCCACGGAGCCAGCTCGTCCATGGCCCCGCGCGGCGAGGTCGAGGCGCTGCTGCGGGGCTGAGTCCCGTACGCCGCGTCCCACCGGGTCGGGCGCACGCTCCGGCGGCTCCGGGCACGGAAGGGCGCCCGAGGGTTCAGGGCGTGTGCCCGATCCGCGCCAGGAAGGGTGCGGGGTCCTGGTTCTGGAGACGGACCTCCAGCACGATGTCGACCGTGTCGCCGACGAGTCGCCCGCCCCAGGGGAGCGCGCCGCCGTCGCCCACGCCGAACGTGGAGAGGTCGAGCCGGGTGGTCGCGGAGAAGAAGTGACCGTGGGTGTTGTCCGGGGAGGCGTAGTCGGGCGCCTCCCCGGCCCACGCCGAGGCCAGGATGACGGGGCGGATCCGGCCGTGCAGTTCCAGGTCGCCGTGGAGGTCGAAGGTGCGGGGCCGGCGGCCCGGCTCCAACGAGGTCGACGTGAAGCGCAGTCGCGGGTGGTGCGCCACGTCCAGGAAGTCGGCCGAGCGCAGGTGTTCGTCCCGGGCGTGCACACCGGTGTTGACGCTGGCGGTGGCGATCTCGACCTCGACGGAGGAGCGCGCGGGGTCGTCGGTCACGTGCACCCGGCCCCGGGCCTGGCCGAAGGTGCCCTGGACCCGGCCGAAGCGCAGGTAGTGGGCGACGAAGATGAGGCTGGAGTGCAGCGGGTCCAGGTGCCAGGTGCCGGGCTCGGGGCCGAAGTCCACGAAGGTCATGGGCGGTATCTACCTTTTGTCTGGTATGCGAATTTTGTCCACATACCATAGGCGGACCGCACCACCGGGAAGAGGGCTCGCGGCCCGACCGGGAACGAGAGATGCGACTCGCCCGCTCCGGAGCGCCCCGGCACACGCGGAAGGGCCGGGGCGCGCGGCCCCGACCCTTCCACGAACGCTCCGATGTCCCTACATGAACTCGGGCGACTCCACACCCAGCAGGTCCAGGCCGCGCACCAGCACCCGCAGCGCCACCGCGACCAGCGCCAGCCGGGACTCGCGCTCGGCGTCGGTCTCGGCGGTCAGCACCGGGCAGTGCTCGTAGAACGTCGTGAGCGCCTGGGCCAGATCGAACAGGTACGTGGACAGACGGTGCGGCTGCAGCAGATCGCCCACCTGCTCCACCACCGCGCCGAAGCCCAGCAGCTTGAGGGCCAGGTCGCGCTCGGCGTCCTCGGACACGGTGATCCGACCGGAGATCCCGGAGGGGTCCACCTCGCCCTTGCGGAAGATCGAACGGATCCGGGCCTGCGCGTACTGCAGGTACGGGCCGGTGTTGCCGGTGAGCGCCAGCATCCGGTCGAAGTCGAACACGTACTCGGTGTCGTGCGAGACGGACAGGTCCGCGTACTTCACCGCGCCGATGCCGACCTTGCGGGCGATCTCCGCGCGGGTCGCCTCGTCGAGGTCGGGACGGGTCTCGGCGACCACGGCCGCGGCCCGCTCGACGGCCTCGTCCAGCAGCTGCATCAGCCGGACCGGGGCGCCGCTGCGGGTCCGCAGGATCTTGCCGTCCGCCCCCAGCACGTTGCCGATCTGCACGTGGGTGGTCTCCACGCTCTCCGGCAGCCACCCGGCCTTACGGGCGGTGGCCCACACCATCTTGAAGTGCATGGCCTGCGGCGCGCCCACCACGTACAGGATGCGGTCGGCCTTGAGGTCGTCCACCCGGTAGCGGACGGTCGCCAGGTCCGTGGTGGCGTAGCCGTAGCCGCCGTCGCTCTTCCGGATGATCAGCGGCACCGGCTTGTCCTCGCGGCCGGTGAAGCCGTCCAGGAACACGCACAGGGCGCCGTCGCTGATCTCGGCGATGCCCTTGGTCTCCAGCTCGTCGCACACGTCGGCGAGCATGGCGTTGTAGCCGCTCTCCCCGGCCAGGTCCTCGTCGCCGAGGGTCACGCCGAGCTTGGCGTACACCTTGTTGAAGTAGACCTTGGACAGGTTCACCAGCTTGCGCCACAGGCGCAGCGTCTCCTCGTCGCCGCCCTGGAGGGCGACCACGCGGCGACGGGCGCGTGCGGCGAAGTCGTCGTGGCCCGCGCCGGAGGTGTCGAACTCGTTCCGGGCGGCCTGGTAGAAGGCGTTGGGGTCGGTGGTCAGCAGGTCGGCCTCGGGGGAGTCCTCCCCGACCGCCAACAGGTGCTCGATGAGCATGCCGAAGGGCGTGCCCCAGTCACCGATGTGGTTCTGCCGGATGACGTTGTGGCCCAGGAAGTCCAGGGTGCGGGCCAGCGAGTCGCCCACCACGGTGGTGCGCAGGTGGCCGACGTGCATCTCCTTGGCCACGTTGGGCGCGGAGTAGTCGAGCGGGATGTTCCTCCGCTCCTGCTCCGGCACGCCCAGGCGGGTGTCGTCGAGGAGCCCTCGGGCCTGCTCGGCGATCCAGTCCTCGCGCAGCGTGAGGTTGATGAAGCCCGGACCGCTCACCTCGACGTCGCGGCAGACGTCGGACACGTCCAGGTGTTCCATGATCGCCGCGGAGACCTCGCGGGGCTTGCGGCCCAGACGCTTGGCGAGCGCTAGTGCGGCGTTCGCCTGGTAGTCAGCGAACTGGGACGGGCGGATGACGGGGTCGGTGTCGGCGAACTCGGCGCCGAAGGCGGCGCCGAGGGCGGACTGGACCCGTCGCGAGAGTACTTCCTGCGGGTCGGCCATACCCCTAAGCGTACCGACCGGGCACACTCGTCCCTACGCGTGTGAGCCGGGCCGCACACGGGACCTTCGGGGGGCTGTGCGCCGTCGGTCACGCTCTCTAGGGTGGGTTCTCCAGGGCCTGCGCCGCACTTCGGTCCGTGGCGGGGCGCCCGACCCTGGCGTGGGAACCCTCGGTCCCCGCGGTGGGAGGGCGCGTACCTCGCGACCCCGACCCCCGATCCGTCCGGCGGCTTCGGAGGACACCGCCCGTCGGCGCCCGAACGAAAGGAACCCCCGTGGTGGAACGAACCGCATCCGGGCTCGCCGTATGAGAGACCGGTACCGAGGCTGGGACTCGACCATGCCCGGGGTGATGCGGCTTCCCTCGGGCCGCCGGATCCGCGGTCGCGGACTCGCGCTGCCCCTGCCGGCCGGCCCGCGTCCCGCGTTCGCGCTGCACCTGCTCGACCACGAGCCACAGGCCGTCCCCTGGGCCTCCCGTTGGGTCCGCTGGGAGGACTTCGGGCTTCCCGAGGACGACGCGGTCACCCTCGACCGTCTGCGGGAGGCGCTGGAACGGTCCGGAGCGCAACGGGTGGAGTTGGCCTGCCTGGGCGGCCGGGGCCGGACCGGGACGGCGCTCGCCTGCCTGGTCGCCCTCGACGGTGTGCCCGCGCGGGACGCGGTGGCCTACGTTCGCGAGAAGTACTCCCCGTTGGCCGTGGAGACCACCGAGCAGGAAGAGTACGTACGCCGCTTCGCCGGATGAGCCGTGGAGGGAGCACACCGTGCCCGACGACGTGACCGACCGACCGTGGGACCGGGCCGCGCCCGGGGTGATGCGGCTGCCCTCGGGGCGCCTGGTGCGCGGGCGCGGCCTGTCCCGTCCGTTGCCGGAGGGCCCCCGACCCACGTTCGCCCTGTACCTGTTGGGGGTCGAGCCCCCGGCGGTCGACTGGCCTGCGCGGTGGGTGCGGTGGCCGGACCTCTGGCTGCCCCTGGACCGCGACGACGCGCGCTCGGCGCTGCGGGAACTGTGGGAGAGGGCCGCCACGGAACGTGTGGAGGTGGCCTGTCGCGGTGGACGCGGGCGGACCGGGACGGCGTTGGCCTGCCTGGCGGTGCTGGACGGCGTCCCCTCGGAGAGGGCGGTGGCCTACGTGCGCCACCACTACAACCCGCACGCGGTGGAGTGCCCCTGGCAGCGACACCACGTCCGTCGATTCCAGGGCTGAGGAGAGCCCGCGGGCCCCGGTCCTCGGGTCAGCGCTCCTCGGGGGAGCGGCGGTGGATCCAGGCGGGGGAGCGGTGGTGCACCCGGCGGCGGATCCGTTCCCCGATCCGACCGCCCGCCAGGTCGTGGGCGAGGCGACAGGCGTGGGCGATGCCCAGGGGATGGCTGTCGCCGTGGGCGATCACCACCGTGCCGTTCAGACCGAGGAGGGCGGCGCCTCCGTAGGTCTCGCTGTCGAAGCGCTCGCGCAGACCGCGCAGGGCGCCGCGCTGCAGCACGGCGCCCGCCTTGGCCATGGTGGAGGAGGTGATCGCCTCCTTCATGGCGTTCAGGGTGAACTTCGCGGTGCCCTCGACGGTCTTGAGCGCGACGTTGCCCGTGTGCCCGTCGGTCACCACCACGTTCACCTTGCCGGCGAGCAGGTCGTGGCCCTCGATGTTGCCGCGGAAGTCCATCTCCGACTCCTCGGCCAACATCTCCACGGTGCGGCGGATCAGTCTGTTGCCCTTGCCGGGCTCCGCGCCGATGGTCAGCACGCCCACGCGGGGCTCGGCGACGCCGAACGCCGTCTGGGCGTAGGCGCATCCCAGGTGCGCGAACTGGACGAGCATCTCCGGTTTGGCGTCCGCGTTGGCCCCGGCGTCCACCAGGATCGTGGGCGTGGGCCGGGTGGGAAGAGTCACCGCCAGCGCGGGGCGCAGCACCCCGGGACGGGTACGCAGCCGGACGGTGGAGGTGGCCACGATCCCCCCGGTGGACCCGGCGGAGACCAAGGCGTCCGCGTCACCGCGCCGGATCAGTCGGCAGGCCACCGCGGCGCTGGACCGGGGACGGCGCCAACTGGCCAGGGCGCCCTCGTCCATCGCGATGCTGTCCTCGGCGTGCACGACCGGGATGTCGCGCAGGGCGCCCTCCTCCGCGAGCATCGACGCGATCTCGGTCCGCCGCCCGACCAGGAGCACGCGCAGGCCCAGTTCACGGACGGCCGTCACGGCCCCGCGCACGATCTCCCGAGGCGCGTTGTCCCCACCCATGGCGTCCACCGCGATGATCGGCGGTGACGTGCGCGGTGCGGGGGAGACCGCGTCGGTGGTGCCGGTCATCGTCGGTTGCTTCCTCACAGTTCGGGGATCGTATCGCGTCATCCTCGTTGCGCCCGTGTGCGGCGCTTTCCGGCACGCATGCGAGGATACTTCCAGTATGTCCAGGTCAGGGCTGCGATTTGCGTGGAATGGGTACAAAACCCCTAGTCGGGGTATACCCGCCCGCTGGATCCTGTGCGCGGAACCCTCCGCTCACAGGGGATAACCGAATTTTCACCCCCAGGTGGCCAACCGGTACCCGTATGCCGGAACCACCGGGTCAGGGCTGCCCTCTGGAGCCCTGTTCTACCGCAGGAGAGGAGAGGCGTGAGCGTTACGCCAGACGTGGCACAGTCCCCGTCCGCCGGACGTCGGTTTCGTGCCTACACGACGAAACACCTCGACGAGCTCACGGCGCGAGCCGGGCTCGCCGCCGACGAGCAGCTCGCGGTCAAGGCGGTGGCGAATGTCCTGCCCTTCCGTGTCAACAGCTACGTCATCGACGAGCTGATCGACTGGGATGCCGCTCCGGACGATCCGATCTACCGCCTGGTCTTCCCCCAGGCGGACATGCTCCCGCCCGAGGACGTCGCTCGGATCGCCGACCTCCTGAGTTCGGGTGCCGGCCGCAAGGAACTCAACGAGGCCGCCAACCAGGTCCGGGCCAAGCTCAACCCGCACCCCGCGGGGCAGATGGACCTCAACGTGCCCACCACGGGCAACGAGGAGCCCATCCCGGGGATCCAGCACAAGTACAAGGAGACGGTGCTCTTCTTCCCGAAGCAGGGGCAGACGTGTCACGCGTACTGCACCTACTGCTTCCGCTGGGCCCAGTTCGTCGGCGACGCCGACCTCAAGTTCGCGTCCGGCGAGATCGACCAGATGGTCGAGTACGTGCGTTCGCACCCCGAGGTCACCAGTGTCCTGTTCACCGGTGGCGACCCGATGATCATGGGCGAGGGGGTCATCTCCCGCTACATCGAGCCGCTGCTGGAGATCGAGCACCTCGAAGCCATCCGTATCGGCACGAAGGCCCTGGCCTACTGGCCGCAGCGCTTCACCACCGACCCGGACGCCGAGGACACGCTGCGTCTGTTCGAGAAGGTCGTCGCCTCCGGCAAGAACCTCGCGTTCATGGCGCACTTCTCGCATCCGAACGAGATGCGCCCGGAGCTCGTGCAGGAGGCCGTGCGTCGCATCCGCGCGACCGGCGCCGTCATCCGCACCCAGGCGCCGCTGATCCGCACGATCAACGACGACTCCGCCACCTGGGAGAGCATGTGGCGGACGCACCTGCGCCACGGCATGGTCCCTTACTACATGTTCGTGGAGCGCGACACCGGCCCGCAGGACTACTTCGCGGTGCCGCTGGCCGAGGCCTACGACATCTTCCGCGGCGCCTACCAGAAGGTCTCGGGTCTGGCCCGGACCGTGCGCGGACCGTCGATGTCGGCGACCCCGGGCAAGGTGTGCATCGACGGGGTGACGGAGATCGCGGGAGAGAAGGTCTTCGTCCTCCACTTCATCCAGGCGCGCGACCCGGAGCTGGTCGGCAAGCCGTTCTTCGCCCAGTACGACGAGAAGGCGGCTTGGCTGTTCGACCTCAAGCCGGCCCTGGGAGCCACCCACCTGCCGTGGGAACAGGCCCCGGTCGGAGCCAACGGCCTGGTGGATCCCACCCGGCTGTGAGCCTCTGAAAGGCTCCGATCCCTCTCCCCCCAGAGGTGGATCGGGGCCCGGGAGCGACCGTCCCGCCGCCCCTTACGGCGGGTCGGCGCGCGAGGCCCGACACACACGGAGCCCGGCACCTGGATCGGTGCCGGGCTCCGGCCGTGTGCACACCGTGGACGGATCGTGGCCGGCGCGGGACGGGAGTGGACCGCGCAGGCCTCGGCGTGCACACGTTCCCGGGCTGGTCTTCATGGGTGAGGGGGTGGG
>NZ_QOCZ01000149.1:14060-27653 GCF_018207095.1 Nocardiopsis sp. MG754419 | reverse complement strand
CCCCGACGGAGGTCCCCCCGCCGCCCCTCGCGGAGGAGACCGACCCCGAACCGGAACCCGAGCCCGAGCCCGAGCCCGGTCCCGAACCGGAACCCGAGCCGGATCCGGAGCCGGAACCCGAGCCCGAGCCCGAGGAGGAGCCGGAGTTCTCCGCGGGCATCGACCCGGTGGGCGCGCTCGTCCTGGGCGGTGACGGGATCATGGTCCTCGACGTGCTCAACCTCGGTGGCAGCACCGCCGAGGACGTCGTCGCCGAGATCGACCTGCCGCCCGGTGTGGAGCTGGTCTCCACCGGCGGCGCGGGCAACGCGGTGCCGATGGCGTCCGGCCACGGCGACTGGGGATGTTCGGTGGGCAGTGGAGGCGCCGCGTGCGTGCGTCCGAGCATGGAGGCGGGGGAGAGCAGCACCCAGTTCCTCGATGTGCGCGTGGCCTCCGACGCCGATCTGGACGTCCCCGCCGGTGTCGTGGTCTCGTCCGGCGCGGTGAGTTACAGCGCCACCGGTGAGCGGGGGGTGTCCCCCGAGGGGATCCCGGCGCGGTACGCGACCGCCGGTCAGGTGCGCACCGAGACCGTCGGCAACACCCTGGTGACCTGCACGGAGCCCGACGAGCCGAAGAAGCCCTGGCCGTGGCCGTGGTGGGAGCGTCCGCGGGTGCCGGAGCCCGCGCCCGACGCACGTCCCGCCCCGCCGCGGTCGGAGACGTCCGCCCCGGGGTCGGAGGACGCCGACCTGGGTCGTGCCCCCGGCGATGCCGTGACCCCCGAGGGTGGGGAGCCCGGTGGGCTCGATGATCTCCTCGGGGAGGACGGGGTGCTCGGCGGCGCCGACCCCGGATCCGGTCCCGATCTGCCCGACCTTCCCGGCCTGCCGGGTGGGGGCGGATCCGACACCGAGGAGCCCGGCACGGAGGGGCCGCGCGCTCCCGAGGAGACCGAGATCCCGGACGTACCCGAGGACGGGTACGAAGAAGACGAGGAATCGGAGGAGGACGAGGAGCCCGGCCCGTGCGCACAGGCCCGTGACCGTTCCGGTGACCGCCTCGACAACGACAACTGGGTGATGGCGCCCCTGGACGACGACGCCGACCCCACGACCACCGCGTCCAGCTCGGCGGTCTGGGAGGTCTCGGAGGGGGCGTCGGTCCGCTGGGCCGGACTGTACTTCTCGGCGGCCGGGGACCCGGGCGCCGCGACCGCGCGGGTCAAGGGCCCGGGCATGGCCGCCTACACGACCGTGACGGCCTCGGACGTCCGGTCCGCCGACCTGCCCGGCTACCGCGCCTACCAGGCGTTCGCCGACGTCACCGACCTGGTGCGCGCCTCGGGCGGCGGTCAGTGGTGGGTCGGGGACGTCCCCGCCACCGAGGGCCGGGGCGTGTACGCCGGGTGGAGCATGGTCGTGGTCCTGGAGGACCCGGCGGTGGAGGGCCACCACCAGGCCATGGTCCTGGACGAGACCCAGGCGGTGTTCCAGGACGAGGCCGGAGCGCGGTTCCCGGTCTCGGGGCTGCTGCCGGCGGCGGTACCGGCCACGATCGACGTGGTGGCCTGGGAGGGCGACGCCGAACTCGGCGGGGACCGCGTCCTGTTGGACCAGGTTCCGCTCGATCCGGTCGAGGGCGGAGGGGACGCCGGCAACGTCTTCGTGAGCGCGGCCCGCGGTGCGGTGGGTGACCCGATGACGTTCGGGACCGACGTGGTCCGATTCGACTCCGTACTCGGTCGGGAATCGGAAATCCGAATCCCGTCCGGACAGGACGCGTTGTTGGTGGGGGTCGTCGCGCTCACGGCTCCCATGCGGACCTGAAGTCCGTCGTCACGGTGCTGTTCTCTGTGGGCACATACCGTGCGGAAAAGCGCAAGTCATCCCTGGAATTCCGGCTGTGCGTAGCCGGACCGTAACTGTGAGTATTCTCAGGTGTCACGCAAAACAAGACAGACTTGGCTAGGCTGTGCCCCGGTCATGGATATGGCCCCAGAGATCGACAGGGAAGGGGGCGGTGTCACGTGGACCGCTGCGCGTTGTTCGTCGACGCGGGATACCTTCTCGCCGACGGCGCGATGGCCGTGCACGGAACCCGGAACCGGGACTCCGTCGCCTGGGACTACTCCGGTCTCGTCCAGTTCCTGAACGAGGTCGCTCGGGACCGTACGGGTCTGCCGCTACTGCGCTGCTACTGGTACGAGGCGATCCCGGACGACCGCAGGACCCAGGAACAGGACGGCATCGCCGACATCCCCGGCATCAAGTTCCGTGCCGCCAGGATCCGACCCGGTCGCCGTGAGGGCGTGGAGAGCTACGTCCAGCGCGACCTGACCACCCTCGCCCGTACCGGCGTCCTGTGCGACGCCGTCCTGGTGAGCGGTGACGAGGACATGGCGCCCGTGGTCGCCGACGTCCAGGACATGGGTGTGCGCGTCACCGTCGTGCACATCTCGGTGGAGGGAAACTGGACGATCTCCCGGGCGTTGCGCCGTGAGTGCGACGACCTCATCGAGATCGGTGCGGGGCACCTGCGCCCGCACGTCAGCCTCCTCTCCGGAGGCGGTGGCACCCAGGAGAACGCCGCCAAGACGACCACCCCCTTCGCCAACGGGCGCTCCCAGCCCGCCCCTGAGCAGAGCCGGCCCCCGTCCCGACAGTCCGTCGCGGCCCCTCGGAACGGTCGGGTCGAACCGGCCGCGACCTCCACCGGTGGGCTGGAGGCGATGTTCGCCGGCACCGGTGGGCAGCCGGTGCCCCAGGGCAGCGCCATGGACCAGCTGCGCGCGATGCGTCGTTCGCTCGCCCAGCAGCGCGGTGACCACCTGGCCGGGCCGTCCGGTGAGAACGCGCCGCCCGGCCCGATCGACGCCAACGGGTTCCCCTCCGGCGCGCAGCCGGTGAACGGGAACGCGGCCTACCCCGGTGCGCCCGCCCAGAACGGGCAGGCCGGATACGCCGGTCACACGGGCGCCCACCCGGCGCCCCACGGCGCCGACCCCGGAGGCTACGGTCTGCCCGGCAGATCAGGTCCCGTCCCGGGGCAGCCACCGGGCGGTGGCCGCCAGGGCTTCGACGGAACGGGCGCCCAGCCGGCCTTCACCCACGGCACCGGTCCGCAACCGGCCTTCGGCGCGGGAACGGGGCCACAGGCCTCCTTCGCGGCCGATCCGCAACACGGACCACCTCGCAGAAACCCACCCGGTCCCGACCCCAGGTTCGGTGGCGGTCCGGTCGACGAACAGGGGTTCGGGGGTGGGGCGGACACAAACCCTACCTATGGGACCAGTACGGAAACTGACACCGCTCACCGCGGTGGCGCCGCGCCCCGATTCGGGGAACGGCGACCTACTGGTCCCGAGTACGACGCCCGTTTCGCCCCCGGCGGTTACCAGGAATCCGCCGGCAGTCCTGGATATCCCCAACAGACGGGCCCCGGCGCGCATACCGTTGATGATGCGGTACACGTCGCGCACAAGGAAGGAAGCGACTTCGCGGAGTCGATCGCCCGAGAGGCGCCCGCCCTGTGGGTGGAGGCGGTTCTCGCTCGCAGGCCCAGGATGCCCTCGGACCTGGAGGCCCGTCTGCTCCAGGGCTCTTCGCTCCCGATCGATCACCTGTTGCGCGACGAGGTCCGTGACGGACTACGCCAGGGGTTCTGGCAGGCATTGGAACGTGCCCGACCCTGAACGGTGCGTGGGGAGAGCGAGTAGGGGATGGGGCGATGCGGGTGACCCACGTGACGACGGCGGAACTCGACCGGTTGGAGTTCCACGCCGTCCGCTCCGGTGAACACGGTCGCATCGCCGCCCGTCTGCTGGACCTGGCCAACAGTGTCGACGCCGGTAGTGAGGTCACCCGCGCGGAGTTGTTCGTCCGCGCGGGCGAGCAGTGGGAGATCGCCCAGGAGTTCGAGCGCGCCTGTTCCGCCTACCAGCGGGCGATCGACGACGGTGGTCCCACCGTCGTCGACGCGCACGCCCTGAGCGCGGGCGCACTGATGCAGCTGGACGAACGTCAGCAGGCCGAGGACCACCTCAAGCGTCTGGAGGTGGGTGAACCGGTCGGGCTGGCCACCCACATCCACGTCGCCGAGGTGTTGTACGCGCACGACGATCTGGAGGGCGCGGAACGGTGGGCCACCACGGGCGCGCGGCGACACGCCGGGCGGCCCCAGTGTCCCTACGATCGCGATCTGTTCCTCGAACTCCTGCGGATCCGTTTCCGTATTCGGTCCGACCTCGCGCTTCCGGAGGACGACCTGGACCTCCTTCTCGACCAGGAATGACCGGTGCGACCAGGCATGATCGTGTTCGGCGGCTCGGGCCGGGAGGGGCGTCCACGGGGAGGGCGTGGGGGCGACCGGCCGGAAACGGTCACCCGTGAGTGAGCTTTCCGACCCTGCCGTTGATCGCTGTGGCGGCCCTCTCGGTGCGGGGCGGGCGCGTTCGGCCCGGAGAACGTCCTAGGCTGTGACGGGCCCCCTTCCGGCGCCGTTCCGATGCCGCCCCACCGCCCTCTCCCAGGGGTTCGAAGGGCGCTTCATACCACGCCCGGAGCGTGTGTTCGACGATCGTCGAAGTCTCTGAGAAATCGGCAACACGCCATCATCTAGCGGTGTTCCAACGCGCCATCCCCTAGATGTAGTATCTCTCCCGCTGGTGGTTCACCGGGGTCGGACAGGTCCCGGTGAGGCGAGAGGGAACCCGGTGCGAGTCCGGGACTGCCCCGCAGCGGTGAGTGGGAACGAAGGTCGTCACATGCACTGGGAACCCCCGAAGGTCCCGGGAAGCGACGGCGTAGTAGGGCGCCCACGAGTCCGAAGACCTGCCGCCGGCACACACACCCCATGTGTGTACAACGTCGGGGCTTCGAGGGAGAGCCGCCGCGACCCTTCGGTGGACCGCACGCATCCGGTGCGGCGATTCGCCGTTGCGAGCCGCACGCCTGTTACTCGTGCCCCCGCATCCCCGCCGGGACTCTTCTACCGAGGTTGGAGCCGCTGTATGACCCTTGACGTCGAGGCCGTGCCCGCATCCGTTCGGCCCGCGCCGAGCAACGAGGGCGGTCGCCGAGCCGCCATCGACCGGATCGAGCACGTCGTGGCCGAGGCCTGTGCGCGGCTCACCGGTGTTTCGGCGGAGAAGGTCCTGACCGAGGCGCGTCGTGGTTTCTACCCCGGCATCGCCGACTCCGAGGTCGAGCTCGCGCTCATCATGGCCGCCCGCAGCTTCGTCGAGGTCGACCCGAACTACTCCTACGTGGCCGCCCGCCTGCTGCTGGACAAGCTCCGCACCGAGGCCCTGAGCTTCATCGGCGACGCCCCCGAGACCGCCACCCAGACCGACATGGCCGACCGCTACGCCACCTACCTGGGCGCGTACGTGGGCCGTGGCATCGCCCTGGGTCAGCTGGACCCGGCGCTGGCCGGGTTCGACCTGGAGCGTCTGGGCAAGGCCATGCACGCCGAGCGCGACGAGCAGTTCACCTTCCTCGGCATCCAGACCCTCTACGACCGCTACTTCCTGCACAGCGACGAGGTCCGCTACGAGCTCCCGCAGGCGTTCTTCATGCGCGTCGCGATGGGCCTGGCGCTCAACGAGGACGACCGTGAGGCCCGCGCCATCGAGTTCTACGAGCTGTTGAGCTCGTTCGACTTCATGGCCTCCACGCCCACCCTGTTCAACGCCGGCACGGTGCGCGCCCAGCTGTCCTCCTGCTTCCTCACCACCGTCGGTGACGACCTGCAGGACATCTTCCACGGCATCAGCAACAACGCCATGCTGTCGAAGTACTCGGGCGGCCTCGGCAACGACTGGACCCCGGTCCGCGGCCTCGGCTCGCACATCAAGGGCACCAACGGCAAGAGCCAGGGCGTCGTGCCGTTCCTGAAGATCGCCAACGACACCGCGGTCGCGGTCAACCAGGGCGGCAAGCGCAAGGGCGCGGTGTGCGCCTACCTGGAGACCTGGCACATCGACATCGAGGAGTTCCTCGACCTTCGTAAGAACACCGGTGACGAGCGCCGCCGCACCCACGACATGAACACCGCGAACTGGGTTCCGGACCTGTTCATGCAGCGTGTGGAGGAGAAGGGCAGCTGGACCCTGTTCTCCCCGGACGAGGTCCCGGACCTGCACGACAAGTACGGCAAGGACTTCGCCGAGGCCTACGTCGCGTACGAGGCCGAGGCCGCGGCCGGCCGCATCAAGGTCTCCAAGACGATGCCCGCCGTGGACCTGTGGCGCCGCATGCTCACCATGCTGTTCGAGACCGGCCACCCGTGGATCACGTTCAAGGACCCGTCCAACCTGCGGTCGCCGCAGCAGCACGTCGGCGTGGTGCACTCCTCCAACCTGTGCACCGAGATCACGCTGAACACCGACAAGGACGAGGTCGCGGTCTGCAACCTGGGCTCGGTCAACCTGGCCCAGCACGTGGGCCCGGAGGGCATCGACGTCGAGCGTCTGCGCCGCACCGTCCGCACCGCCGTGCGCATGCTGGACAACGTCATCGACGTGAACTTCTACACGATCCCCGAGGCGCGCACCGCGAACATGCGCCACCGCCCCGTGGGCATGGGCCTCATGGGCTTCCAGGACGCGCTGTTCAAGATCCGCACACCCTTCGCCTCCGAGGGCGCGGTGACCTTCGCCGACGAGAGCATGGAGCTGATCAGCTACTACGCCATCGAGGCCTCCATGGAGCTGGCCGCCGAGCGCGGTTCCTACGAGAGCTTCGAGGGTTCGCTGTGGAGCCGCGGCGTCCTGCCGATCGACTCCCTGCGCATGCTCGCCGAGTCCCGCGGCGGTGACCTCGACATGGACCGCGGGGAGACCCTGGACTGGGACTCGCTGCGTGAGCGCGTCAAGACCACCGGGATGCGCAACTCCAACGTCATGGCGATCGCGCCGACCGCGACCATCGCCAACATCACCGGCGTGGGCCAGTCGATCGAGCCGGTCTACCGGAACCTGTTCGTCAAGTCGAACATGTCCGGCGACTTCACCGTCGTCAACGACTACCTCGTCCGCGACCTCAAGGAGCGCGGTCTGTGGGACGACGAGATGGTGTCCGCGCTCAAGATGCACGACGGCAGCCTGGGCGAGATCGACCGCGTCCCGGACGACCTCAAGGCCCTGTACGCCACCGCGTTCGAGGTCGACCCCTCCTGGCTGGTGGACGCCGGTTCGCGTCGCCAGAAGTGGATCGACCAGGCCCAGTCGCTCAACCTGTACATGGGCGCGCCCAGCGGCAAGAAGCTGGACGCCCTGTACCGTCGCGCCTGGCGCTCCGGGCTCAAGACCACGTACTACCTGCGTTCGCAGAGCGCCACGCACGTGGAGAAGAGCACCCTGAAGGGCACCGACGGCCGCCTGAACGCCGTGTCGGCGACCCCGTCGCCCGCCGCCGCCCCGGCCGCCGCTCCGAGCCCCACGCCCGCTCCGAGCCCGTCTCCGGCTCCGGTGACCGAGCCCGCGGCGCCCGAGGTCGAGGACGAGTTCGAGATCGTCGACGGCCAGGCGTGCGGCATCGACGACCCCGAGTGCGAGGCCTGCCAGTAGAGGGCCCCGGCCGGCGGACGTCGTCCGCCGGCCGCCCCTGCCTCCTCCACTCCCCGCTGACGACCCGGCCCGACCGGAGAACGGAACACGAGCATGACCGCGGTTTCCGACCACAACGCCGCCGCCACCGGCCTCGGTGAGATCGAGCGCCACGCCGAGCGCGTGAACGTCGACGACAAGGCGATGATCAACGCCCGCGCCGACGTGAACCAGCTGCTGCCCCTCAAGTACACCTGGGCGTGGGACAAGTACCTCTCCGGGTGCAACAACCACTGGATGCCCACCGAGGTCGCCATGCAGGCCGACATCGCGCTGTGGAAGTCCAAGGACGGGCTGACCGAGGACGAGCGCCTCATGCTCAAGCGCAACCTCGGGTTCTTCGCCACCGCGGAGTCGCTGGTCGCCAACAACATCGTCCTGGCCGTCTACCGCCAGCTCACCAACCCGGAGTGCCGCCAGTACCTGCTGCGCCAGGCCTTCGAGGAGGCGGTGCACACCCACACCTTCCAGTACATCTGCGAGAGCCTGGGCCTGGACGAGGGCGAGCTCTTCAACATGTACCGCGAGGTCCCGGCCATCACGGCCAAGGACGCCTGGGCGCTCAAGTACACCCAGAACCTGGAGGACCCGGACTTCAGCACCGGGACGCCCGAGGCCGACCAGGCCTTCCTGCGGGACCTGGTCGCGTTCTACGTGATCTTCGAGGGCATGTGGTTCTACACCGGCTTCGCGCAGATCCTGTCGCTGGGCCGTCGCAACAAGATGGTCGGCATCGCCGAGCAGTACCAGTACATCCTGCGCGACGAGTCGATCCACCTGAACTTCGGTATCGACGTGATCAACCAGATCAAGATCGAGAACCCGCACCTGTGGAGCGAGGAGTTCCAGGCGGAGGTCCGGCGGATGCTGACCGAGGCCTGCGAGCTGGAGGTCGCCTACGGTCGCGAGACCATGCCGCGCGGCATCCTGGGTCTCAACGCCGAGCTGTGCGAGAAGTACATGCACTTCATCACCGACCGCCGCGCCGAGCAGATCGGCCTGCAGCCGATCTTCGGTGAGACGGAGAACCCGTTCCCGTGGATGTCGGAGATGATGGACCTGCAGAAGGAGAAGAACTTCTTCGAGACCCGAGTGATCGAGTACCAGACGGGTGGCGGCCTGGACTGGGACTAGATCCTCTTCCCGGGAGACCACTCTCCCCTCCACGGCCCGGGGCGGGCGCGCGCCCCGGGCCGTTCGCACGCCCGGGGCCGTTCGCACGCCCGGGGCCGTTCGCACGCCCGGGGCCGCCGGGGCGCCGGTGACGCGGGTGTCCGGTCCGCGTCCGGATCCGGCCCGGCCCTGACCGGTGCGGGCCACAACCCGAACGAAGTTCGAGCGTGGGCGTCAGACCTGATGTGACCGGGACGTTCCCGGCGCGGAAAGGGATGCGATGACCGACGTGTTCGGGGATGGGCGGCATCAGAGGTTACGAGAGGAAGTGCGCGGGTTCGCGCTGCGGGAGGTGCGCCCGCGGGTGTCCATGATGGAGCGGCGTCGGCGGGTCGACCACGACCTGTCCCGGCTCATCGCGGAGCAGGGGTGGATCGGGGTGACCGTCGATCGCGACCACGGCGGGATGGGGTTGGGCCACCTCGCCAAGACCATCATCATCGAGGAGCTCTCGCGCGTCAGCGGCGCGATGGGGGCCATGGTCCAGGCC
Organism: Nocardiopsis sp. MG754419; assembly: GCF_018207095.1. Lineage (GTDB taxonomy): Bacteria > Actinomycetota > Actinomycetes > Streptosporangiales > Streptosporangiaceae > Nocardiopsis. Next base: position 18,399 of record NZ_QOCZ01000149.1, on the reverse strand, counting down.
TCCCAGCTGGGCGTGGCCAAGATCCTGCACTTCGGCGACGAGGCGCAGCGGGCCGCCTGGCTGCCCGAGGTGACGGCGGGGCGCTGCCTGCCCACGATCGCGGTCACCGAGTACGGCTCGGGCGGGCACGTCCTCGGCATGGACAGCACCGCGGTGCGCGACGGCGACGAGTACGTCCTCAACGGCCGGAAGGTGTTCGTGGGCAACAGCCACGTCGGCGACCTGCACGGTGTGGTGGTCCGGACGGGGCCGGGCACGAAGGGCCTGTCGGCGTTCCTGGTCGAGTCCGACCGTCCCGGGCTCTCCCTGGGCCGGTACGAGGGCACCCTGGGCCTGCACGGCTTCAGCTTCGGCGAGCTGGTGTTCGAGGACTGTCGGGTGCCCGCCGCCAACATGTTGGGCGGTGAGGGCGACGGCCTGGCGGTGGCGTACTCGTCCAGCGTCCTGTACGGCCGCGCCAACCTCGCCGCCGTGGCCCTGGGCATCCACCGGGCCCTGGTCGAGGAGAGCAGCGACTACGCCTCCCGCCTGAGGCGTTACGGCCGGCCCCTGTGCGAGGTGCCGTCCGTCAAGCTCAAGTTGGGGCGGATGCAGTCCCGTCTGATGATGGCGACGCTGTCGCTGTACCACGCGGTGTCGCTGCTGGACCGGGGGCTGCCCTGCGACCACGAGCTCATCAACGCCAAGTTCGTCAACGTGGAGTTCGCGCTGGACACGGCGCGCGACGCCATGGAGATCCACGCGGCGCGGGGCCTGTGCACGGATCTTCCCATCGAACGGTTCCTGCGCGACGCCCACCACATCTTCGCCCCCGCGGGCACCGGTGACGTGCAGTTGCTGCGGTTGGGCGAGGCCGCTCTGGGTACCGACAAGGGACAGTGGTCCGAGCGTCTGGCGGACCGTGTGAGGGCCTCCCCGGAGTCGCTGACGTCGGTGCGATGAAACGCACCCGAGGCGGGGGTGAGAGGAGAAGGGATCGCCCCCGCCGTTTCTGGTGGACACAAGTCCTGTAAAATGCCATCAAGCGGCGCCAACAATGACATTCGACATTAAAGCACCGCAGAAGAGAAACGGGCCGGTCGCCGGTCGGGAATTTTTCGGCAAACAGTCAACTCCTGCGTTGTGTGATTTCGCATGTCGCGTGTCATTGCGCTACCGTTCCGATCATCACTTCCCGCCGATCCCGCGCGTGCTCGCCCTCGGCGCCTGCCGTCGTGATCCGCTTCCGGGTGTTCGGTCCATGGTCGTTCCCATGGTGAGGCCGGTCGGGGGTCGGGCGGGAGACGGTCGGGGTCCACGCAGAGCAAGGGCGGGATCGGCGCATGTTCGCAACACACACGGAGAATTCCCAGGACTTCTTCGGCCGGTGGCGTAAGTCTCCTTACTCCTACGACATCGGCACCTGCTGTGAGGTCCTCAACCTCACCACCGGGGAATCGTTCTTCCGCGACTCGGTGCACCCCGACGACGCGCGCCTTCGGTTCGAGAACCGCGAATGGATGACCTTTCTCGCGGTCTCCAAAGGATCTTGCTGAATTCTCGATCACAAGGGTGCGATCGGGAACACGTCGCAGTCCTGTCGGGTGAACGAGGACAGGGAGACCGTTCCGGGGTGATCGGCGCCGAAGCGCGCGAGGAACTCCGCGCGCAACGCGTCCCACCCCGGGGACACGTCCTCACCCAGGGCCTGCCTGCTCACCAGGTGGTTCCGGCGTACCGTCAGCAGGATCGGATGGTCCGCGGGCAGGCGTCGTCGACAGTCGGCCTCCGCCGCGGCCTCCAACCGTGCGGCCTCCTCGACCCGGTCCAGGTGGTAGAGGTCGGTCGCCGTGTTCACGGCGGCGGGAAGGCGACTGAACGCCCCCGGGCCGTAGATGCGCGTCAGCCGCTCCAGCCCCTCCTGATCCAGCGCGAGCGCCTCGTCGTACCGACCCGCCGCGCGGAGCGCGATCGCCGCGCCCAGGCGCGCGGTGGCGGGGAAGGGGTGCGCTTGCGGGTAGCGCTCGTCCAGCGGCGGCAGGATCCGCTCGGCCTCGTCGAGCGCCTCGCGTAGATCCTCCCGCGCGCCGGTTCCGGCCAGGGTCACCATGTGGATCACCCGCAGGTACAGCGACAGGCGCGCGTTCGGTGGGTGCTTGCGGCGGTACAGGGCCAGGGACCGCCGCGACTCCGCCAGGGCCCGGTCGCCGGCACCGAGTCTGCGGTGGATCACCGACAGCAGCATCCGCCCCTGGATCGCGTGCGGGCTGTCGGCCTCGACGGTGGTGGCGAAGCGCTCCATGCACTCCTCGATCTGCGTCCGGGCCTCCTCCAGGCGGCCCAGCAGGATGAGGTCGAGACCGACGGACAGTCCGCTGCGCAGGGTGTGCACGTCGTCGGGGCCCAGGACGAGCAGGCGCCCGCGGAGGGTGCTCTGGTCGATGTCCAGGGCGGCCTCGAAGCGGCCCTGTTCCAGAAGGGTCTGCCCGTAGTCGTGTGCGGCCCCCAGGGTGCGCGGATCGGCGTCGGTGTGCCGCGCGCGTCGATGGTCCAGGATCCGGCGGAAGATCCGCTCCGCCTCGTCGAATCGGGCCAGCCCGCTGAGCGAGATCGCCACCGCCCGCAGCGGGTCCAGCGCCTCGTCGATCGCGCCCCCGGCGCGCTCCACCTGATCGGCGTGGATCCGTTCCGCCTCGGCGAGCGCCGTCGCGTACTCGCCGTGGATGCGGCGGATCTTGTTGCGGCGCAGCCGGGCGTCGGTGCGACGGACGGGGTCGTCGGACCACGCGTTGGCGGCCTGGTCGACGAGGCTGGTGGCGTCGGAGTAGTTGCCCACCTCGATGAGCAGGTCGGCCACGTTCAGGACCAGGTCGCGCACCCGTGGGTCCCGGCCGAGCCACGCCTGGGCCGCCTTCACGTGCGCGTACAGCCGGAGGTAGGTGGTCCGGTGGGCCGGGTCGGCGGGGGCGCCCGGGTCGCTCCGGCTCAGGATCAGGTGCGCCAGGTCCCGGTAGCGCACCCGTTCGGCGTGCGGCAGGGAGTCGCGGATCACCGACTGGAACAGTTCGTGCAGGCGGAAGGTGTCCCGACCGTGGTCGAAGTGGGCGAGGTGGTGGCGTTTCATGTGGTCGAGCACCCGACCGAGCCGGACGTCGTCGCCGAGCAGCGCCGTGCCGGCCGGGGTCGGTCCGAGGCCACCCGACCGGGAGAACAGCGTGCGCCCGAGGGGACGCGGCGCGAGGAAGGCGCAGAGCCGGATCAGCTCCAGGACCATGTGCTCGGTCTCGTGCGCCTCGCGCTCACCCGCGGCCAGCTCCTCGGCCTGCATGTCCCAGGCGACCCGCAGGGGGACGGTGGGGTCGTCGGGGCCCGCGTGCCCGAGCGTCTGGTGGTAGCGCTCCTCGAACGTCTCCAGGAACACCTGTGTGGACACGGTGGACTCGCTCAGGAACGCGCCGACCTGGATGAGGGCCAGTGGCAGGTGTTCGAGCAGCTCGGCCAGGCGTTCGCCCTCGCGTGGGTCGGCGAGACGGTCGGGGCAGACCCGGCGCAGCAGCGCGAGGCTCTCGGACTTGGTGAACCGGGGGATCACCTGGCCGTCGAACCGGCCGCCCGGCAGGGAGCGCGCGGTTCTGCGGAGCTCGCGTGAGGTGACGAGGATGTTGCCGCGGTCGCCCGGGGGGAAGTAGTCGGCGGCCAGCCGTTCGACGTCGGTGACGTCGTCGAAGACGAGCAGCCACCGCCCGAACGACGGGTCCTCGGCGAGGGCGTCGCGCACGGTCTGCACGGCGCGGGGGACGTGTTCGTAGGCGACCGGCACCCCGATGTGCTCGGCCAGCCGTAGGTAGGCGCGGTGCGCGTCGATGTCGCTGGAGGCGGGGATCCACCAGATGAGGTCGTAGTGCTCGGCGTGGCGATGGGCGTACTCCGCCGCGAGGCGGCTCTTGCCGACGCCGCTCCCTCCGCCGATGAGGAATCGGGATCCGGGTCGAGTGAGGACCTCGTGGATCTGCTCCAGGGCGGATTCCCTGCCGGTGAAGTGCGGGTGCGTACGCGGCACCCCGCCGATCACCGGAAGTCGCGCGGGATCCCTCCGCCGGAGGCGGCCGGTCGTCATCGGTCCACCAGCTTTCTCGTGTGGCTCTGAGCGAGTGGCCCGGGTGTAGCGGGCCGGGGATGACCGTTCACCTGGAACTCTCGGACGGTCGTGGGCCGAACGCGCGGTCGGGTGGGCCGGGGCCGGCTCCGGCCGAGCGGCGCGTCCCGGACGGGAGGCGGGGCGTGGAGGCCGGGGGAGGGGCGCGCGCGGTGCGCGGTGGCGCGGGCCGGCGCGACGGTGCGGACCCGAACATGGCGGGGG
>NZ_QOCZ01000149.1:0-14002 GCF_018207095.1 Nocardiopsis sp. MG754419 | reverse complement strand
GTGTCCGTCCACCGCCCGTGTGGTCCGTGGCCCTGGGGGAACGGGGCACCGGTTCATGGCGTGCTTCCCCTGTTTCGCGTGACGACGGGCCCGGTGGACGTGGGGTCGTCCCCGGGCGGGGACCGGGTTTCCCGTTGCGGCTGGACGGGGCCGACGACGGGCGCCTGAGACCAGGCTAGGTTCCGGGTGCGCGGGTGTCGATGTTCGTCCACAGGCTGTGGACAACGGGCGCCGAAACGGACTCTGTGAGCACGGGGGCCGACCGAAGGCACGCTTTCGCCTTGCGGGTAACGGTGATGTGGTGCCGTCCGAAAAGCCGGGGCCGAGGATGCGGGCTCTGCGGGCCCGCGCCGCGCTTCGGTCCGTGTGCCGGCGCCCCACGGCGCGGCGGGAGGCTTCGGCGCCCGTGGTGGGAGGGATCGTTCCTCGCCGTCCCGCCTCGGGTACCTGCCCGGGTCCCCACGGGCACGGTCCGCCGGCACCCGAACGAGGGACCCCGTGGTGCGGTCTTCGCACGCGCGCCGGACCCCGGGGCGTGGTCCACGGCGCACCCGTGGAGAGAGCCCGTGCTCCGACGCGCCCGGTCGTGGGTCGCGTGCCCGAGGTCGGGAGAGACCGAACCGTTGACGTCTCGGGGGCGCTTCAGTTCGCGGAGGTCTCGGGCTCGTAGTTGCGCGTCATCATGGAGTTGCACTTGGTGCACAGGTGGCGGGCCGACCCGGGGGAGGACGGTTGCCAGTCGTGTTCACCGCGAGGACAGATCCCCGAAGGTCCGATACTGCGGGCACGGATGGCGGCGGGTTGTGCGTCCATGCGGCAACGGTAACGCCCGAACCCGCTCCCCACCACCCTGGGTGAACGATGGGCGACCGTCGGCCGCACTCCCGTCGGGGAACAGCGAACGGAGGGGCCTTTTCCGGGCGAGCGGGCCGATCACGACCTAAGCTGGTCGCGTGGTTACCCCCTCCGATCCCGCGGCCGAGGCGGTGTTCCGCCCGGTCCGTGCGGGCAGTGCCCTGGAGGTGACCGTCGAACGTCTGATGTGCGCCATCAGGCTCGGAGTGGTTCCGGCGGGCGACCGCTTCCCCGCCGAACGCGATCTCGCCGCCAGGCTGGGCATCAGCCGCATCACCCTGCGTGAGGCCATCCGGCACCTGCACCGCAGGGGCTACGTCGAGTCCCGGCGCGGCCGGCACGGGGGCACCTTCGTGGCGGAGCTGCCGCCGCGCCCCACACCCGCCGAGGCGTTGCGGGACCTGGCCGAGGCGGGCACCGACCTGGAGGACCTGCTGGCCTATCGGCGTGGTCTGGAGACGGGGGCGGTCGTGCGGCTCGCGGAGGTCGGCCTCACCGTGGAACAGGTCCTGTTGTTGGAGCGACGCCTCACGGACACCGAGTCCGCCGGGGCGGGCGACTACCGGCGTTGCGACACCGTCCTGCACATCACCCTGGCCCGCATGACCGGGTCCGCGCAGTTGGCGACGGCCCTCACCGACGCCCGTATGCGGGTCAACCGGCTCATGGACACCGAGCCTCCGCTGGAGGAAGGCAAGCCCGACAGCGACGTGGAACACCGTGAGATCGCCCGGGCCGTCGCCGATCGCGACCCCGAGGCGGCCCGGCGCGCCCTGGACGGTCACCTCTCGCGTGTGGAGGAGCGGCTGCGGTCGCTGCTGGGCTGATCCGTCCCACGGCGGACCCGAGCCCCACCCACGGTGATCCCATCACCTGACGACCCGTCTGTCCGATCAGACAAAGCCCGCGCCCCGGTGATGGTGGGCCGAACAATCGTTCCGTGTCGAGGACTCGGCGGGGTCTCGAACGTGTGTTGTTCCGCGCACAACCCATTGTGATCGAGGCGACCAACCGTGATGATCTGTCTGTTCTCCACAAGCGACGCATAACGGTCCGACGTTGGCGTACTTCAGCGAAGGGAGGGGCGGGTGAACCCCGACTCCTTGGTCGGTCCGATCGTGACCTTCACGATCTACCTCGGCCTGATGGTCGTCATGGCGCTGTACTTCTACAACAAGACGAAGTCCCAGTCCGACTTCGTACTCGGTGGGCGCAGGCTGGGCAGCCTGGTCACCGCGCTCAGCGCCAACGCGAGTGACTTCAGCGGATGGCTGCTGCTGGGCCTGCCCGGCGCCATCTACGCCTCGGGCCTGGGCGAGGCGTGGATCGGCGTCGGTCTCGCCTCCGGCTTCCTCGGCAGTTGGATCCTGCTCGCTCCACGTCTGCGCGTGTACACCGAGCGCGTCACCGACGTGCACAAGGGCGGCGACTCCGACTCGCTCACCCTCTCCGCGTTCCTGGAGAACCGGTTCAACGACCGCACCCGCCTGCTGCGCGGGATCTCGGCGGCCATCATCATCGTCTTCTACTTCTTCTACGTCGCCTCCGGCATGACCGCGATGATGTCGCTGTTCGACCAGGTCTTCGGCCTGAACCCGGTGCTCGCGGTGATCATCGGTCTGGGCATCGTCGTGGCCTACACGGTCATCGGCGGCTACCTGGCCGTCTCGGTCACCGACGTCGTGCAGGCCATGATGATGTGGCTCGCGCTGCTCGTCGTGCCCGTGGTCGCCATCTCCGTCCTCGGTGGCCTGGGCGAGGTCGTCGACACCGTCGGCGAGCGCGGCGACAACCTCATGTCGGCCTTCGGCGGCAGCACGCTCCAGGACGGTGTCTGGACCAACACCGAGACACTCGGCTGGGTCGTCATCATCTCCGGCCTGGCCTGGGGCCTGGGCTACTTCGGGCAGCCGCACATCCTCGCCCGCTACATGGGCATCCGTTCGCTGCGGGACATTCCCAAGGCCGCCACCATCAGCGTCACCTGGGCGATCACCGCCATGGCGCTGGCCCTGCTCGTCGGCTTCGTCGGCATCTCCTACTTCGACACTCCGCTGGACGACCCCGAGCAGGTCTTCCCGCGTCTGATCGACGCCCTGATGAACCCGTGGGTCGCCGGCTTCCTGCTGGCCGCGATCCTGGCCGCGGTCATGAGCACCGCCGACTCCCAGCTCCTGGTCGCCTCCTCCGCCATCACCGAGGACGTCTACAAGGGCTTCTTCAACAAGGACGCCGACCCCCGCTTCCTCATGTGGCTCAGCCGGGCCACCGTGGTGGTGGTCGCCGTCGTCGCCGCCGCGGTCGCGCTGTTCGGTGACAGTTCCGTCATGGACCTGGTCGGCTACGCCTGGGCCGGGTTCGGTGCCGGCTTCGGTCCGGTGCTCATCATGGCCGTGTTCTGGAAGCGCATGACCTGGGTCGGCGCCCTCGCCGGCATGGTCTCCGGCGGTGGCATGGCCATCCTCTGGGACTACATCGACGACGCCTTCATCGGTATCGGTCTGTACGCCATGGTGCCCGCGGTCATCCTCAGCTTCACCTGCATCTTCCTCTTCAACAGCCTGGGGAGGGTCAGCGAGCAGATGGAGGCCGACTTCGACCGGGTCAAGGCCGAGGTCGAGCGCGGTGGCAAGGACGAGGAGCCCACCGCCGCCGTCTGATCCCCGCGGGGCGCGATCTCCGGTGATCCGCCCCGTAACGAAAGGCTTCCGGGCCCGTGTCGCGTACGGCACGGGCCTGGTCGCGCTCTGGCGTCGGTCGGTCCCGGAACGGTAGAACGGTGACATGTCGTCACCGACGGAACACCCGGCAGCATGGACCCGCACCGACGTCCCCGAAGGGCTGGGGCTCGGCACACTGCTGCCCGAACCCGACGGTTTCCGCCTGGAGGCCGGGGAGACCGTGGTCGAGGGCGAGGACCGGTTCTTCACACGTTTCACCGTGCGCACCGACCTGGCCTGGACCACGAAAGAGGTGCGGGCCGAGGTGCTGTCCGTCGCCGGACCGGAGGTGGTGTCCCTTCGGTCCCACGGTGGTCACTGGAGTGACGGCGAGGGCCGCGACCTGCCCGAACTGGTGGGTTGCCTCGACGTCGACGTCGCCGCCACGCCCCTGACCAACACCCTGCCGATCCGCCGGCTCGGCCTGCGTCCCGGCGAGCACCGCGACATCGCGGTCGCCTGGATCGACATCCCGTCCCTGCGCGTCAGGCGTGTCCGCCAGCGCTACACACGGCACCAGGCCGAGGACGGCCTGGAGCGGTACACCTACCGTGACCCCCGGCACGGCGAGTACCGGCTGTCCGTGGACGGCGACGGTGTGGTGGTGGACTACGAACGCTTCGCCCGGCGTCTGCGCTCCGACCCGTGAACCCGCGGGCCTCGCCGGCCCCGCGCTCTCCGGTGCCACCGGTCGCCGCCACCCGTGCCGCCGCCCCGACCTTCGGCCCGCTCCCGGAACCACCGCCCTGGGTACCGTCGCGCCGACCCCGACCGGTGATAATCGGGGGACACCCGCAGCACATCCAGGGAGCGCACGTGACCGAGACCGAGCCGAGCCAGGCGCGCAGCGAGATCATCCGTGACCTCGAGGTCCCCGCGGACTTCGACGTCGACGCCGAGATCGAGCGTCGCGTCGCCTTCCTCGCCGAGAGGCTCACCACGACCGGGGCCCGCGCGCTGGTCCTGGGCATCAGTGGTGGAGTGGACTCCCTCACCGCCGGTCGACTGTGCCGGCTGGCCGTCGACCGTGCCCGTGAGTCCGGCCACGAGGCCGAGTACGTCGCCATGCGCCTGCCCTACCGCGTCCAGAAGGACGAGGAGGACGCCGCCCGCTCCGTGGAGTTCGGTGCCCCCGACCGATGCCTCACGGTGGACGTGGCGCCCGCGACGGACGCGATGGCGACCTCCCTCACCGAGGGCGGCGTGACCTACGCCGACGCCGCCGCCGAGGACTTCGTCGTCGGCAACGTCAAGGCCCGTGAGCGGATGATCGCCCAGTACGCCGTCGCCGGCGGTCTGCGCGGACTGGTGGTCGGTACCGACCACGCCGCCGAGGCCCTCACCGGGTTCTTCACCAAGTACGGCGACGGTGGCGTGGACCTGGTCCCGCTCACCGGGCTGACCAAACGCCGTGTGCGGGCCGTCGCCGCCCGTCTCGGTGCCCCGGAGGACCTCGTCGCCAAGGTGCCCACCGCCGACCTGGAGTCGCTCACCCCGCAGAAGCCGGACGAGGAGGCCCTGGGCCTCACCTACGACCAGATCGACGACTTTCTGGAGGGTCTGCCCGTCGACGCGGACGTGACCCGGGCGCTCGTCGACCGGTACCGCGCCACCGCCCACAAGCGCGCCCTCCCCACCGCTCCCTGAGCGGCGGACCTCCCGTTACGCGGCTCCGCGGTCCGTGCTCGGGCGCCGAGGTCGACGCCGACGACCCTCGACGCCCGAGCACGCCGGGACGGCCCCCGGTCGAAGGTTCACGGTTTCGTTGTCCACAGCCCGCCGCCCGACAGGGCCGGGATCGGGTACGTTTCTCTCCAAGCTCTCCCGTCACTCGTCTCCCGAGTGCGCGGTAGTGCAGGCCCTACCTATGAGGGGTGGGCCTGCCGCCGCGGGGGAGGGGACCCTGCGCCATCGCGACCGGACGGCCCCCGCGCCTAGTGTCGTGTTCGACGACGCGTCATCGAGTGCCACCCGCGTGGCCGCATCACGGGCCCGCGCGGGGACGTGTCGACACCCCTGATCCCGGTCCGCGCGACCAGTGGGTACCCCGTGTGCCGATCGGTCCTCCGGGAGGACCAAGGAGCGACAACCGATGACCGTGACCGTCGAACCCGTCGGTGGGCGTCCGCCCACCACCGCGGCCCAGGCCCCCGCGCCTCAGGCCCGTTCACGTGACCGTTTCCTCGACGTACTGCGCCTGTTCGTCATGGTCCTGGTGGTCGTTCAGCACTGGTGGCTTCCGGTGCTCAGCGTGCAGACGCAGGGCGAACTGTCCGCGGGCAGCGTGCTCAGCGCGGACGGCGGGTTCGCGCTCACCTGGATCTCCCAGGTCATGCCGTTGATCTTCTTCGTGGGCGGCGCCGCCAACCTCATCAGCTGGCGTTCGGCGTCCCGACGGGGCGAGCCGGCCCGGGTCTGGTGGGCCAAGCGGCTGCGCAGACTCGCCTGGCCGGTCGTGCCGTTGGCCATCGTGTGGATCATCGCCTGCCACCTGGCGGTCGTGGGCGGGGCCCCGGCGCAGCCGGTGCTGGTCGGAGCGGGCGCCGCGGGCATGGTGCTGTGGTTCCTGTCCGTGTACGTGATCGTGGTCATGGCGACGCCCCTGCTGGCCGCCGCGCAGGAGCGCTTCGGCTGGTGGGTCCCGTTGGTCCTGCTGGCGGGCGCGGTGGCCGTGGACACGGCGCGGTTCAACTCCGGGATGGACTGGCTCGGCTACCTGAACGTGGCGTTCGTGTGGCTGGGCGTGCACCAGATGGGGTTCCGCTACGCGACCGGCGCGATCGGCAAGGTGCAGGCCGCCTGGCTGGCCGGTGCCGGCGCGGTGGCCGCCCTGGCCCTGGCGTGGTTCGGCCCGTACTCGCTGAACATGACGGGGGTGTTCGCGTCCGAGACCTCGAACGTGGCCCCGCCCACCCTGGTGCTGGCGGCGCTCGGTGCGTTGCAGATGGGTATCGCGGTGCTGTTCCGGGAGTGGATCACCTCGTGGGCCGACCGTCCGGGACCGGCGCGCATGCTGGACCGTGTGTGCCCGCAGCTCATGACGGTGTACCTGTGGCACATGCTGCCGATCAGCATCGTCGCCGGCGTGGTGGTGTTCGGTCTGGGCATCGACACCCCCGAACCCATGACCGGCCTGTGGCTGTTGTGGGGCGTGCTCGGCCTGGCGGCGCTGATCCCCATGGTCCTGCCGCTGGCGCACTGGGCGGTGCGCTTCGAGGAGCCGCCGCGGGTGCTCAAGGGCGACCCCGGGCTGATCCGGGTGCTGGCCGCCGCGGTGCTGATCGGCCTGGGCATGCTCGCGCTCACCGTCGGTGGGCTCGGGTTCGGCCCGCTCCCGGTGATCGGGTTGATCTCGGTGATCTCCGGACTGTTGCTCACGGCCGCCCCGCGCACGCGGGTCCGGGACACCGTCCGCTGGGCGATCCGGGTCTGATCCGGCTGCTCGATTGTCCGCTTATGTCGCTTTGCGTCCGCTTTTCTGGTGGGTCGACCGCGCTCGGCGGGTAGACCAGCGTCATGGACCCGAGACACATCGCCTTCGAGCGGCGCGGCAGTGGCCGCCCGCTCGTCCTTCTGCACGGACTCGGTGACCGCAGGCAGAGCTGGCGTTCCGTGGCTCCCCGGTTGACCGACGACTACGAGGTCGTCTCCGTCGACCTGCCCGGGTTCGGCGAGTCCCCGGCGCCCACCGCCGACGAACCCTATGACGTGCACAGCCTCGTCCGGGTGATCCGGGAGTTCTGCGAACTCCACGGCTTCGAGCGTCCGCACCTGGCCGGCAACTCCCTGGGGGGATCGATCGCGTTGGAGTTGGGGGTCCAACAGGTCGCCGGTTCGGTCACGGTGTTCTCTCCCTGCGGGTTCTCCGACAACCTGGCCCGTTGGGGCATGCGCACCGTGGGCGTGGTCGCCCGGCTGGCCACGCACATCCCGATGCCGGTCAAGGAACGTCTGGCGGAGACCGCGCCCGCCCGTGCGGCGGCCCGGATCGCGCTGCGCGGTGACCCCTCCTCCCCGGGGGCCAAGGCCACCCGGTTCGGTGTGCAGGGGCTCGAACCCGGCGCGCCGTACGTCCGTATGGTGCCCAGGATCGCCGAGTACGACTTCGCGCCGCGCCCGATCGCGTGCCCGGTCACGGTCGCCTGGGGCGATCACGACCGGACCCTGTTGCCCTCCAGCGCCCGGCACGCGCACGAGCGCGTGCCGACGGCGCGCATGGTGTCGCTGATCGGGGCCGGTCACATCCCGATGGCCGACGACCCGCTGGCGGTGGCGGAACAGATCAGGTGGACCTGCCACGCCGGCGACCGCGGTGGGCACCGGGCCCGTTGAGTCGGGGCCGTGTCGCTGTGGGGCCTCCGCTGCGCTGCGGCCCGTGTTCGGGCGCCCCACGGCACGGCGGGAACCTCCGGCACCCTCGGTGTGAGGGATCGTTCCTCGCGATCCCACCTCCGGCACCTCCACGGGTTCTCAGGGAGCAGGGCCCGCCGACGCCCGAACCGGTACCCCTTGTTGGTTCGGCGAACGGCGTCGGGGCCGCAGGGCCGCGACCGGGGTGCACGCCCGGGGCGGTGCCGGGTCAGGTGAACCGGAAGCCGCCCTCGGTGCTGATCACCTGACCGGTGATCCACGACGCCTCATCGGTGGCCAGCCACGACAAGAGGCGCGCCGGGTCGTCCGGCCGACCCAACCGTCCCAGCGCGAACATGGGCACCACCTTCTCCAGGAGGTCCCCCTCGATGTAGCCGGTTTGCACCGGACCCGGGTTGACCGTGTTGACGGTGATGCCCTGTGGGCCGAGCTCCGCCGCGATGGTGGGGGTGATCTGGGCCAGTGCGCCCTTGGCCGAGGCGTAGGCGACCTCGCCCGGCATCGGTCCGTGCCCCTGCCCGGAGGTCATGAACAGCACCCGCCCGCCCGGCCGACCGTCGTGTCGGGCGGCGAAGGCCTGGGCGAGCAGCAGCGGCGAACGGGCGTCCACGGCCCAGTGGCCGTCCAACATCTCGGCGGTGATCTCGGCGAGCGAGCCGTCACCGCCGCTGCGGGCGTGGTTGGCCACCAGTACGTCCAGGTGACCGAACTCGGCGACGGTCGCCTCGACCACCCGTGCGGGGGCGTCGGGTTCGGCCATGTCGGCACCGATGTGCGCCACGTGGGCGTCGGGGTCGCCCAGGACGGCGCGCACCCCCTCGGCCACCGCCTCGATGTCGTCGCCTCCCCAGGGACGGTCCTCGTCGTGCGGCCGGTAGTGGTGGAGCATCACGGAGGCCCCGTAAGCGGCGAGACGACGGGCGACCGCGTAGCCGATGCCGCCGCGACGGCTGGCCCCGGTGACCAGGGCGACCCGGCCGCGGAGAGGGAGGGGATCCCGGGCCGGCGGCGAGTCGGGGTCGGGGAAGCGTTCGGGGTCACCGTGCTGCGGCCGGCTCTGGTGGGCCATGGGCGTCTCCTCGACGGACGGGTGCCGGTGTCGAGAGCACCCTGTCAGCCGGTCAGGGCGGACGCCAGGGGATTTCCCGAATCCGGATGCCGACTCCCCGCTCCCGGTCCGCTCCCCGCCCGGCGCGCGGACCCCGCGTCCCGACCGGCCCCCGAAGAGTGGCCGCGACGAGAGGCGGCGGCGCGGTCGCCCGCCGTGCCGGCCCGGCGTGGCGAGGGCCGGACGGGGTTCGGTGCGGAGGGCGGAAGCACGGTGCGGCCTCGACCGCGGGTCGACCACCAGGGGGCCGGTTTCGCGGTGCCGGCGGTCTTTCCCGAGGTGGCCGGTGCGGGATAGCGTGGCGCGCGGAACAACTCCCCGAGGAGGCACTGGTTTGACCGCATCGACACACGCGGACCCCGGAGGGGCCGCGTGGCTGAGGGAACAGGAACAGGAACTGGTGGGCTTCGCCGCCGGGGCCGCCGTACCCGAGGGCTTCGGCTGGTTGGACGCGAAGGGCGCGGTCGAGCCGGACCGCCCCGCCGCCACCTGGATCACGTCGCGCATGACGTACGTGTTCTCCCTGGCGCACCTGCGCGGGGTCCCGAACGCCGCCGGGCTCGCCGATCACGGGCTGGCGGCACTGTCGGGACCGTTGCGCGACGATGACCTGGGCGGATGGTTCGAGGAGGCCCCCCGGGGGCGGGATCCGAGAAGTATCCGGGAGCGCTCCCAGCCGCTTCCGGACAAGGCCGCCTACCCCCACGCCTTCGTGGTCCTGGCCACCGCCGGCGCCGCCCGCGCGGGTCGCCCGGGGGCGCGGGCCCTGCTCGACGAGGCGCTCGGCGTCATCGATGAGAGGTTCTGGGAGCCCGAGGCCGCGTGTGTCCGGGAGAGCTGGGACGCCGACTGGATCACCACGGAGCCCTACCGTGGGGCCAACAGCGCGATGCACTGCGTGGAGGCGTTCCTCGCCGCCGCCGACGTCACCGGAGACCTCCTCTGGACCCGTCGGGCCCTCGCCATCGCCGAGCGTCTGATCCACGGTGTGGCGGCGGACCACGACTGGCGTCTGCCCGAGCACTTCACCCCGGACTGGACACCCCTGCCGGACTACAACCGGGACCACCCCGACCACCCCTTCCGGCCGTTCGGCAGCACCACCGGCCACCTGCTCGAATGGGCCCGTCTGCTCGTGCACCTCGAACTCGCCCTGCGACGTGCGGGGGAGCCGGTGCCGGAATGGCTCGTCACCGACGCCGAGCTCCTCTTCGACAACGCCGTGCGTCGCGGATGGGCCGTCGACGGTGCGGACGGGTTCGTCTACACCCTGGACTGGGAGGATCGTCCGGTGGTGCGCCAGCGCATGCACTGGGTGGTCGCCGAGGCGACGATGGCCGCGTGGGTCCTGGCCGAGCGCACCGGTCGCGACGTCTACACCGAGCACCTGGAGCGCTGGTGGGCCTACGCCGAGCGCCACCACGTGGACCGTGAGAACGGGAGCTGGTGGCACGAGCTCGGCACGGACAATCGGCCCTCGTACGCGGTGTGGCCGGGTAAACCGGACGTCTACCACGCCTACCAGGCGGTGCTGTTGCCCCAGATCGGCCTCTCCACGTCGTTCGTGGGCGCTCTCCCCGCAGAGACCGAGGACGGGGGTGCCGCGTGAACCGGCACGCGTCCGCCCGACTCGTGGTGGTCGGCGAGAACGTCATGGACCTGCTGCCCTCGCGGCACGGTCCCCAGGCACTCTGGGCCGCGCCCGGTGGCGGGCCCGCCAACACGGCGGTGGCCGCGTCCCGGTTGGGCCTGCCCACCCGGTTGCTGGCCCGGATCGGCTCCGACGGGTTCGGCTCGATGATCCGGGAACGGCTGCTCGGTGAGGGCCTGGACCCGGACGGTCTGATCGACGCCGAGGAGCCCTCGGCCCTGGCCCTGGCCACCCTCGGGCCGGACGGGTCCGCGAACTACGACTTCCGGATGGACGACGCCGCCGACTGGCGGTGGCGGGCCGGTGAGCTGCCCGACACCCTCGACGGCGACGTCACGGCGCTGCACGCGGCGTCGATCGCGCTGTTCCGGGAGCCGGGCGCGACCCTCATCGAGTCCCTGCTGCGCCGGGAGCACGGTCGGGGGCGGGTGACCATCACCCTCGACCCGAACATCCGCGCGGACGTCATCGGGGACCCGTCGGCCGCCCGAGGGGTGGCCCTGCGCCACGTCGCCCAGGCGCACGTGGTCAAGGCCAGCGACGAGGACCTCGCCTTCCTGTACCCGGACCTCACCCTGAACGAGGCCGCCGCGGCCCTGGCCGCGCTCGGCCCCGTCCTGGTCGTGGTGACCCGGGGCGCGGAGGGCGCCTTCGCGCTCTCCCACGGGGTGTCCGCCTCGGTCAGGGCCCCGAAGGCCGAGGTGGTCGACACGGTAGGGGCCGGGGACTCGTTCATGGGCGCCCTCCTGCACCGGCTGGACCTGGACGGTCGACTGGGCTCGGCGCCCCGCGAACGTCTGGCCGGGCTCACCGAGGTCGATCTGGAGGAACTGCTGACCCACGCCGCCGCGGCGGCCGCCCACACGGTCACCCGCGAGGGCGCGGACCCGCCCACCGAGGAGGAGCTGAAGGCCGTGCTCGCCCGGACCGCCCCCACCGGCTAGCGGGGTCCGGGTCGCCCGCCGACCCCGTCCGCCCCACCGCGCACGGGCGGCGGCCCGGTGACCCCGGGTGTCCCGGCGGTCCCTGGACTCGTGGTGTCCCCGGGCCGCCGGGGACCTCCGACCGCCCCGGGACCTCCGACCGCCCCGGGGCCTCCGGCCCGGGGGCGGCCGGGGCGCGGCACCGCCGCCAGTCCCTCGCGGGTCTGGGCGAGGACCAGGTCCACCACGTCGCTCATCCGCCCCCGTCGGGCGTGGGCGGCCCGTTGGCGGGCGGCCCCGGAGCCCACGGTCAGGACCCGGTCCAGCAGGGAGGACACCAGGTCGGTGTCGCCGCCGACGGCCAGGCCGGGTAAGGCGGCCCGGCGCAGTCGTTCCATCGCGGCCGCGGCGGGCAGCGCCTCGCCGGTCAGCGGATCGGGGACCACCCCTTCCAGGCCGTCCCGGGCCGCGCGCCACATGGCGGCGCGCAGGATCGAACCGTCGATGTCGGGCGGTGGGGTTCCGTACCGCACGTCCCCCAGGATGCGGGTGACCAGCCCCCGGGTGAGGGTCGCCAGGAGCAGCGCCTCCTCCGCCGTGGCGGCCACGTCGCCCACCCGGATCTCCAGTGTGGGCAGGTGGTCGGAGAGCCGGACGTCCCAATAGACCATGTGCCGGTCCAGGATCGCGCCGGTGGTGCTGAGCCCCCGGACGGCGCGTTCGTGCGCGGTGAGGGTGCGCAGCAGGGGCGGGGGACCGGCGGAGGGCAGCCGGCTCCAACTGACCGTGCGCCACCCGGCGTGGCCGGTGTCGTCCCCGTTCTGGAAGGGGGAGTTGGCGGACAACGCCACCAGGAAGGGCAACCAGCGGCGCAGGTGGTCGCTGGCGGACACGGCGGTCGCCCGGTCGGGGATGCCCAGGTGCACGTGGCATCCGCACACCACGTGGGATTCGCGCAGGGCGCCGAAGTAGGTGGAGATGTCGGCGTACCTGCTGCCCCGGCTCACCACGGCGGAGGCGGGGTCGCCGAGGACGGCGGTGCCGGTGGCGGCCACGGCCAGGCCCGCGTCGTCGGCGGCCCGGGTCAGTTCCGCGCGGGCGGCGGTGAGGAAGGCCCGCGCCTGGTCGGCGGTGGCGCACACGGGGCTGTTGGCCTCCAGCTGCGCCTCGGTGAACTCGCCGCACAGGTGCTCACGGAGCCGTCGGGTGCGGCTCAGGACATCGGGCGCGCGGGACAGCATGCGGCGGGTGCGCGGGTCGACGACGAAGAACTCCTCCTCCACACCGAAGGTGAGGGGTCGATCCACGGCCTCGACCGGGGTGCGGCGGTCGACCGCGGTCAAGGAGTCGTTCTTCATGCGGGGGCCTCCAGGCGTCGGTGCGGGTGTCCCGCACTGGATATCCCGGGTCGGGGTGACCGCGACAGTGTCCCGGAGAGAAGAAAAAGCTATCCGGAGAGTCCTATGTCGTGTTTGTCGTTTTCGCGGGTGGGGTGTCGCCCGCGCGTTACGTCTTGATCACCGCGAGGGGGGTTCCCGGGTGGCGGCGCGGTCGTGGGCGGTGCCGCGGTGGCGCCGCCGGAGGCGCCACCGCCGGGTCCGCGGAAAGACCGGGGGACCTGGGGAGGGGTGCCCTCGACGGTGTTCCGGGCGTGCCGGACATGCCCGCCGCACGGGCCGGTTCGGGTGCTGATGCGGCGCTTCGGGTGGGGATCGGTGAAACGACCAGTGTGGTCGGTCGGGCCTGCCGGAATCGGGCCCCCTGTGCAACCGTGTGACACGTGGCACACAAGTACACGGAGCCCCCGAGTCCCCGCCTGCGCGGCCGGGACGCCGAACAGCGGATCCTCGCCGACGCCCTGGGCGACGCGAGGTCCGGGCGAGGTGTGTCCCTTCAGTTCACCGGAGGACCCGGCCTCGGCAAGACCGCCCTCCTGGACCACGTGCGGGCCACAGCCGGTGCTTTCACCGTGTTGCACGCGGTGGGCGTCGCCGACGAGTCGGGCCTGGCCCTGGCCGGACTGCACCGGCTCCTCCGGCCCGTCGCACCGGAGACGGACCGTCTGCCGGAGCAACAGCGGACCCTCCTGCGCGAGGCCCTCACCCTGGGTCGGGTGACGGCGGCCGACCGCTTCGCCGTCTCCGCCGCCGTCCTCGACCTCGTCCGCCTGGTCGCCGCCGACCGCCCGCTGCTCCTCTGCGTCGACGACGCGGACCTGCTCGATCCCCCGAGCCTCGACGCCCTGGCCTTCACCGCCAGGCGCCTCACCGGCAGTGCCGTCGCCCTCGTCCTCACCCTTCAGGAAGGCCGGGGGAGCGCCATGGAAGACCCCACCCTCGGCCCGCCCGGCCTTCCTGAAGGGTGAGGACGAGGG
>NZ_QOCZ01000148.1 GCF_018207095.1 Nocardiopsis sp. MG754419 | reverse complement strand
GCCGCCACCTCGGCCACCCGACCCCGGTCATAGCGGTCCGGTTGTCCTCGCCGCCGCTCCACCGCGACCGCGGGCGCACACCTGGACAGCACCGTCATCCGCGGCACCCGCCGCTGCTCGACCCGCGGCCAACACGTGAGCAGCTCCCCGGCGGTGGCGATCGCCTCGTCCTGGACCGCCCGCCGGCGCCGCAGCCCCTCCACGTGGTGTCCGGCGAGGCGAAGGCGTTGGGCGCTCGCCGCCGCGTCGGTGACGTCGACCGCGAAGGTCATCGCCCCGCCGCGGGTGGCGACGTCCTCGATGGCCGGGCGCAGGGTGGTCAGGGCCCGCCCGAAGACACCGGTTCCGTAGGCGGCGTCATCGAGCACCGTGAAGAGCTCGACGTAGCGCTCGTCCAACCGCCGGACACCGTTCTGGAAACCGGCGTCGGTGTACCGCCGAGCCGCCTCCCCCACATCGGGCACCCAGTGCGGAAAATGGTCGAACCCGGGTCGCTGGTCGTACACGCCACGGCCTTCATGGCTGAGGTCGGCCTCACCTCACCGAGTAAGGCCGTGGCGCGTCACTACGGCAACCCCGAAGCCGCGCCCGTGATCAGAAGGTCCGGGCGGGGACACGGTCCTCCCGCACCTGCCGGACATGCCGTTCGTGTACGTCCGCGGACCGAGCCGGACTGTTCCGCGCCGCCTTCTCCCGGCGCTTCACCCCCCTGGCCGGCCGATCCCCGGCCGGTTCCGGCAGGCGGAACGGAGCGACCTCACGGACGCACCGCCCGCCTCCGCCGTGTCCACGCACTCAGGGTGAGAGCGCCCAAGAGCACCGCCCCGGGCAGCGCGTAGGGACCGGGCCCCAGGAAGAGCGAGGCCGCGCTCGCGCCGAAGAACAGCGAGGAGAACCCGAACAGGCCGAGCAGAAGACAGAGCACCGCGGCGGAGCCGGTGACCCAGAGCGGCCCGCGCCTCGGGGCCTGGTGCGCCCCGGGGTGCACCAGGGCGATGGCAGCGGCGGCGAGCCCCAGCGTGACGACGAGCGGGCCGACCATCCAGACCAGGAAACCCACCGAGAACTCCTGCTGCCCCGATACCGCGAACCAGCCGGTGACCAGCAGGTGCGCGACGCCCAGCAACAGACCTGCGGCGGCGGCCGCGAGGCCGAGCCAGACGGGTGCGGTCCGTCCCGGACCGTCCCCTGTGGGGGCCCTTTCCGAGCCCGACTCCCCCGCGTCCTCTGCCCGCACCGCCATGACACCGTCCTCACGATCGGCTTCCCTGATCGTGTCCGAGTCTGACAGGGGCGGGGCGGCACGAGACCCCCTCGCACGGGGAGACCGACGGCCGTTCCAGAGGAACCGGGGCGGGTTCGGGGTCGGTCGACGGAGAGCGCCGGACCGGCAGCCCCGGGGCACCTGGGGATGGCCGTGGTCGTGGGCGGACCGACCCTCCTGTCGATCGCGGCGCGCTTTCCGGCCGCCCCGGAGGCGACCGGTCAGCGTTCGGCCGGGCAGGTGGTGTCCTCGGCCGGAAGCACACCCCGCACAAGATAGGCCTCCACCGCGTCGTCGACACAGCCGCGGCCGGACCCGTAGGCGGTGTGACCCCCGCCTTCGTAGGTGAGCAGGCGTGCGGAGTCCAGCTGCTCGGTCAGCTCGCGCGCCCACGTGTACGGGGTGGCCGGATCGCCCACGGTCCCCACGACCAGGACCGGCGGGGCCATCGGAGCGCTCACCCCGGTCGGCATCACCTCGGTGTCCGGCCAGGTGGCACAGGGCAGCATCCGCCACACCTCGGCGCCTCCGAAGAGCGGCGACGCCTCCTCGGCGCGGCGGGCGCCTTGGAGGTAGGCATCGGTGTCGGTGGGACGGGCATGGTCGGCACAGCGCACCGCCACGTACGCGGCCTCCTCCGCACCGGGCAGATCATCGGCCACGTCGCCGCGCAGGCCGGCCAGGTAGTCGGGGACGAACCCGCCGCGCTCCCCCTCGGCCAAGCGGGCGAGCAACAGCGCGGTCCCGGGCCACAGCTGTTCGGTGTGGAGCGAACCGCGCACCAGGTCCAGAAGGCCGTACCGGTCCAGGGGACGATCGTCCACACGCAACGGGTCGGAGTCCAGACCGGCCAGGATGTCCTCCATCTCCGTGGCGGCGGTTCCCATTCCGGTGAACGGACACTCCGGTGCGGCGTCCAGGCAGTAGGCGACGAAGGACTCCCAGGCGGTCTGGAGCCCGACGGCCTGCTCGACCGTGTCCGTGATGACGTCACCGTCGATCGGCACGGCCCCGTCCAGCACCAGCGCACCGGCGCGCTCGGGGTACATCTCGGCGTACAGGGCGCCGATGGAGGTGCCGTAGGAGTAACCCACGTAGTCCAGTCGGGCCTCGCCGAGGGCGTCGCGGACCAGGTCGAGATCGCGGCTGACGTTGACGGTGCCGATGTGGGCGAGGAAGTCCGTGCCCACCGCGTCGACACAGCCGACCGTGAAGGCGTGGGCCACCCGTTCCAGTTTCCGCAGGGCGCGTTCGGGCAGGTCGTCGGGGTCCAGGCGACGGATTTCGGTGAGCAGTCGATCCAGGTCGGCGTGGCCCCGGCACGTGAAGCCCCCGCTGGCGCCCACGCCGCGGGGGTCGAAGGAGACGAGGTCGAAGTTCTCGCGGACGCCGCGTCCCAGGGGCAGGGGCCCACCGAGGAAGGTGTCGACCCCGGAGACCCCGGGGCCACCGAAGTCGAACACGAGCGAGCCCCGGCGCGGCCCCTGCGCGGGCTGGCGGATCAGCGCCAGGTCGAGGAGTTCGCCCTCGGGATCACCGTGGTCGACCGGGACGGTGACGGTGCCGCATTCCAGTCGGGGGAGCCAGTCCGGGTCGCCCTCGCCGACGCCGGTCTCGGCGATCTCGTCCGGGGTCAGGCACGGTTCCCAGTCGATCTGCTGCCCGTGAAAGGGGTGGGGTCCGTCCTTGACGTCGGCGAGGACCGCTCCGGGTGTGAGGGTCAGGACCATCGCCAACACTCCGGCACCGCACAGCCGTCCTCTCGCCCGCACCCGCACACCCGCCCTCACACCGAGTAGTCGAATTCTCGACTCCCCATACTCTGAGTGAGTGGGATCGGATGGGCGGTGCACATGCCGTCACCAGGGTCAACAGTCCGTTCCGAGGTGTTTTACCTGGTCGGATACGACGCTCACGCGCGCGGGCAGGACAGTCCCGGGTCCGGTACCTCCTCGTCCAGGAGGTAGGCGTCGATGGCGGCGTCCACGCACGGTTCCCCGTAGCCGTACACGGTGTGACCGGCTCCCTCGTAGGTGACCAGGACGGCGGAGTCGAGCTGGTCGGTGAGCTCCTCGGCCCAGGTGTAGGGGGTGGCCGGATCGCCGACGGTGCCGATCACGACGATCGGTGGCGCGTCGGGCGCGGTGAAGCCGGTGGGGGTCTCCTCGGACTCCACCCAGTAGGCGCAGGGCAGTTGTTCCCAGACCAGATCGGGGCCGAAGAGCGGAGAGTCCGCGGCGACCTCCTGGGCCGCCCTCCGGTAGACCTCGGGATCGGTGGGATCGTCGCGGTCGGCGCAGTTGATCGCGGTCAGCGCCGCCTCCTCGTCCCGCTCTACGGCGGTCGGGTCGTCGGGGCCCGATCCGTCCTCGTCCTCCTCGTCGGCGCGGGGTCCGTCGTCCTCCTGGAGGCCGAAGGTGGCGTCGTAGAGGGCGTCGAGGTGGGCGTCGGCCCCTCGCGGATCGCGGTCCAAGGCGGCCAGGGTCCGGGCCAGGCCCGGCCAGGCGTCCTCGTGGTACAGCTCCAGGGAGACCATCGCCAGCAGGGTGGGGCCGTCGACCGCCATGCCGTGGGTGCGCGGCGGGTCGGCGTCGAGTCGGTCGGCCAGGGCGACCATCTCGTCCTCGGACTCCCCCACCTCGGAGAAGGGGCACTCGCCCCAGTTGAGGCAGTCGGCGACGAACAGCTCCCAGGTCTCGCGGAACCCGGAGGCCTGGTCCAGGGCGATCTCCACGTTGGCCCGTTCGGTCTCCACGGCGCCGTCCAGGACCAGGGCCCGGGTGGTGTCGGGGAACAGGTCGGCGTAGAGGGCCCCGACGTGGGTCCCGTAGGAGAACCCGACGTAGGTCAGCCCTGCGTCGCCCAGGGCCTGGCGGATCAGGTCCAGGTCGCGCACGACGTCGACCGTGCCGATGCGGGCGAGGAAGTCCGCGCCGACCTCCTCGACGCAGGCGTCGGCGTAGGCGCGGGCGGTCTCCTCCAGGGCGTCGAGTTCGGGATCGGTCACCTTCGTGGGGTCCTCGACCGCACGGCGGGCGTCGTCCATCGCGAACCAGTCGCCACAGGCGAAACCACCGCTGTCGCCGACCCCGCGCGGGTCGAAGGAGACCAGGTCGAAGGCGCCGCGGACCGCATCGTCGAACAGGGGGAAGTCGAGCATGGCCACCCCCGACTCCCCGGGGCCGCCGGGGTTGACCACCAGTGAGCCGATCCTCTCGTGGGCCGGCCCTTCGGCGGGTCGGCGCACCAAGGCCAGGTCCACGGTCTCCCCGTCGGGTGCGGCGTGGTCGAGGGGGACGGCGAGGGTCCCGCACTCCAGGGTCGCCGACCAGTCGGGGTCGCCGCCCCAGGTGGGAACCTCCTCCAGCTCACTCTCGTCCAAGCAGGCACTCCAGTCGACGTCCCCGGGCTCCGCCCCGGTCCCGTCCGACGCCGACGGAGCGCACCCCGCCAGGAGCAGCGTCGCGACGGCCACGCAGGCCATCGCTCCCGTGTCACGCACGTTCGTCCTCATCTCCGCCTACCGGACACGTCCGCGACGGCCGCGCCCCGACGCCATCATGGCGCACCGGTGATGGGACGGGACGCCGCACGTGTCCGGTTGCACGAGAGGCGCTACTCGGGCGCGCAGGAGTGACCGTCGGCCGGGACGGCGCCTCCAGGAGGTAGGCGTCGACCACCGCGTCGACGCACGTGTTCAGGTCCAAGCCGTAGACCCCGTGCCCGGCGCCCTCATAAGTGACCAGGGTGGCGCCGTCGAGCCGGTCGGCCGGCCGCCGTGACCACTCATAGGGTGTGGCCGGGTCGCCTGCGGTACCGATCACCAGGATCGGTGGGACGTCGGAGGCGGAGTACTCGGAGACGGTCTCCGCCGGTTCCACCCAGTGCGCGCACACCATCGCGGACCAGACGACGCCCGAGCCGAACGGTTCGGACGCCGTGTGCGCGTCCTCCGCCGCGGCGCGGTACGCGTCGAGGTCGACGGGCTGATCGGAGTCGGCGCACTCCACCGCGAACATCGCACTGGTCTGGTTGATCCGTGCGTCCTCCTCTGTTCCCATGTCGAGGATCGAGCACAACCACAGGAACCGGCGGCGGATCTCCTCGTCGTCCTCATCGACCAGGGCGGTCAGGGCCTCGGCGAGGTCGCTCCAGATCCATTCCTGGTAGAGGGACCGGACGATGAGGCCCACCACGACGTTCCCGTCGAGCTCCACCGTCTCGTCGAACAGGACGGCCTCGTCGATGATCAGCGGTTCTCGGTCCAGGGCCTCCGGGTGGGGGCGCAGTTGGTCGAGCGAGCCGTCCAGGGGCAGGCGCAGTCCGCCACGAAGCGTTCCCAGGTGTTCTGGAAGCTCGCGGTCTGTTCGACCGCCATGCGCGGCAGGTCGAGTGCGCCGTCCACCCCACCGTCCAGCACCATGGCTCCAACGTGCTCGGGGAAGAGTGCGGCGTAGAGCGCACCCAGGTGGGTGCCGTAGGAGTGGCCCACGAAGCGGAGTTCGTCGTCGGGGTGGGAATCCCAGCCCAGGGCCTTCTCCCACGCGGTCTCGGCCACCTCGTCCTGCTCGCCCTCGCAGGGGAGGGGGGCGCTCGCGCCGACCCCGCGCGGGTCGAAGGAGACCAGGTCGTAGGCGGCACGGATGTCGGGGGTGAACGTCTCCCAGGTGAGCATGTCGACGCCGCTCACACCGGGGCCGCCGGGGTTGAGCACCAGGGAACCCCGGTACTCCTCGGGCGTACCCTCGGCCGGCCGGCGGATCACGAACATCTCCACGTCCGCGCGTTCGGGATCGGTGTCATCGCGGGGGACGGTCATGACGGAGCATTCCCGTGCGTGCGACCATTCCTCGTCGGCGCCCCATGCAAGGAGGTCGTCCCCGTGCTCCTCCTCGAGGCACGCGTCCCAGGTCGACAGCCCTCCTTGGAAGCGGGACAGGTCTGGTGCCCGTTCCTCCTCCGTGGCGGTGTCCGCTTCGGCGACCGGTGCGTCCGCGGTGCAGCCGGTCAGCGTCAGGGCCAGGGCCACCGAGGTCGAGGCGAGGGCGGGTACGCACCGCACGCGGCGGCTCCGTTCGTGGCGGGAATGTCGTCATCCCCAGGGCGGACCACGTGACCCGGCGGTTGTCCGTCCCTCGGCAATGAAGAGGACGAATCGCCGCGAAACCCGCGCCTCAGAGGAGGCCGACGTCCGTGTCGAGCAGCGCCGGAGGTCGCGCGGGGTCCACCTCCACCACGAGTGGCCGAGTGGGATCACCGAACGCGATCCCCTGCGCACCGCCCTCCCCGGAGGTGCCCTCGGCGATCCAGTCCACCAGTTCACCGGCCCGGGTCACGTCACGTCCGGGGCGGGTCAACGCGAGCAGGGTCCCGGCCACGTCACAGCGCACACCCAGGTGCGTGGTGGCCGCGAACACGCTCTGCGCCCAGGCCCCCGGTCTCACCTCACGCGGAGGCCCGTCAGGGGTGCGACGTCGCCGCCAGGCGGGGGCGGCCAGACCCACCGCGCGGTCGCCGAAGGCCAGCACCAGGGTGGGCCGTTCCCGTGCGGTGAGGAAGGCCTCGCCGTCGGCCAGGGTCGGGTCCCACCACACGCGGCAGGGGCCCGACGCCGCCGCGGCGAGCCGGCGGGCGGCCAGGTCCAGCAGTGCGACGTCGACCTGGTCGAGGGCGGGCCCCTCGACCTTCGTGGCCAACGCCGACTCCAGCGGCGCGTACCCGCCGAGCACCAGGGACCAGTCCGGACCCGCCCGACCGCCGAGGCGGTGGCGTCCGTGGCGCAGGCACACCACGGACCGGTCGTGGGCCGACTGGTAGGTGGCGCAGGCTCCACCGTTGAGGGCGGCCTTGGCCAGTCCCAGGCTCATCGCCTTGGTGCCGGTCGTGAAGTCGACGACGACGGGACGCGCGCCGTCGCGTTCGCGCGTGATCCACGCGCCCACGGCGGCCGCGACGGCTTCGGGGTCGAACCCGTCGACCGGGTCGGCGGCCAGACGCACCCGGTCCCGGTACCCCTCCGCGCGCAGGGTGTCGGCGTCGGGGGTCGGGTTCCCCGGGCGTTCGACCGCGTAGAGGGTGCGGGCCGCGGCCTCGCTCACGTTGGCGCGCAGACTCTGTTTGGAGGGCAGCACCAGCGCCCGGGAGGGCCGGTGGGCGTGCAACGCGGTCAGGGCGCCCAGCCGGCTACCGCCCAACGGGGTGACGAGCAGGGGCTCCTCCCCCACCTCGGGGTGCCGGGGCGGCGAGGGCCGGGGGGCCAGGGGTTCGGGTGAGGCCGGAGAGCGAGGATGCTCGTCGCCCAGGGCCGGGAGGAAAGCGCGGCACAGGGCGTCGAAGGAGGTCACCCGCTCCAGGAACGCGTCCGCGTGCCACACGTGCACGTTGCGGGCCGACAGGGCCGGATTGTAGGCGCTGAGACGCTCGCGCAGGTCGTCCACGATCGGCCCGGTGTGGACGAAGAGGACGCGGGTGGCCCCACCGAAGACCCGACGGGCCTTGGCCACCGTCCAACCGGCCCGGGCCACGACGTCCTCCGCGCGGCTCTTGACCTCCACGCACAGGACCCGGTGGCGGTGGCGCAGCAGGACGTCGAAGTCGGCGATGGAGCCACCGGGCCGGTAGGGGTCGACGACGCGGCGCGCGCCCAGGACCTCGGTGTCGGGTCGACCGCGGGTGAGCAGGCGCAGATGGGAGAGGACACGCCCCTCGGCGATGATCCCGTTGATCTCACCAGTGGGCAGCCGGGGGTGGGCCCGGCGCAGGGCGGCCTCGCCCCCGGCGAGGTAGCGACGCACCGGTGGGGGGTCGTCCTCTTCCTCCCAGCGCGCGCCGTGGATCCCGGCGAGGGTCGCCAGGTCCACGCCGAGGCCTTCGGGCGGGGCACTGTGCGGGGCGAGGTAGCGGCGCAGGCGGTGGGCCTCGGGTGGGTGCGCGCGTTCGTGGTGCAGAGCCGCCGCCACACTCATGATCTTGGTGCCGCCGGTGTAGTCCAGGTACCAGGGTCTTCCGGCGAGCGCCTCCCGGATCCGGTCCAGCAGGGCGGTGACCGCGTCGGGGTCGTGGGGGTCCGCGCCGATGGCGAGGACGCGCGCGGAGCGGTCGTCGCGCAGGTGGTGCACCGCGGCGGCGACGCGGCGGGCGACGGGCACGGTGCCGTCGCTGCTGACGAGGAGCACGTGGTGGACGGGCAGCGTCAGCGAGGCCAGGAGCGCGGGGGTGGGGTTGCGCCCCACGAGGACGACGGCTGTGCTGGGTACGTCCACGGAGTCCTTTCCCGCGCCCGGGGAAAGGGACCGTTCCTCGGTCCTTTCCGGGCGTTCGGCGGCGCTCTCACCCTACTCATCGCGGAAGCGGGGGTCGCGGGGGTGTTCGGGCCGCCGCACCCTCGTGGGCGGACCCGGACGTGATGACGAAGGATCGGCAGGCGGTGACCACCCCCTTGCCGTCCCGCACCAGGTCGGAGGGGACCAGGAGGTCGCGGCGCTCGGGGTGGGCGGAGCTGACCACGGAAGAGACGATGTACCACACGCCGTCCTCGGGATCGGGCAGGTTGGCGGCGCGGGTGCGCTCCTCCGAGAGCAGGGGGATCCCGTCCAGCACGTGCAGCCGAACCCGGTCCGTCTCGACCCTGGCGGGCCGGGGCGCGCTCTGCCAGGTACGGATCACCCGCGCCTGCGCGTCGACCACCCGTACCTCGTGCGGTGTCAGGTTGATCACCCTCATACGTCGGACCTCCTGTGTCCTTCACCTTCCGGTTCCGGTCGGCGGCGTCCGACCGGTGCGACGTACCCCGCTCCCAGGCCTTCATCGCAGTCTCTCGGACACCCGCGCGACCGGACCGCAAGAGCGACCCGTGTTGTTTATGTGACTTCTGATTTCTTATGCCCGATAATAGAATCAAGAATACGTTTCGGTCTTTTAGTGGCGATCGTCAAAAATTGACTTTCCGCACACAGAGGGCCTATTTTGTTGGGTGACCTCCCGTTGACGCAGGAGTGTCGACCACCGCTCCCGACTCGAGCACGCGTTTCCCCGGAAGGGCTGGGGAAGCGTCCCGGCCCCGGACCATCCGGGGAGAAGAGTTCGTGAGCGAGCACCACTGCTCCGCCTGGGAGCTGTACGGGTCGGCCACCTTCCTGCGCGTGTTCACCCGCGCGCTGGGATGCGGCCCCTGCTCCACAGACGGAACCGCTCAGGGCTGCGCCGGTCACACCGAGCAGTTCTGGGACTACATCGACCTGTGGGTCGAACACTGCCCGTGCCCGGAGCACGGTGGTGATCCGCACGGGGTGATCGCGCTGCGCATGGCCCGGGCGCTGCCCTCCCCCGAGGGGGTGGACCGCACCGCCGCGCACCGGCTGCGCGACGCACTGGACGACGTCCGCCGAGACCGTTCGTACAAGAACCTGCGCCGGGTCTATCCGCACCCCGCTCCCCATGGCAAGGACCGCAGCGCCTTCTCCGAACGGCCCCGACGCTGGGCCCAGCGTCGTGACGTGGCCCGGGTCGCCACCGACGTGGTCGAGCAGGAGGCCCTGGCCCTGCTGGTACTCACCGCCGGATGGGGCAACCCCGCCGCGGACCTGCCCGAGGACATCACGTCGGGTGAGTCCGTCTCCTTCACCGAGGACGGCAGCGTCGTGCCCGTGGCCGACCTGCGCGGGCGCCGGCTCGGCGGTGCCTCCGAACCTCCCCTGGTCTCCACGGCCACCGGTGACTACCTGCTGCGCAAGATGGCCGAGCTGGCCTCGGGCCGGGACGCCGACCCCGGGCGGACCCCCGACCAGCGTCGACGACTCCTGCTGCGTCGACTGCTCCCCGAACTCAGTGGGGAGGACGTGGCCCGCCGTCTCACCGGTGTCCTGTCCCGGATGGCCACGCTCATGCCCGGCCACTTCACTCTGGTGCAGCAGGCGCGCGGACGGGCCCGCAGCGCTCCCTACGACCCCGTTCCCGCGCCCCGACCGGACGAGGACGACCGCCCCCGGCGCGAGGTCCTGGGCGTGGCCGAACGGCGGTGGCTGTCCTGGCTGGGGCGCGAGCTGACCGCCGAGGCCAGCGCGTACCGGGAGGCTTTCGGCGCCGACCCGCGGGGCACGCTCGACGTCCTTCTCGGGCGGTCACTGACCCGGGGCCCGGCCGTCCCCGAGCGGTGGCACGGGGCCCAGGACGACCCGGACCTGCGGGCCGACCTGTTGGACGCCCTCGCCGAGACCATCGACGGTTCCCGGCCGGGGTCGCGACCGTAGGCCGTGTCGCCCCGGGCCCGCGCGGGTGCCGCCGGACCGCGTGCGCGTCATCCCGGCGCCCGACGGAACCGCTCCACCAGGGAAGGGAGCACCGGGTACTCGGCGAACCGCCGCAGGGACATGACCGCGGTGTCCTCCCACGGCAGGCGTCCCCGCCAACGGGTCGCCAGGCACACGTCGCCGGCCTGGTCGACCTCGCGCCACCGTTCCGGGCTCGCGGGGCCGGAGAGACGATGGCCGACGAGAGCGGTGGAGAAGGCGTCCAGGAACGATCGGACCCGGTCTTCGGAGGCGCGGACCACCCCCGCGTCGGGGCGCAGGGACAGGTCGGCGGCGCGGGCTCCGCGGTCCACCAGGTGGAGCTCGGGGCGCAGGTGCACGCTGCCCATCCCCAGCGACTTGCCCATCCCGACCTTGTGCGCGTGCTCGGGGTCGGTCGGGTCACCGCCGTCCACCGGGTTGTCCAACAGCAGGGCCCGCATCAGAACGCCGAGCTCGGCGTCGGTGAGGTTGGTGAAGGTGATCCGCGCACGCAACACCACGCCGGCCCGCAGCGGCACGACGTCCCGCTGGGTGGGGCCGGGCGGGGACGCCTCCCCCTCGGCGAACGGGAGCTCCACCCCCAGTTCCTCACGGGCGCGCGCGTCGTAGGGGTGCGGGCCGTCGGTGGCGCGGTGCCGGTGCAGGTAGACCTTGTAGCCGCCGAGTCGCACGTCCCC
This sequence comes from Nocardiopsis sp. MG754419, assembly GCF_018207095.1. Classification (GTDB taxonomy): domain Bacteria; phylum Actinomycetota; class Actinomycetes; order Streptosporangiales; family Streptosporangiaceae; genus Nocardiopsis. The sequence goes on along the minus strand of NZ_QOCZ01000148.1, from coordinate 2,780 downwards.
CTCGTGCGACCAGGTGACGATGTCGGGACGGTCCCCCTGCGCGGCACCGGGTCCCTGCACCAGATAGTTGGCGAAGCAGCCGCGTTGCGGGGACAACAGGCGGACCCGCAGCACCGTTCCGTCGGGATGGGCGGGGTCGGTCAGGTCGGCGTCGGTGTCCGCGGCGACGGCGTTGCCGAACCGGACCCGCCCTTTGAGCGCGCCGGCCTCCCCGGCGAACACGTCGGTATCTCCGAACATCGCGCGGCACACGTCCACGGTGCGCCCCGCCCGCTCGGCCAGGTCGTGGTCGCCGTGCTGGGGGCCCGCGACCTCGGGGGGCAGGGCCCGGCGGACGGGGTCGTCGTCACCGACCGCGATCCGGTAGCCGCCCGAGCGGCCGAAGGACACCACCCGACCGGAGGCGTCCGCGTCGAACCAGACCGGTTCGGGGCCGTACCGGGGAAGCCCGCCTCCCGGGGTCCCCGCCACCGGCGGTCGGCCCGGGTCGCCACCGTCCGCCGACAGCGTGGCGGGGAAGGCCTTCCGTTGGTAGTCGGTGATCTGCTCGGCCGACTCGAACAGCTCCAGCAGGGCCTCCGGCACCCGGTGGCGGCCCTCGTCCAGCTCCGTGGGCCGGGGGAAGAGGTAGGCGTTGCGCCGTTCCCCCGCCGCCGCGCCGGTCAACACCAACAGCGCGGGGATCACCCCGCCGCGGCGGGTGCGCACCGCCGCGTGGGCCCGCGCCTCCTCCTCGGTGGGGGCGACGGCGACCACGCCCCGTTCGTGGTGGATCGCGTACACCCAGCGGTGTTGCAGACGTCCGTGCTGGGCGTGGGCGGTGGGCACGTAGGCGGCGCCGCGCGGCGGGTCGGGAAAGTCCTCGACGCCGAAGTCCCAGGTGGCCACGCTCTCGCGCAGCACGGGGAAGGAGACCTTGAGCGCGCGCCCCGGTTCGGCCGCGAGCGCGGTCGCGGCGACCTCCACGACGTACCAGCGCCCGTCCTCCGGTGAGCGGTACAGGAACCCCTGCCCTGTGCGCAGTCCGGCGCGGCGCCGACGGTAGTGGGCGTGCCGCCGGGCCGTCACGTGTCGGGTCCGGGTCGACCGCGCCCCCGCGGAGCCGTCGGGGTCGATGCGCACCGGGGCGCGGAAGAACAGCATGGGGGTGTTGACCGGCCCGGTCTCCCCTCCGGTGAGCATGCGGACGGTGTTGCGGATCAGACCACGCAGGGTCGAACCGGGGACGGTGGGCAGCGCACGGTCGCCGTACGGGAGTCGGGCCGAGCGTGTCACCCCGCCACCGTCGCGGGTCTGGCCGACGAACGTGGGCGTCAGGGTGGTCAGGGTGAGGTCGATCCAACCGGTGTGCGTGCCCGGGACGGTGCGCTCGTGAGAGCGCAGAAGGGCGTCGGTGTCGTGGTGGGGGTGCAGGACGGAGGCGGGCACGGGGGTCTCGGCCAGCCGGACGAGCCCGTAGGGCGCCGTGGCCCGATGGTGGGCGGGGGGCCCGGCGCGGTCGGGGACCACGCGCGGGGCGACGTGTCGGGGGTCCACCATCAGCGCTCCTCGATCCTGTCCCCGGTGCCCACGTCGAACTCCGGTCCGGTGGGTTTGGTGCCCGCGCACATGCCGGTGAGCCGGTGGAAGGCCACACCGACGGCGCCGGTGGTGGGGTCGGCCGCCCAGTACTCCCGGACGGTCAGCCAGGTACCGGTGCTCTCCAGGGCGGTCCGATCCGGCCGGGACAGGGCGCGCAGACGGCCGGAGAAGTCGGTCCAGGCCACCGGGAGCACGGCCTGGGTGCCCGAGGGTTCGCGGGTGATCGAGATCGGCGCGTCCGTCTCCGGGGCTCGGCGGGGCTCGCTCCCGGCCCACCCCAGGAGCAGGAAGGAGCGGTCGCGGGGGCGGAGCCAGGGCGGCGGATCACCGGGGGTGTCCACGCCGATCCAGCCGGAGGCGGCGCCCTCCCCCAGCCGGACCTGGGCGTGCGGGGCGAAGACGAGCACCTCCAGGATGCGCCACCGGTCGGTGTCGGGGTCCGGCGGCGGCGCGGACAGGTGGGCGGTGGGCGGCTGGTCCGAGCGCCGCCAGCGGTCCTCGGGACAGGCGCCGGTGATGCGTCCGTCGCCGAGTTCGGCCAGGAGCCACTGTGGTCCGGGGGGTACGTCGGCCGCGGCCTCGTCGAGGACCCGGCAACGACGGCCGTGGACGAACACGTCGGTCAGGACGGCGTCGACCTGACCGGAGGTGAGCCGGTCGACACGGATTCCCACCGGGTCGGGCGGTTCGTGGGCGTGGACGTTCACGTCGGTCCCTCCTGCGTGAGCCGGGTGTGCAGGGTCCGCAGCCAACCGCGCACGAGGCGGCCCTCCCGCCCGTCGGGGTCGTCGAACGCCGCCGTCAGGTCGACCGTTCCATCACCGCCGTCGGGGGTGATGGAACGGTCGGGGCCGCCGTGGACGACCAGGGCCGCGCGGGTGACGAGGAGGCGACCATGCCCGACGCCCTCACCGGCGCCGAGCGTGTCGAAGGGGACGGTGACCAGTTCCCGTACCAGGAGCGCGAGCAGACCGCACACCGCGCCGTCGGGTTCGGGCACGTCCAGGACGGCCTCGGCCGTGCCACCGCAGTGGAGGTCGGTCGTGAACAGGCGACCGTCCACGGCGTCGCCGAACAGGGCGTCCACGGTCATGCGCGTGGTGGTCAGCGGTGCGCCGCCGGTCAGAACGGGGGTGGCTCGCAGGCGGATCCGCGCCGGTCGGGGGGCGGGCGGCCCGGTGCCCTCCCCCGGTCCGGGG
>NZ_QOCZ01000147.1 GCF_018207095.1 Nocardiopsis sp. MG754419 | reverse complement strand
CCCCCGAGGACGACTTCTTCGCCGACGCCTCCACCGAGGACGAGCAGCAGCGCGAGGACCGGCGCTCGGAGGCCCGCGACCTGGCCGTCGCGGCCGTCGCGGACGCGTCGCGTTCGGGTTCGGGCAGCGGCAGCGAGATCGCCGAACCCGAACCGGAACCGGAGTCCACCCCCGAGGCCTCCGAGGAGTCCGGGGGTTCCGGCGGCGGATCCGGCGGCGGCGCGGTCCCCTCCGGCTCGGCCAAGGAGATCGCCCTGCAGATGGTCCTCGACGAGGGGTGGGGCTCCGACGAGTTCCACGGCTGCCTGGAGCCGCTGTGGGAGAAGGAGAGCAACTGGAACCACACCGCGGAGAACCCCTCCTCCGGGGCGTACGGGATCCCGCAGTCGCTGCCCGGCAGCAAGATGGCCTCGCACGGCGACGACTGGCGGAGCAACCCGGCCACCCAGATCGCCTGGGGGATCGACTACATCAAGGACCGCTACGGCACTCCTTGCGGGGCCTGGTCCCACTCTCAGGCGAACAACTGGTATTAATAGGTTTTTCCCTGCCCTAAACCCCCTTTTGGGAAAGGCAATCGTGCTACTCAACCGCATGTCGCTGCGCAGTACCGCGGCGGTCGGTGCGGCGACCCTGGTCGCCGGCGCGACGTTCGCCGTCTCCGCCTTCGCGGACGACGGCCTGGACCCGGAGATGGCGGCGAGCGCGGCCGTGCCCGAGTCCGACGAACCCGCGGCCGACACAGAATCCGAGGAGAGCGACGACTTCTTCGCCGCCTCCGAGCAGTTGACCGAGGACGAGCTCCAGTCCCTGCGCGACGAGGCCCAGGAACGGCGTCAGTCCGCACAGGGCGCCGGCGCGCTCAGCACCTCCGCCACCGGCTCCGCCGTGCAGGAGGAGGAAGAAGAAGAGGAGGAAGAGGAGGTTCCGGCCGAGTACGCGGGCGACCCCAAGGGCATCGCCCTGCAGATGGTCCTCGACAACGGCTGGGGCTCCGACGAGTTCCACGGCTGCTTGGAGCCGTTGTGGGAGAAGGAGAGCAACTGGAACCCGAGCGCCGAGAACTCCTCCTCGGGCGCCTACGGGATCCCGCAGTCGCTGCCCGGCAGCAAGATGGCCACCCACGGCGACGACTGGCGGAGCAACCCCGCCACGCAGATCGCCTGGGGCATCGACTACATCAAGGGCCGCTACGGCACGCCCTGTGAGGCCTGGGCCCACTCCCAGTCGGTCGGCTGGTACTAGCCACCGGCGTTCCCGGGCCCACCGGCGCCTCGGCCCGAGGCCGGGCGCACCAGCGGCTCCGTGAACACCGACGGCCCCGTGCGGAGATCTCCGCACGGGGCCGTCGCCGTTCGTGTCACTGCAAGGGCGTGAAGGTCTCGATGACGTCCTCGTGCACCTCGTCGAAGTCGCCCGCCTGCTCCCGGGGAACGTTCACGGTGACCAGGTAGAACACCCGGTGATCGCCCTGCTCCAGGATCACCGCGTACGCCCAGAAGCGGCGCTCGGGGTCGTCCCAGGTGTCGTTCACCAGGTCCGCCTCGATCCACGCGACGTCCAGTCCGGCCAGACCGCCCTCGAAGTCGTCGCGGTCGAAGTCCTCCTCGTCCAGGACCGTGTAGTCACGGGTGACGTCCCCGTCGATGTCCGTGCCGCCCCGCGACTCGGCCAGGAACTCCGCGCTGGTACCGGTGAAGTCGGTCTCCTCCCAGCCGTCCACCTCGACCTGGTGTTCCAGTCCGGGGGCGATGAACGAGGCGTAGGAGTTCTCCAGGGCCTCCTCGCCGACCTCCCAACCGCCGGGGTGGGAGATGGTGAACCACTCCGAGGAGTAGGGCCGCAGGTCGTCCTCGTCGTACTCGGGAGGGGTCCCGTGGGCGGCGACGGGCGCCTCGTTCTGTCCGGCGCCGTCGTCGCGCCGCTCCTCGCGGCCCTCGTCCTGGCCCTCGGAGCCGGCGACGGTGGGGCCCGTGTCGCGTGTGCCCAGGAAGACCACGAGCCCGGCCACCAACAGCAGCACCATCGCCAGGGACACCAGCCCGAACACGACGCCCCTGCGGGACCGACGCTCCGGCGCCGGCGGCGGCGTGGCGGGAGCGGCGTACGCCCCGGCGTTCGGGTAGGACCCGCCGGCGTAGTAGCCGCCTCCGTGATGGTGGCCCGTGGAGTAACCGGCGTCGTGCGCGCGCCCCTGGTAGCCGCCGCTGTGCGTGTCAAATCCCGGGTGGCCGCCGCTGTCGGCCCCGTGGCCCGGGTGGCCCCCACTGTGCGCCTCGTGGCCCGGATAACCCCCACTGTGCGCCTGGTGGCCCGGGTAACCCCCGCTGTGTGCCTCGTGCGGCCGTTCCTCCGGCGTTTCGGGGGCCTCCTGCGGGCCACTCGGCCCGCTCGGAACACCGGCGACGGCGGACGCGCCGGTACCCGACCGGTGGTCCCGCAGCAGGCCCAGGGCCTGTTCCACGGTGAGCCTGCGGTCCGGGTCGCGCTCCAACAGTCCCGAGATCACCGGCTCCAGGCGGCCGGCGCGCGTGGTCGCCGGCAGCGGCGCGGAGATCACCGCGGCGATGGCGGCGGTGATGTTGTCGCGCCGGAACGGCGACGAGCCCTCCACGGCCGCGTACAGGGTCACGCCGATGCTCCACAGGTCGCCCCGGTGGTCGGCCGGCGCGCCCTCCAGCCGCTCCGGCGGCATGTACTCGGGCGATCCGATGAGCGCTCCGGTCCGGGTGATGCTCGGTCCGCCCTCCACCGTGGCGATCCCGAAGTCGGTGAGGATGACCCGCCCGTCGGAGGACATCATGATGTTGCCGGGCTTGATGTCGCGGTGCAGCACCCCCGCGGCGTCCGCGGCGCGCACCGCCTCCAACAGCGATACGGCGATCTCGGCGACCCGATCGGGCGGCAGGGCGCCCTCGGCGGCCAACATCTCCTGGAGGGAACCGCCCTCGACGAGCTCCATCACCACCCAGGGATTGTGCTCGTGCTCGAAGACGTCGTGGATGGTGATGACGGTGGGGTGGTTGACCCGGGCCGCCGACCTGGCCTCGCGCCGTACTCGGGCGTGCGCGTCGTCGCGTTCGGCCTCGGTGAAGTGCCCGGGCAGGAGCACCTGTTTGATCGCCACGACACGGTCGAGCGCGGTGTCGTGCGCCTCCCAGACGATGCCCATGCCGCCCCGCCCCAGTTCACGGAGCAGGACGTAACGGTCGGCGATCGGGCGTTCGCTGTTACTCGACATCTGTCGCTCTCTCGAGGCGGGCCGGGGGAAGCCGGGGGAAGGGGTGTTCTGGTACCAGGGTCCGACGCCCTCGGGAGGGGAAAGGTTCCTCACGTGCTCGGGGCACCCCGCGGACGCGAGGTGCCCCGAGGAGGGTCCGCCGGCGACCTACTGGGAGTTGGTCATCTTCAGGACGTCGAGGGCGGCGTCGAGCTGCGCCTCGGTGAGCTTGCCGTCCTGGACGTACCCACGCTCCAGGACCACCTCACGGATGGTCTTCTTCTCGGCCAGCGACTGCTTGGCGACCTTGGCGGCCTCCTCGTAGCCGATGTAGCGGTTGAGCGGGGTGACGATCGACGGGGAGGACTCCGCGTAGACGCGGCACTGCTCCTCGTTGGCCTCGATGCCGTCCACGCAGCGGTCGGCGAAGACCGTGGAGACGTTGGCGAGCAGGCGGATGGACTCCAGCACGTTGCGGGCGATCATCGGCAGCTGGACGTTGAGCTCGAAGTTGCCCGAGGCGCCGCCGAAGGCCACCGCGGCGTCGTTGCCGACGACCTGCGAGGAGACCTGCAACATGGCCTCGCACAGCACCGGGTTGACCTTGCCCGGCATGATCGAGGAACCCGGCTGCAGGTCGGGCAGGAAGATCTCGGACAGACCGGTGGTCGGGCCCGAACCCATCCAGCGGATGTCGTTGGCGATCTTGCAGTAGCCCACCGCGATGGTCCGCAGCTGGCCGGAGAGCTCGATCAGACCGTCGCGGGCGCCCTGTGCCTCGAAGTGGTCGCGGGCCTCGGTCAGGGGCAGACCGGTGTTGTCGGCGATCTCGGCGATGACCCGAGCGGAGAAACCCTCGGGGGTGTTGATGCCGGTGCCGACCGCGGTGCCGCCGAGGGGCAGCTCGGCCACGCGCGGCAGGACGGCCTCCAGACGCTCGACGCCGTAGCGCACCTGCGCGGCGTACCCGGCGAACTCCTGGCCCAGGGTGACCGGGGTGGCGTCCATCAGGTGGGTGCGGCCGCTCTTGACCACGGAGGCGAACTCGGTCGCCTTGCGGTCGAGCGCGCTCTCCAGGTGGCGCAGCGCCGGGATCAGCCGGTTCTGCACGGCCGAGGTGGCGGCGATGTGGATGGAGGACGGGAAGACGTCGTTGGACGACTGCGAGGCGTTGACGTGGTCGTTCGGGTGAACGTCCAGACCGGTGCGCTCCTTGGCGACCGTGGCCACGACCTCGTTGGTGTTCATGTTGCTGGAGGTGCCCGAACCGGTCTGGAAGACGTCGATCGGGAACTCGTCGTTCCACTTGCCGTCGGCGACCTCCAGGGCCGCGTCACGGATGGCCTTGCCGAGGTCATCGCCGATCACGCCGAGTTCGGCGTTGACCTTCGCGGCCGCGGCCTTGATCTGGCCGAGGGCGGCGATGTGGGCGTTCTCCAGCCCCTGGCCCGAGATCGGGAAGTTCTCGACGGCACGCTGCGTCTGGGCCCGCCACTTGGCCTCCGCCGGGACCTGGACCTCACCCATCGAGTCGTGCTCGATACGGAACTCACTCATTGCAACCCAACTCTCCTGGGAAAACCTGTGAACTCAAGCCTGCCAGACCCGGCAGAACACATCGCACCTCACCCGGGGTTCACGGTGTTGCACGTGTCATGTTGACATCGGCGCAGGTCATCGCGTGAGGGGGCGGGGGCCTCGGCTCCAGGGGAGCCGCCACCGTCGTCGGGGCGCGTGTACGCGCACGATGCCCAACAGGGAGAACCCGTCGATCTCCAGCACCGGTGGGTCCGACAACGGGCTGGGCCGTGTGCTGGTGGAACGCCGGCCGAGGAAGGACCATCCCCGGACCCGGACCTCCACGCCGTCGGGCACCCGGACGTCGATCCGGCCCAGGACGGCGGTGACGGTCATGCGGGTGTGTCCGTGGACGAGGAGCGCCTCGCGCAGGTCCACCTCGACCCGGCCGGCGACCGCCACCGCGTACTCACCCCCGAGGGCCACCCACCGCCCCTTGCGGGACTCCCGGGCGAAAACCCCGATCATCGGCTGGGGGTCCAGCCGAATGGGCTGCTCCTCGGCGGGCAGCAGGTCGGAGGTGATGGCGGGGAGTTCGCCCAGGGTGCGCGCCTCCTCGGCGCGCACCATGCGTTCCTCGAACTCCTCCATGTCGAGTCGGCCGTCGGCCACGGCGGCACGGAGCACCGCGCCGACGCGCTCGCGGTCACTGTTGGAGGCCCTCATGAGGGCGGGGGACACGTCCTCGCTCACACCCCGACCCTAGACCGTGCGCGGTGGACCCCACCCCGCCGCGCGTCGCCCGGTGGGACCGGCGCAGCGTGTCCCCCGGCCGACGGTCGGCCCCGGCACGTCCCCCTTCCCCGGCCCGGCGCCACGGATGCCGGGCCACACCCGGGCCGGCCGCGGGCCCGGTGCCCACGTGAGGCTCCGGACCCGCGGAGGTCACAGGTGGACCAGGGCCCGACGGGCGTGACCGGCCACGCTGAGAGGTCGCACGGCCAGACGGACCAGGGCGCGCGCGTTGTCGTCGCCCGCGATCCGGTTGGCGCTCAGTTCACCGCAGGACACGCAGCGGTGCAGGAGCATCCACTCCCCGTCCGATCGGGCGAAGACGCCGCTCGCCGCCATCCGTCCTCCGCAGTCGGAGGCGCGGTCACCGGGGACCCGATCATCGACATGTCGACTCGTCAGGCAGTGCGGGCAGTGATTCCTGTGCGCCGTGCCCGGCGCGCGTCCGGGCACGTCGAGGCGACACCCGCAACAGCGGAAGGTGGCCGCGGTGGGCCCGGAGCCACGGCCCCGTTCGCCCCGGTCGCGCAGCACGGTCTTGCGGCGTTGGGGGCGACGACGGCCCCCATGGTGATGGCGCCCCACGTTCACACCCGCCCGAGCACGTCGAGCGGGAACGGCGGTGCGGCCAGGGGTCGCACGGCGATCCGCATGAGGACGAGCGGGTTGTCGTCGGTGGTGACACCGCTCTCGGACAGTTCGTCGCAGCGAGCGCAGCGGTGGACGAGGCGCCACCGGCCGTCGGAGGAGACGACGATGGAAAGGGGTGTCATGCGCCCCTCGCAGTCGGTCGCCCCGCCGTCGTGCTGGTCGTGGACGTGGCGGGAGGTCAGGCAGCTCGGGCAGTGGTCGCGTTCGTCGCCGTCGGGTTCGCGGGGCGACACCGTCAGACCGCAGAGCAGACAGGTGAAGTTCGGTTCGGTGATGGACACCCGGGGACTCCTTGCCGAAAAGGTGTGGCGTTCGTCAGCAAGAGCGCCGAGCGGGGCTCGGACGGGGTTCCGGTTCAGTCCACCCGGAGGAATCGGGGCGGACGCGGGACCGCGTGGTCGTGAGGCGCGCTCGGCGCGTTCCGGGCCATACCCACCTGTCCTCATATCCGGGGTGTCCTGCCCCCGGTCCGCATTCCTGTTCCGACCCCTCGACGCTACGGACCCGTGGTCTCCACGGCAACCGGTTTTTCCGTGGCCCCGTCCGGGCGGGCCGGTGGCCCCGGACACGCGACCGTGTCCGGGGCCACCGGGGATCGACCCCGGCGCCGTGGGTGCGCGTCCGCGCCTCGGGCGACCGGGGGAGGGCACGGTCAGACCGTGCCGCGGCGCCTGCGGGCCAGGTGCAGGGCGGCCGCGCCGGCGGCCATCAGGGCGATGGCGGTGGCGAACAGAGCGGTGACGGCGCTGCCGGTCGCCGCGAGTTCGGTGCCGCCGGAGGCGTGCGAGCCGTGGTCGGCGACGGGCGCCGCGTCGGTCTCACCGGCGTCCTCGGTGTCGCTCTCGGTGGTCTCGGCCGAGTCGTTCGTCCCGGTCGTCACGGTGTCCTCGTCCTGCGCGTGGTCGGCGTGGTCGAGATCGGCGTAGGCGGCCGGGTCCACCGAGAACGCCTCGGTGTCGGCGGCGGAGGTGGCCACCGCGGCGCTCTCACCACCGAAGGTGACGTCCGAGCAGCTGTAGAACGCCTCGGGGCTGTCGGTGCGCTGCCAGATCGTGTAGACGAGGTGCTGACCGCTCTTCTCCGGCAGCTGCGCGGTCATGGTGTAGGTGCCGTCTTCGGCGACCGGTTGGTCGTCCACGGCGAACGGTTCCGACTCCAGCTCATCCCAGGTCAGCGGGGTGCTGGGGTCCCAGTCGTCGGTGGTGACGTAGTACTCGATGTAACCCGCGTGGGGCACGGCCGCGGTGTACTCGAAGGTGTGGTCGGCGCCGGAGGGCAGTTCGGTGACGGCGGTGCTCGCCCAGTCACCCGGGTTGTCCAGGGCGGAGTACTTGTCCCGACCGGCGCTGCACAGCTGACCGTCGGGAATGATCTCGCGGTGCTGCCCGTCGGCGTTGGCGATGTTGACCTCGTGCCAGTCGTAGAGCGGCTGGGTGCCGTTCTCCTCCACCAGACGGACGCACATCTCCGACTGCGGGCTCTCGGGGCCTTCGGCGTAGCAGGCGGCGATCCGACTGATCGGATCACCGAGGGTGCCGTGGGCCTGGGCCGGGGCGGCGGCCAGACCGGCGATGGTGACGGGGGCGGCCACCAGGACGGCGGCGGAGCGGGCGAGTCGTCCGAACCTCATCGGGTTCTCCTCGAGTCGTGGACTTGCGGGGGCCGTGCGGGTCGCGAACCCGCACGGTCGTCCGGGCTGGAGGGACCACCTCTCGGGCAGCCCGCGAACACTGGGATCACGGGGGTTCCAGCCCACCCGAAAGGTGTGGTTGGCGACTATACAGACAAGATTCAGAAAAGGAAGCTTTCCCCAAAACAAGGGTGCTGACCTGGAGGGTTGACGGATCTCGCGCTCAACAGTAATGTTTGTTTTCGGTTGATTATGGACTGATGGTACGGTTCGGTCCCGCGCGCGTTTTATGAACGGTGCGGACCTTCTTCGACAATGGTCGAAATCGGCTCCCCGAGAAACGGACGATCCGCTCGGAAAACCAGTGGAAAACCGGCTCCGCGCTGCCTACCGTGGGTCCATGACCACACCAGATCCCGGGAGTCTCGTACCGGCGATCCAGCTCCGCGGAGTCGTCAAGCGCTTCGGCTCCCTCACCGCCGTCGACGGCCTCGACCTGGAGGTGCCCCGGGGGATCGTCCTCGGACTGCTCGGCCCCAACGGGGCCGGAAAGTCCACCACCATGAAGATGCTGACCGCCCAGGCGGTCGCCGACGAGGGCGCGATCCGGATCCTCGACCACGCGATCCCCGCCGAGTCGAAATGGGCCCGCGCCCGCATGGGCGTCGTTCCCCAGCACGACAACCTCGACGAGGAACTCACCGTCGAGCAGAACCTGCGCATGTTCTCGTACCTCTACCGCGTCCCGCGCCGACGACGCCGCGAGGCCATCGAACGCACCCTGCGCCTGGCCCAACTGAGCGACCGCGCCGACACCCTCGTCGACGACCTGTCGGGGGGCATGCGCCGTCGACTGCTCATCGTCCGCGCGCTCCTGCACCGACCCGAACTGGTCCTCATGGACGAGCCCACCGTGGGGCTGGACCCCCAGGTGCGCCAGGACCTGTGGGGCGTCATCTCCGCACTGCGCGACGAGGGCGTCACCGTCCTGATGTCCACGCACTACATCGAGGAGGCCGAACGCCTCTCCGACGAGGTCGCGCTCATGGCCCGCGGACGCGTCATCGAGCGCGGCACGCCCGTCGACCTCGTCGCCAAGTACGCCGGTTCCACCGTCGAGGAGTACACGCCCCAGGGCGGGGACGGGTTGACCGACCTCGAACGCCTGGTCCACGAGCACGGATTCGGCACCCGACGCACCGGCACCAGCCTGTCCGTCCTGCGGGCCGAGGAACTCCCCGACTCCGTCCGGGACCGCCTCGGCGAACCCGAGCGTCGGGCCGCCAACCTGGAGGACGTCTTCGTGACCCTGACCGGAGAGAACGTCGGATGAGCCTGTCGCAGCAGCGGGCGGACGCCCGCCCGGAACGCCATGCCCGACCGGGGCGCTTCGAGGCCGACGCCGTTCTTGGCGTGGTCGCGAGGGAATGGATCCTCTACGGCCAGTCGTGGCGGGCGACGACCTTCGCCGCCGTCGTCGAACCCACCCTGTACCTGCTGTGCTTCGGCTTCGGTATGGGCGCCCTCATCGGCACCCTCGCCGGGTTCAGTTACATCGACTTCCTCGGCACCGGCATCGTCGCCGTGTCGGTGATGTTCCAGTCGATGATGCCCGCCGTCATCAACACCTTCATCAAACGCCGTTTCCTGCACACCTACGAGGGCATCCTCGCCGCCCCCGTCGACGTGCGCGAACTGGTCACCGGCGAGGCGCTGTGGTTGGCCCTGCGCTCCGGTGTCTACGGCTGCGTGCCGCTGCTCGTCGCCATCGGCTTCGGCCTGCGCCCCGGGCCCGGCATGCTCGCCGTACCGTTCATCGCCTTCCTCGCCGGTTTCGCCTTCGCGCTCTTCGGCATCTGGATCTCGGCGGTCATCGGCTCGGTGCGCTCCATGGACTACGTGTTCAGTGGCCTGTTCACGCCTCTGTTCCTGGTGGCGGGCACGTTCTTCCCCGTCACCGAACTACCCGCCTGGGTCCAGGCCGCCGCCATGGCCAACCCGCTCTACCACGCCGTCGAACTCATCCGGGGCTCCGTCTTCGGCGGACTGGGACCCGGGGCGGCCCTGCTGCACGTGGCCGTGCTCGCCGGGTTCGCGTTCCTCATGTGGAACCTGGCCTCGTTCCAGATGCGCCGCCGGGTCGTGGACTGACACCGGACGCGCGGGCGGGCGCCCCGGGCGCCCCGACAGCGACGGCGCGGTGGGGGACCGACCCCCGCCGCGCCGTCGCGGTGCTCCCGGGCGGTCAGCCGCCGCTAGGCGCCCACCGCAGTTCGAACGCGGCACGGTCGCCGTCCTGGGTGACGCTCAGCGCCACGCCCACCGCGCCCCACTGTTCGGGGTCGCGGACCTCCTCATGGGTGAGGGCCCGACGCACGTCCACGAAGGCCGCGGCCACCGTGTCCTCCATGCCGGCCATCGTCTGCTGGAAGACCTGGTCGTCGGCGAGCACGGCCCCGCCGGTGCCTCCCGTGGCGACGACCACGGTGGCACCGTCCTCGGTCACCGTGGGGCGCGGGCCGGTCGAGGCGGGCGGTGCCACGACCTCGTCGACGAACGCGGCCAGCGCGGTGGGGTCACCGTCCACGGCGCGGAAGACCACGGTCGGATCCACGGAGGATCCGTAGCCGCCCGTGTCGAAGTCGGACAGTCCCACGGCGGTGGAGGTACCGAGCAGGGACGTGAACCCGTCCGGCGGGGGTGCCCCGACGGAGGTCAGGTCCGACTCCATGGCACGCCGGTCCTGATCGTCCAGGAGCGGCAACGCGTCGTTCTCCCAGGCGGCGGCCAGCATCCGGTCCAGACCGCTCCCGCCCAGCGCCACGGTCGTGTTCTCCGGCAGGCCGCCCATGGCCTCCACACCCGCCCCCGTGCCCTCCGCCAGCCAGCTCAGGTCCTCACCCTCGACGGAGAGCCCGAACACGTCCATCCGCGCCTCCAGGTACTCCCCGGTGACCCGGAAGGAGGCGGTCATCCGGCCCTGGACGGTGCCGGCGGCGCCGAACTCGGTGGCGAGCTGCTCCCGGAACGGGCGGATTCCCGCCAGGGAGGCCAGGTCGACCCAGGCCAGGGCGATGCTGCCGCTCGGGACGTCACCGAGGTCACCGCTGTAGACGTCGTCGCTCTCCAGGTCGCCGTGGGCCGACATCTGGTCGTGGTAGTCGTCGATCGCCGCCGGGTGCTCGGAGAACACCACGAAGTCGTCGACCATCGTGTGGGCGAGCCCGTGGGTCTCGGAGAGTTCGGTGAACCGGGCCTCGGCGGCCCCGGCGTCCTCGACCGCCAGCGCGATCGCGAAGGCCACTCCGCCCTCGGAAGCGAAGTCGGTGTTGTCGGTGGGCCACGACGCCACCCCGACCTTCCGCCCGATCCAGCCCTCGACCTCGGAGGCCTCCAGGTCGTAGGTGTCGGCGAAGACCTCGGCGAAGGGGGCGGCGGTGTCGTCCTCGTCCTCCACCCCCTCGAACTCCTCACCGAGCTCGTCCGGTAGCCGGTCGGCGAAGCGCAACAGGTCGATGGCCTGGGAACCGTCGATGTCGAGGTCGACCTTGGCGAAGCCCAGCGCGTTCGCGGGCAGCACCGACTCGGGCTGCGGGCCGCCGAAACCCACCAGCGACACCGTCGCCCAGACCGTTGCGGCCATCACCACGACGGCCGTGACCGCGGCGGCGGGGATCAGCCACCGACGCCGACCGCCATCACCCCCGGGGGGTACGGGGGCGCCCGCGTACGGTCCTCCGTAGGGCGGGTGGCCGGGACCCTGAGGGCCGCCGGGGAAGGGCGGCCCGGGCACGCCCGGACCCTGCGGAGGAGGTCCCTGGGCGAAACCACCGGGGGGAGGGAACGCCTGTCCGGGATACTGCGGCGGCTGCCACCGGGGCTGCTGCGGGGGATCTGGGTGGGACATCGGGCCTCCGACGAGGGTGGTGCGAGGAAGGGTCTGTCGGCCGCGTGGCCGCCGAGGGTTGTGACGCCTTCCGAGCGCCGGAGGTTCGGAGGAACACCACCGGCGCCGCACGGGCGGCGCCGGTGTCGCGGGTCCGGTCTACTCCGGGGCGGAGGTGAGGTCGACCCCGCTGTAGGCGGACAGCTTGCTCAGCCGGTGCTCGCTGCGGACCTGGCGCACGGTGCCGCTGCGACCGCGCATGACCAGGGAGTCGGTGATCACACCGCTGGACTCGTAACGGACCCCGCCGACTAGTTCACCCTCGGTGATCCCGGTGGCCGCGAAGAACACGTCGTCGGACGAGACCAGGTCGTCCGTGTACAGCACGCGGTCCAGCTCGTGCCCGGCGCCGATCGCCTTCCGGCGCTCCTCGTCGTCCTTGGGCCACAGGCGCCCCTGGATGACCCCGCCCAGACACTTCATGGCGCACGCCGTGATGATGCCCTCCGGGGTACCGCCGATACCGAGCATCAGGTCCACGCCCGTCCCGGGACGGGCGGCCATGATCGCGCCCGCGACGTCGCCGTCGCTGATGAACTTGATGCGGGCCCCCGCGTCACGCACGTCCTGCACCAGCTGCTTGTGGCGCGGACGGTCGAGGATGACGACGGTGACGTCCTGCGGCGACTTGTTCTTGGCGCGGGCCACCGCACGGATGTTGTCGGCGACCGGGGCGGCGATGTCCACCATGTCCGCGGCCTCCGGACCGGTGGCCAGCTTCTCCATGTAGAAGACCGCCGACGGGTCGAACATGGTGTTGCGCGGGCTCATCGCGATCACGGCGATGGCGTTGGGCATGCCCATGGCCGCCAGCGTGGTCCCGTCGATCGGGTCGACCGCCACGTCCCAGTCGTGGCCGCCGCCGTCGCCGACGAGCTCGCCGTTGTAGAGCATCGGGGCGTTGTCCTTCTCGCCCTCACCGATCACCACGGTGCCGTTCATCGACACCGTGCTGATCATGTGGCGCATCCCGCGCACGGCGGCGCCGTCGGCGCCGAGCTTGTCACCCTTGCCGACCCAGCGGCCCGCGGCGAGCGCGGCGGTCTCGGTGACGCGGACCAGCTCCAGCGCGAGGTTGCGGTCGGGCGCCGGGGACTGCGCGGTCGGACTACCGGGCTGCGACATGGAGATGACACCTTCCGTCAGGGAACAGGGTGGGATGCACGTCTTAGGGTAGTCACCCCGGGTGATCCCTGGTCATCACGGGTGGGGCGCGTCGAAGGGGGACGCGGACGCGCTCGGGGGGCCGACGAAGGTCTACCCTGGCGTGGACCCGGACAGGAGTGAGGGCGTGACAGTGGACAAGACGGACAAGCCCACGCGGGTCTCGCCGCGAGGCGCGGCCACCCGTAGTTCCCTGCTGAAGGCGGCGGCCCAGGTGTTCCACACCGTGGGGTTCGCCAAGGCCGGAGTGAGCGAGGTCGTCTCGGTCGCCGGCGCCAGTGTGGGCAGCCTCTACCACCACTTCACCGGCAAGGCGGACCTCTACGTCGCCCTGTACGAGGAGTTTCAGCAGCGTCAGCAGGACCGCACCCACGAGGCGGTGCGTGAGGCCCGCGCCGGGGGTGAGAGCGATCCCACACGGCTGATGAACATCGCGGCCCACGCCTACCTGCTCGGCTGCATCGAGGAACGCGACACCGCGCGGCTGTTCTTCAGCGGCGACGGCCCGCCCGGGTTCGACCACCAACTGCGGTCACGGCTCACCCAGTGGACCGACCGTAACGTGGCGCTGTTCCGCAAGGCGGACGAGCCGGTCGACGAGGCACTGCTGATCGTGGTGAGCGGTTCGATGCTGCTGGCCGTCGCCGAGGTGGTCGAACGCGACGACATCGACGCCCACAGACTCGCCGACGACATCACCGGTCTGCTGTCCGCGTTGGAGCCCCGCAACCGACGTCACGTCGGGCCCGAGACGCCCTGACCTTCGGCCCGGGGCGAGGGTCACTAAACGCACCCCGGGTCGAAGCGGACCCGGACCTGGGGCAAGCTGGTCATGACATGAGTGAGTACAGCCGGGCCAGCGCCACCTTCAAGAACTACGCCATCTCCCTCGGGATCGTCGTCGGCATCCTTCTGGTGATGTCGTTCGTGGTCTCCACGCGTACGGGCGAGAGCATCCCCACCGTGGACTATCGCCGGGACATCGAGGTGATGCGGCAGGCCGCCGACTACGAGGTCACGGCGCCCTCCGAGGACCTTCCGGCGGGGTGCCATGCTGACCCAGAGCGACGGCGAGGCCGAGGCGGTGATCGCCGACCGGGTCAAGGGCGCCGAGCCCGTGGGTACCGTCATGGTCGCCGACCAGGAGTGGGAACAGTACGAGGCCGAGGACTGGGGGGCCATCGTCCGCCGGGGCGACGACCGGACCCTCATCATCTCCGGCAGCACCTCCCTCGACGAGTTCGCCGTCCTGGCCGAGCACCTGGAGACCCACCCGGTGCCGGAGAAGAACGACGACGAGGGCACCGAGGCCCCGCACACGGAGGACACGGACACCGAGGCCCCGGACGACGCCGGCACCGACGGGCGCTGAGCGGACCGGACCGTGTTCACCGCGCCGCGCTGAGACGACACCTCGTCCACCACGCCGACGACGACGGGCCCCGGCGAACCTTCCTGGTTCGCCGGGGCCCGTCGTGTGTCGCGTGATCCGTGCCGCTCACTCGGCCCGCAGGTCGCGGCGGAGCTCCTTGGGCAGGGAGAAGGTCAGGGTCTCGTCGGCGGTGGTCACCGGGGTGACGGTGCCGTATCCGTGTGCGGAGAGCTTGTCGAGGAGCTCGCGCACCAGGATGTCGGGCACGGACGCGCCGCTCGTCACACCGACGGTGGTGACGCCCTCCAGCCAGGCCTCGTCCATCAGGGAGGCGTTGTCGATGAGGTAGGAGGCGTCCGCGCCGGCGTCGAGGGCGACCTCGACCAGACGGACGGAGTTCGACGAGTTGTCCGAGCCCACCACGATCACGAGCTCGCACTCGGGCGCCATGGCCTTGACGGCGTCCTGACGGTTGGAGGTGGCGTAGCAGATGTCGTCGCTGGGCGGGTCGAGCAGGTTCGGGAACTTCTCCCGCAGCGCGTCCACGGTCTGGTGGGTCTCGTCCACCGACAGCGTGGTCTGGGACAGCCAGGACACGTTGTTCGGGTCGCGGACCTGGACCTTGTGGACCTCGTCGGGGCTCTCCACGATCTGGATGTGCTCGGGGGCCTCACCGCTCGTGCCCTCGACCTCCTCGTGCCCGATGTGGCCGATGAGGATGATGTCGCGATCCTCCGAAGCGAAGCGCTTGGCCTCCTTGTGGACCTTCGTGACCAGCGGACAGGTCGCGTCGATGGTCTTGAGGCTGCGCTGCTCGGCCTGCTCGTGAACGGCGGGCGAGACGCCGTGGGCGGAGAAGACGACGATGGCGCCCTCGGGCACCTCCTCGGTCTCCTCGACGAAGATCGCGCCGCGCTCTTCCAAGGTGCGCACGACGTGCGTGTTGTGCACGATCTGCTTGCGCACGTAGATGGGAGCGCCGTACTGCTCGAGGGCTTTCTCGACGGTGATGACCGCTCGGTCGACGCCGGCGCAGTAGCCCCGGGGGTTGGCGAGGAGCACACGGCGTTGGTTCGTGGCAGTCGTCATCGCAGTCATGGGGTACATCCTAGGTGCGATCGAGGGCTGTGGGAGCGGGTGTGGGATACGGCACCGGACCGGGCACACCCAGGGTGGAGTCCATGGTCGGGTGATGTCCTCGCCACAGAACGTACCCGGTTGGGCCGCGACGTGGCGAAATCGTTCACTTCCGACCTGCTCATGGTGTTCCTCCCTCCTCTATCCTGGTTCACCATCGCATCAGTTATGAGGCGGTTCGCCCTCAACTCGGCCCTGCCTGGTTTGCTGGACGCGCGCCGCCGGCCCAACGCCGAGAGCATCAGGAGCCCCCGTCCTATGTCCAACCCGACCATCGCCACGAAGCTGATCACCCTGGTCAAGGGTATCTTCGGGCGCAAGGACCCGGTCGCCACGACCGGTCCGGAGAAGAAGGACGCGACCCCCGTCACGGAGACCGCGGAGCAGGAGACCGCCGAGGCTCCGCAGGAGAAGGTCACCGAGGACACCGTCGCGGAGGCCCCCGCGGCGACGACCGAGACGACCGAGGTCGCGGCGTCCGCCGACGAGCCCGTGTCCGGCGCGGACGCCCCCGCCCAGGACACCGACGCCTCCGAGACCACCACGCTGGTCGAGGAGCCCCGGGGCGAGCCCGCCGGCCCCGCCACCGAGGACGTCCCCGAGGACGGCCCCGCCCTGGCCGAGGAGATCACGGTCGCCGAGGCCCACACCACCGTCGCCAGTGACGAGGTCCTGGAGAAGGTCCGCAAGGGTGCCGCCCCCGAGGCCGAGGAGCTGGCGGTGCCCACCTACGACGAGCTCACCCTGCCGTCCATTCGGGCGCGGCTGCGCAAACTCACCATCGAGCAGGTGCGCGACCTGCGCGCCTACGAGGTCGCCCACCGGGGTCGCCCCGAATTCATCAAGATGTACGACAACCGCATCGCCAAGCTCGAAGCCGACGCCTAGAGCCCGTGCCGCGAACCACGGGGGTCTGCGGTTCCCGTCCCACCCCGGCACACCCGAACACGGGCCGAAGCACGGCTGAGGCTCTGAGGAACACGGGCCGGCCGTGCCCTTCCCGGGGTGCCGGCGGTTCGAGTTCGGAGGGGGTCGACGTGCGTGTCCTGCAGGCGCGCACGTCGGCCCCCTCTCCCATGAGCGCCTCGGGGTCCGTGTGACGGATGTCGGGGCGGCCGACGTGACCCGCGCTCGGGTGTGTCGGGTGCGCACCGGCCGGCCGTGGGGTCCGGGGCGTCGCACGGTGGGCCCCGGGAGGGACGTCACCGTCGGCGGTCGGTGGGTCCCTCTCCCGGCCTTGGAGACGATCCGACTTGACATCCATAAAGTAGTGAGTGTTAACTATCAAAAATGAAGGCGAGGTGGGGGCCGCGGGATCGGCACCGAACGGTGCCGTGAGGATGCGGCCCCATGGGGGAGGTCCGGTGGTTCCATCGTGGCCCTCGCTCGGGGCGCAGACGTCTCCCGCTCCTGGTCGGCGACCATGACGGTACCCACGGGCTCGGCGCCCTTGACCCGGTCGGCGATCACCGCCTCGGCCTCGCCGTCGCTCTGGGTCAGCATGGC
>NZ_QOCZ01000146.1 GCF_018207095.1 Nocardiopsis sp. MG754419 | reverse complement strand
GGCCCCCCTTTTTTTGTGCCCGGAAACGGGTGGGGTTCTGCCGTGTGGTGTTCCGTTTCGTTCCGCTCGGCTGCGACG
This sequence comes from Nocardiopsis sp. MG754419, assembly GCF_018207095.1. Lineage (GTDB taxonomy): Bacteria > Actinomycetota > Actinomycetes > Streptosporangiales > Streptosporangiaceae > Nocardiopsis. The sequence continues at coordinate 14,116 of NZ_QOCZ01000146.1, read as the reverse complement.
GCGGTTCGCGGAGAGGGCGCCCGGTGGTCGGGACCCACAGGGCCCTCACAGGCCCGTGTTCGGCCGTGACCGGCCCGATTACCACTCTGCCCCCGGTGCCCTCATCGGCTGCGTACCCGTCGGCTTGAGCAGAGCAACGAACCACCCGCACCAGGCGATCCGGGTGAAACGCGTCCCCGGTGGCCACCCTCGATCACGTCTGGGACATGCGTCCCCCCTTTCGCCCGGACGGCTGTTTTCGCCGACCGAGAATCGAAATGGACGCGGCGCGAGGTTCGCGATCGCCCCTGACACCATGGGTCTGAGCGAGGAACCGGTGGACCTCCCCTGCGGGCATTCCACCTGTGCCTCGGAACGCGAGTGCGGAGCGCGGGGAATCCGACCCTGGGCAGCACGAGACCGCCGGAAAGCGGAGACCCCCCGATATCGAGGAGACCACAGGAACCACGGTCACCGCCGGCCGGCGGGCCGTGGCCTGTGGACAGTCGTTCGGTGAGGTCTAGTCGTGGGCTTCGGCGGCGAGGTCGGCGGCTTCGATCTCCTCGCGGGTGATGCCCAGGATGAACGCGATGGCGTCCAGGTAGGGCACGTTCACCGAGGTGTCGGCCTGGCGGCGGACGACGGGCTTGGCGTTGAAGGCGACGCCCAGGCCGGCGGTCTGGAGCATGTCGAGGTCGTTGGCGCCGTCGCCGATGGCCACGGTCTGGTTCAGGGGGACCCCGGCCTCCGCGGCGAACCGCTGCAGGGTGGTGGCCTTGCCCTTGCGGTCGATGATCGGGCCGAGCAGCCGCCCGGTGATCCGGTCGTCGACGACCTCCAGGGTGTTGGCCGCGGAATAGTCCAGACCGAGGCGTTCCACCAGGACGTCGGTGATCTGGGTGAACCCGCCGCTGACGATGCCGCACTCGTAGCCCAGGCGCTTGAGGGTGCGCACCAGGGTACGGGCGCCGGGGGTCAGCTGGATCTCCTCGCGCACCTTGTCGATGGCGGAGGCGTCCAGGCCCTCCAGCAGGGCGACCCGGCGGCGGAGCGACTCCTCGAAGTCCAGCTCGCCGCGCATGGCCTCCTCGGTGACCTTGGCGACCTCGTCCTCACAGCCGGCGTGGGCGGCGAGGAGCTCGATGACCTCGCCCTGGATGAGGGTCGAGTCCACGTCCATGATGACCAGGTGCTTGCTGCGCCGGTGCAGGCCGCCGGCCTGCACGGCGACGTCCACGCCCTGGGTGGCGGACTCCATGGCCAGTTCCGCCCGGAGCTGGTCCGCGTTGCCCCCGGAGATCTCCATCTCCACGGAGGTCACCGGGTAGGCCGACAGCCGCTCGATGCGGTCGATGTTCGCGCCGGAGCGGGCCACACACGAGGTGATGGCGCCGAGTGCTCCGGGACGCAGTGGGGAGGCGAGCACGGTGACGTGCAGTCGTGCCTCACCGGTGGAGTTGACCCGGCCGTTGCCGTGGGCGTACTCGACCTCCATGTCGAGGTCGACCGCGGTCTTGTCGAGGGCGGAGCGGACCTCCTCGTAGACCCGCTGGTGGCTCACCCCGGGGGCCACCTTCTCGTCCACCTCCAAGACGGTCCCCAGGACCAGGCGCCCACCGAGGACGACCTGCTCCAGGTCGACGATGGTCACCGGGAAGACGGAGAGGGCGCTCAACAGGCGCGCGCTGATACCAGGACGGTCGTGCCCGGTCATCGTTACCAACAACGTGGATTCATCACTCATGGCGTAGTCCACGGTACTCGGCCGGGAGATGCCTGTGACGGGTAGGGGAGGGGGTTTTCGCAGCTCGTTCACTATGTGGACAGATAGCCGTGTCCCGGCGGCGCCCAGGGTGCGAGCGAGGTCACTTCTCCCGCTTGCCCTTGCGCTTCTTCTTGACCTTCTTCGCCTTGACGTCGACCCCGCCCAGCATGCAGGTTCCGGTCAGGTGTACGACCGGGGCGTTGGGGTCGGTGACCTGATCCGTGCCGTGGAGGTCGGTGCCGCCGAGGATGGCCGACGTGTTGTTGATCACTCGAACGCCGTGCGGCACCGTGATGTCCACTCCTCCGAGGATGACGGCGAGCTGGATGGTGACCTCGTGCTTGCTCAGGACCGCCTCGCGCAGGTCCAGTTCCACACCGCCGCAGAGCACCGACACGTTGGTGCGGGGTTCGACGAGCCACCGTCCGCGTCGCTCCGCGGCGCCGAACACCGCCACCAGGTTCTCCGAGCCCTTGCTCTGTCCGGCGAGGTCACGGGCGTCGCTGCCCAGCACCTCCATGCCGTCGGTGCCGTCGGCGCGCTCCGTGACGCTCAGGCCCGCGGGGCCGTGCGCGCCGAAGCCGGGCAGGTCGGACACGATGGGGGCGAGCTCACCGATGGTCTTGGCCTTGTAGAGGGTGTCGAGGCGCTCCTCGTGCTCGACGGGGCTGAGACGGCCCTCGGCCAGCGCCTCCCGAAGCCGTTCGGCAACCTGGTCCCGGTCCGTGTCGGAAGCTCGGATGTGATCGGGCTGCATGATGACGGCTCTCCTCCTCGGTGGGTCGGCCGGGAACGGCCTCACCCACCAGTATCGACGCGTTCGGTGAGCTCCCGGATCAGGTGACGCCCCTGGTTTGTCCCGGAGTCTTCCCGCCCCCGACCCCAGGGTCCCATCCGGCCGTGCTCCGGACCATCCCCCCGCGGGGGTGCGACCGGCGCCGATTCCCCGCTCCGGGGCACCACCCCCCGGCTCCCGAGCCTCCACCGGAAGCCCGCACGCCGAGGTCGCGCTCCCGGCCCGCAGGGACGTTCCTCCCGCCCCCCGGGCCCCGTGAGAGGGGCCTCGGGTGTGGGGCCGCATCGGGGTCAGGACAGTTCTATGGCGGCGTGCGCGGCGATCAGGGCGCGCCGCACCACTCCGTCCAGGTCGCGCAGGGCCTGGGCCCGTAGCTCTACCTGGTAGGCGTTCAGGCCGCGCCCCGACCCGGGTTCGGCGAGTTCCACCACCTTGGCGAGCCGTTCGGCCTGGGCCGCCACCCGGTGGGCGCGCTTCGGGTATCCGTAGGCGAGCGGCGGGGTGCCCGAGTCGCCCAGGTCCCCCAGCGCGCGGTGGACGGACGGTGCGTAGGAGGCGATGTCGTCGACCCCCTGGAGCTGTTCGGCGACCCGCAGCAGGGTGAGCTTGAGTCGCCGTTCGGCGTCGGCGAGGTCGGGCATCTGCGGAATACCGTCATGCGCCGGATACGGAGCCCACGAAACGCCTAAGTAGGATGAACCACGCTGGTCGACGGAGGGCACCAGGCCCACCTGACGTTCGGCGAGCTGGACCAGAACCCCTTCCCGAGCCTCGATGGCCGCCTGGTTGAGTTCGGCCGGGCCGATCAGACCGCAGGGGTCGCCCCAGGTGGGCAACGCCAATCGGAACGCGGACAACCCCAGGCCACGAAGGCGTACCAGTGCGGTGCGCAGCGGTACGCCGCTGTCGAAGGGCAGGTCTCCTGGGGGTACTGTCCCGATCAGGTTGGGGCCGCCTCGACGTTCGACGGCGTCGACGGCGTCGTCCAACCCGACGTGTCCCGACAGCCAGGAGTTGCCCCAGGCGACGAGTGGTGCGGACGTCAGATGCATTACTTCAGGGTAGGTCGGCCCGTGCACCGGCGTGGGACGTGAGAGAAGGAGGATGATGGACGGGCGAGTTCTTGGCCTGAACGGGGTCACGGTACGACGCGGCGGGGCCTCTCTGCTGGAGGACGTCGAGTGGTCGGTGCTGGAGGGTGAGCGCTGGGTCGTCCTCGGCCCCAACGGGGCCGGCAAGACCACCCTGCTGAACGTGGCCTCCAGCCAGCTGTATCCCACCGCGGGCAAGGTGGAGATCCTCGGGGAACACCTCGGGGGCGTGGACGTGTTCGAGCTGCGGCCGCTGATCGGCTACGCGGGGGCCTCGGTGTCCGCGCGGATCGAGGAGGACACCCCCGTCCTCGACCTGGTGTTGAGCGCCGCCTACGGCTACCTGGGCCGGTTCCGTGAGGAGTACGGGGTCCCCGACTACGGGCGGGCCCGCGCGCTTCTGGGGCACTGGGGGGTGGCCGAGCTCGCCGACCGCTCCTTCCACACCCTGTCCGAGGGTGAACGCAAGCGGGTGTTGATCGCCCGCGCGCTGATGTCGGACCCCGAGCTGCTGCTCCTGGACGAGCCCGCGGCCGGGCTGGACCTGGGCGGGCGCGAGGACCTACTGCGCCGCCTGGGCAAGCTCGCGGACAGTGAGGCCGCGCCGGCGCTGGTCGTGGTCTCCCACCACGTGGAGGAGATCCCGCCCGGGTTCACCCACGGGCTGCTCATCCGCGACGGTCGGGCGGTGCACGCCGGCCCGTTGGACGAGGTGATGACCGCGGAGCACCTGAGCGAGGTCTTCGGGTTGCCGTTGAAGGTGGAGCGTGACGGTGGCCGTTGGACGGCCCGGGCCGTGTGAGGCGCCGCGCCGATCGGGGGCTCCTCGCCCGCGTCGCGTGCTCGCGCACCCCTCACCCCCTTCCGTGAACTTCTCCCTCCTGATCGCCCCGGTGGCCATGGCCACCGGGGCGGTTCTGTGACGGAAGTGGTTGGGGATGTGTTTACGGCGAAAATCCTCTGGTCCGTAATTCCTATTTCCGTCCGGATGTGGTCGACCCGGATGGGTATGGGGTAGCGTCATCGATCAGTGAGCGGATCGCTCTATTTCGGCGCGCTTTATGAGGGGCGGTCAAGGGTGTGGTCCGCTCCCTGCCGCCTGTCACCCCGCCAGGAGATCCGGAGCCGCCCCAGATGTCCCCACTGAACACCGTCACCCTCCCCGACACGGTGGAGGACCGGTAACCGTGACATCGATCATCATCGTCGCACTCTTCGTCGCCGTCCTGCTCATCATTTTCTGGCGCAGTGTGCGTATCGTTCCGCACTCGATGGAGGACGTGGTCGAGCGTTTCGGTAAGTTCCACCGAACACTCAGCTCCGGTTTCAACATCGTCATTCCCGGCGTCGACCAGGTGCGTGAACGCATCGACCGTCGTGTCCAGGTCGTGAGTTTCCCGCCGCAGTCCGCCATCACCGAGGACAACCTCGCGGTCGAGGTCGACTCGGCGGTCTACATTCGTGTGGTCGACGCCTACCGGGCCACCTACGAGGTCGCCAACTTCATCCAGGCGGTCGAGCAGCTCACCCTGGCGACCCTGCGCAACGTCATCGGTGGCATGAACCTGGAGGGCACGCTCACCTCCCGGGACCAGATCAACCGCGAACTGAAGTCCGTCCTGGACGAGGCGACGCGGGACTGGGGCATCGAGATCAGCCGGATCGAGCTCAAGGGCATCGAGCCGCCGTCCTCCGTGCAGGAGGCGATGGAGATGCAGATGCGCGCCGACCGCGAGAAGCGGGCCCAGCTCCTCACCGCCGAGGGTGAGAAGCAGGCGGCGGTGCTGCGCGCCGAGGGTGAACGGTCCTCGTCGGTGCTGCGGGCGAAGGGTGACGCCGAGGCGCAGATGGTGATCGCGAAGGCGGACGCCGACGCGCAGACGTTGCGGGCGCGCGGTGAGGCCGACTCCATCCACATGGTCTTCAAGGCCCTGCACACCAGCCGGGTCGACCCGGACGTGCTCGCCTACCAGTACCTCCAGAAGCTCCCGGAGATCGCCAAGGGCGACGCCAACAAGGTGTGGATCGTCCCCGCGGAGATGGGACAGGCCCTCCAGGGTGTGAGCAGCGCCTTCGAACGCATCCAGAACGAGGTCGTCAAGATCCCGAGCTGACCCCGGAACGCACCCGAGCCGGCCGGATCCCGGAACGTCCCGTGCCCGCCGCGCATCCGGCGGCCGGTCGGGGGCGGCTCGAACATGGAGGCCCCGCCGGACGGCGGGGCCTCACCTGTGCGGGGACCGGCGTGAGGGCGTACCCGGCCTGATCATCGCGTGTACGGGTCTCGTAGGCTGTTCAGGCCCTCGAGGGTCGGGGAGCTGCGGAGCGGAAAAGCGGTGGGATGGAACTCTGGGAGGCCGTGGCCATTCTCCTGGCGGGGGTGGCGGCCGGCGGCATCAACGCGATCGCGGGGTCGGGGACCCTGTTCACCTTCCCCGTACTGCTGGCGTTGGGCTACCCACCGATCACCGCGACGATCTCCAACAGCATCGGCCTGGCCCCGGGGACGCTCAGCGGCACCATCGCCTACCGGCGTGAGCTGGTCGGGCAGAGGACCCGCCTCATCCGGTTCGGGACCATGTCCTTCTTCGGTGCGCTCACCGGCGCGATGCTGCTGATCTACCTGCCGTCCGGCGTCTTCGAGGCCGTGGTGCCGTTCATGATCGGCGCCTCCTGTGTGCTCATCATCTTCCAACCGCGGATCACCAAGTGGGCCAGGGCGCGGAAGCCGGCCCACGCCAACGGCGGTGTCCTGATGCCCGCCGGCGCCTATGGGGCGGGCACCTACGGCGGCTACTTCGCGGCCGCGCAGGGCATCATCCTCATGAGCCTGTTGGGCGCGACCCTGGACGACGACATCCAGCGGCTCAACGCCCTCAAGAACGCGCTCGCCACCATCGCCAACGGCACGGCCGCCGTGTTCTACATCGTGCTGGCCTCGCCGGCGTGGGCCGTGGTGGGCCTGATCGCGGCCGGGACGATCGTCGGCGGCTACCTCGGGGCGAACTTCGGCCGCAGGCTCAGCCCCACGGCGCTGCGCGTGGTCCTGGTGATCGTCGGCCTGACCGCCGCCGCGCAGATCCTCCTGGGTCGGGTCTGACCCGTCCCGCGCGCACCGGGCGGGGCCGCGCCGGTCCGCCCCATCCGGGCCCTCCCGGTCAGGAGCGGAAGTAGCCCCGCCGGTCGGCGTCGTCGATGAGCGCCGTCGCGTAGGCGCCCAAGGCCTCGGAACCCTCGGTGATCAGCTTGACCTTGGCCATGACCTCGGCCCGGGTGACCCCGAACCGCACCCAGGTGCCGCCCTCGTTGTGCCAGTTGGCGAGCATGGGGGACAGGCGATCGACGGCCCGCCCGAAGCGTGCCTCCGGCGTCCGCCGTGCCTCGAACTCCTCCCACAGCTCGCGGGCGCGTTCGGCCTGGTCCTCGGGGAGCAGGGGGAAGATGCGGTCGGCCGCGGCGCGTTCGCGTTCGGTCTGCGACGCGGCGCTGCGGTGGTCGTAGACGAAGGTGTCCCCGGCGTCGATCTCGACGATGTCGTGGAGGGCGAGCATCTCGACGACACGGTCGATGTCGGTGCCCTCGGGCGCGTATTCGGCGAAGGTGCGGGCGCAGAGCACCAGGTGCCAGGAGTGTTCGGCGGTGTTCTCCCGACGAGAGCCGTCCACCAGCATGTTCTGCCGCAGGACGCGCTTGAGCTTGTCCACTTCCAGGATGAAGCGCAGCTGCGCGTTCAACCGTTCGTTGTCGACCCCGCTGGCAAAGACCGGTGCCGGTTCCGTCACGTGGTTCGCCCTCCTGAAGGATGAACGGTTCAGGTGGGACCGCTGGCGCGGTCGCCACTGGATGATCCCATGGAACGCGCGCCGTCTGACGCGCCGGTGGCCGGGAGCCGGACACGAGGGATGCCTCGGGGGTGCCCCGGGTGAACGTCGGGGAGCGGCCGTCCGAACGGCGGGGCCGACCCCGGGGCGGTGTCGTTCAGCCCGCCGGATCCTGCCGGACCTGCGGGGGAAGGGGGAGGCGCCGGTGGAACCACTCGGTCAGGGCCCGATCGGTGAGGACCCCCGCGGGCGTGAGCGGTCCCGGTTCGAGGCCGGGTTCCGGTCCGATCGAGTGTGCCAGGTCCGGCACCACGATGTGACGGAGCGCATGGTCGTCGGCGCGTCCTCCGATGTTCCCGGGGGCGCGGGCCGCCAGCGCCGCGTGGAACGCGCGCCCGTGGTCGGGCGGGCACACATCGTCCTCGCCTCCGCTCACGACCAGCAACGGCGTGCCGTCCCTGACGATCTCGGCGGTCCGTGCGCTCATGTCCATCCGGCCGCGGGTGTTCTGGGAGCGGGGGTTCCAGCGGTAGGGGGTGCCGGTGCGGCGTTCGCGGGCGGCCATCAGGAGGGTGGGGTCGATGATCGGGTTGATGACGGCGGCCGCGCCGACCGGGAGGCGCCGTTCGGCCAGGGCCAAGAGGACGGCGGTGGCTCCGGCCCCGACCCCCACGAGTCCGACCGGGGTGTCCGCGATGGGCAGGGCGGAGCGGAGGGCGGTGACGACACCGTGGAGTTCGGCGGCGGCCCCCTCCACGATGGGACCGAAGAGTTCGACCAGGTAGTCGTGTTCGCCGCGCCGGTTGATCTCCGGGACACCACCGTCGGGCAGCCGGGCGCCGAACTGGGGCAGACCGAGGTGGACCCGCCAGGCCGGGAGCGCGGCCATGGGAAGGGTTCCGGCGAGGGCCGACTCGCTGCGGGGCGGTTCGAAGGCGTGCAGACCGAGGACGAGTGGGGCCGGGGCGGTGGTCGCCACGGCCGGGGGCAGGGCCAGGAAGGGCACGCCCGCCGCGGTTCCGGTGCGCGGTGTCGTGAGGGCGGACGCGGCGACTACCAAGGAGGCTCACCTCCGTCGCGTTCGGCGAAGTGGGACAGGTAACCGCTGACGAGGCGTTTGGCCTCGTGCACCAGTGCCGGGTCGCCTTCGGGGGTGTCACGGAAGGCGAGCTTGAGGACGGCGTCGGCGGCCTCCACGGACACGTCGAGGGCACGGTCGAGTTCGTCGTTGTCGGGGATGCCGGCGACGGACACGACGATCTTGCGCAGGCGCACCGAGATCACCCGGTTGTTGTCGGTGCCGCCGCTGAGCAGGCGGGTGTCCACGATGTCGCCGAAGTGCAGGCTGCGGAAGCCGGGCACGTTGCGGTGCATGTCGATGTACTCGTCGATGATGGTGTCGACGGCGCCGGTCCAGTGGGTGAAGGAGACGTCGGCCAGGCGGTCGGTGACCCGGGTGCCGAACTGGTCGAGGAAACGCAGTCCGAGCGCCTGGGTGATCGCTTTCTTGTCCGGAAAGAACTGGTAGACGGAGCCGATGGCCACGCCGGCCCGTTCGGCGATACGTGTGGTGGACAGGTTGTCGTAGCCGACCTCGTCGAGGAGTTCGGCGCAGCAGTCGAGCATGCGCTGGACCCGGACCATGCTGCGCTGTTGCGCCGGGAGCCTGCGCAGGGGCGCCTGCGCGAACGCGAGTTCGTCGTGGGCGACTCGGGCAGGCCCACGGCTCTCACGCTGGGGAGCGGTCCCGTGGTTCGGTTCCGGGGACCGTCGCGGGCGCGGGGGCGTTGAGCTTCGGGAATTCGTCGTCACATCCTCTAGGATGCCTTTCCGTATTCACCTGGTTCCGAAGAAATTCCGGTTTCGTTCCGGGGGTGGCGGCGACCGCGGACCGATTCCGCTGTTTCCCCTGTCGTTGCAGGTGAAAGCGGGTGATCGGCCGGCGGGAAACCGGGGTCATTCGTCGGACGTTCCGCGCGGTGTCGCTGTCGGTAGTCGGATTGTCGCGTGCCGAACCCGGGTTCGCGGTTTTCCTTCCGGGCGGGCCTCGGTCCGCCCCGTGCGACGGATGCGGGGGTGCCCGCGCGCGGCCCCCACTGCAATCGTTTGCAGTCGGCACATGGCATGGTGGGGGTGTGGCTCGCACATCCACCCTCCAGGAGGCTCAGGCATGACCACGGACATCCCCGACACCACGGCGGAGGAACTCGACTCCGTCATGGAGCGCGCGGCCGCGGCCGCGCCCCTCTTCGCCGCGATCACCCCGGCCGAGCGCGCCCGCATGCTGCGCGCCGTGGCCGACGCCCTGGACGCCGCGGCCGAGGACCTGGTCCCCGTCGCGATGGCCGAGGCGCACTACCCCGAGGCGCGTTGCCGCGGCGAACTGGGCCGCACCACCTTCCAGTTGCGTCTGTTCGCGGACCTTCTGGAGGAGGGCGCGTACCTGGAGGCCACGGTCGACACCGCGGACCCGGACTGGGGCACGCCGCGACCGGACCTGCGGCGCATCCTCGTCCCCCTCGGCCCCGTCGTGGTGTTCGGGGCGAGCAACTTCCCCTTCGCGTTCTCCACCGCGGGCGGCGACACCGCCTCGGCGTTGGCCGCGGGCTGCCCGGTCGTGGTCAAGGCCCACCCCGGACACCCCGAGCTGGCCCGGCGCACGACCGACGTCGTCGTCGCGGCCCTGGCCGCGGCCGGTGCCCCCGAAGGGGTGTTCGGTCTGGTCAGCGGTTTCGAGGCCGGGAAGGGGGCGGTGACCCACCCGTCCACGCGCGCGGTCGGCTTCACCGGCTCCATCCCCGGTGGGCGCGCCCTGTACGACCTGGCGGTCTCGCGACCCGACCCCATCCCGTTCTACGGGGAGCTCGGCAGCGTCAACCCGGTCTTCGTGACCCGCGCGGCCATGACCGCCCGCGGCACAGAGATCCTGGAGGGCTACGCCGGCTCGGCCACGATGGGCTCGGGCCAGTTCTGCACCAAGCCCGGGGTGGTGTTCGTCCCCGAGGGCGCGAAGCTGGACGCGCTGGTCTCCGACTTCGAGGGACGCGCGGCCGCGCCACTGCTCAACGACCGGGTCGCCGAGGGCTTCGGCCGTGGGCTGGACGACCTGTCCGGGCACTCGGCCACGGAGGTCTTGGTGCAGGGGCGCCGGACCGACGAGGGATGGTCGCCGACCCTGCTGCGGACCGACCTGGACTCCCTGCTGGAGCACTCCGAGGCGCTGCTGACCGAGTGCTTCGGTCCGGCGACCCTCGTGGTCACCTACTCCGACGAACGGCGGTTGTTGGAGGTGGGCGGCGCCCTGCACGGGCAGTTGACCGTCACCGTGCACGGGGAGGAGGACGACGCGGTGGCCCCGGCCCTGCTCGCCCTCGGCGCCTCGGTCGCCGGTCGTGTGCTCTGGAACGGGTGGCCGACCGGGGTGGCGGTCACCTACGCCATGACCCACGGTGGCCCCTACCCGGCGACCACGGCCCCCGGCCACACGTCGGTGGGCGCAACCGCGATCCGCAGGTTCCTGCGCCCGGTCACCTACCAGTCGGTGCCGGACTCCCTGCTGCCCGCGGAGCTGCGGAACGACAACCCGCTCGGTGTGCCGCGCAGCGTCGACGGCGGCCTTCCCTCGGTGTGACCGACGCGCCCCTCGGGGCGTGGTGGCCCGTGCCGTTCGCGGTGCGGGCCACCGCCTCGGGGTGAGGCGCGGCCGTCGTGGTGGCGGTGCGTGCGGGCTCCGGGGTCGAGTGCGGCCGTCCCGCGCGGGGTGGCGGCACCGGCCCGGGAGGGGCGGTGACGGCGGTGGTCCCGGGTTCCCGAGCGGGGGGCCGCGTCCCGTAGGTTACGGAGTCGGACCACACCCGTACCGCACCCCGAGGTCGCCGTCATGTCGCAGGATTCCCCCGCCGCCGCCAGGTCGCTCGTCGACGCTCTGCCCAAGGTGGAGCTCCACGTCCACCTGGAGGGTTCGATGCCGGCCGAGACCCTCTTCGAGCTGGCGAAACGGCACCGGGTGGAGGGGATCCCGGACACCCTCGACGAGTTGCGCGCGTGGTACGCCTTCACCGACTTCCCCCACTTCATCGAGGTCTACCTGGCCTCGGTGCGCACTCTGCGCGAGGAGGCCGACTTCGCGTTGCTGGCCTCGGTCGTCGCGCGGCGGTTGGCCGAGCAGAACGTGCGGTACGCCGAGGTCCACGTGAGCCTGTACACGCATCTGATGCGCGGTGTGCCGGCGAAGGTGGTGTTCGACGGCATCGAGCAGGCCAGGGTGGAGGCCGAACGCGACCATGGGATCCGGCTCAGGTGGATCCCCGACTTCCCCGCCGACTTCGGGGTGGAGTCGGCCGAACGCACGGTGGACGCGGTGCTGCGGGACGGCCCGCCGAGCGTGATCGGGTTCGGGGTGGGTGGGGTGGAGTCCCCGCTGGAGCCCTACGCCGAGGTGTTCGGACGGGCCCGGGCCGCGGGCCTGGCGAGCCTGCCGCACGCCGGTGAGCACGGCGGACCGGTGCGGGTGCGGGAGGCGTTGGACGTCCTGGGCGCGGAGCGGATCGGGCACGGCATCGACTCCATGAAGGACCCGGACCTGGTGGCCCGGCTGGTCGACGAGCAGATCCCCGTCGACGTCAGCCCCACCTCCAACCTGCGGACCCGCGCGGTGGAGGGGATCGGTGACCATCCCCTGCCCGCCATGCTCGACGCCGGTCTGCTGGTCACCCTCAACAGTGACGACCCCACGATGTTCGGCAGCGACCTCACCGGCGAGTACCGGATCGCGCACGAGCTGGTCGGTGCCGAGGGACTGGTGCGCCTGGCCCGCAACGGGGTCGAGGCGTCCTTCCTGGGCGTGGCCCGGCGCCGTGCGCTGACGTCGGAGATCGACGCGGTGGCCGCACGGCACGGGGTGTCCTGAGCCCTCGGGCCCGTTCGGTCCCGAGCGCGCTCAGCGGGACGGGCCGTAGGTGAGACGACGCAGGACCGTCTCGGCCGGTCCGCGCATGCCCCGGCGGCGCATGAGGTCGGCGAGCACGACCGTGGTCGCCCACACGGCCACCGCCAGGAGCACGCCGAGGGCGGGGGACGTGAACTGCAGGTGCAGGGTGTAGGAGGCGAACAGTACGGCCCACACCACGGACTGCGACAGGTAGAAGGTCATGGAGCGCTGACCGAGTGCGGCCAGGGCCTCGGTGACCGGCCCCCGCCGTGCGGACAGCCGGTGGGCCACCAGCGCGATGAGCGCCGCGTAGCCCAGGCCTCCCGCGTATCCGGTCACCTGGTGCAACGGCGAGATGACGAGTACGTCCAGAGAGGTGGCGTCGGCCCACACGCCCGTCTTGACCAGGGCCAGGGGGAGCCCGCCCCACACGGCCAGGTTGATGCCGACGAACGCGGTCACCCGGAGCAGGCGCAGGTGGTCCTCGGGCCGTTCCAGGACGTGGTGGCGGGCCGCGAGGATCCCGAGCAGGAACGGAACGACCGTGCTGAGGAACATCATCACGGAGATGGCCGCGAACAGGGCCACGCGGAAGAGGAACTCGGGCACGAGGCCGTCGGGCAGCGTGGGCATGCCCTGCTCGGACATGACCACCTCGGCGTTGATCACGGCGTGGGCGACCGCGGCCAGGGGCAGCCAGGCCAGCGCCAGGATCACCAGTGTCCGGTCGCGGAACCGCAGGACCCCCACGAAGAGCAGGGCGACCACGCCGTAGACCGCCAGGATGTCCCCGGGGAAGAGCAACGCGGCGTGCAGGAGCCCGAGGAGGAGCAGCCAGAATCCTCGTCGGCGCAACAGGCCGCGCGTCCAGCGCCACTCCCGTCCCTGTGCGCTGCGGCGTCGGTGGATCTGGGCGAGTCCGTAGCCGAACAACGCCGCGAACATCGGATAGCCGCGCAGGTCCACGAACATGACGGTGGCCGCGGTGGCGATCCGGTCCGCCGTGGACGCCATGGTCTCGGGCCCACCGATGAGCACGGTGAACAGGTGTGTGTGGGCGAGCGCGATGACCAGGAGCATGACGCCGCGGGCCAGGTCCGGCGCCAGTGACCGGCGGTCCGGCGGGAGCGGGCTGTGGGCGGTGCCCGGGGTCCGGGGTGCGGACAGGGACGTGTGGGACATGGTGGCCTCCGGCGGGGACCGTGGTGGGGCGGGTGTGGACGTCGTACGCAACCGGGCGCGACGGGTGCGTTCCCGGTGGGGTGATGCACTGTACGCGTACACCATAAACATGATGAGATGCCTGTGCAAGCCATGATTCATGGGCTTTCAAGGGGTAGTGCACTAGTGCTCTCGACGATGTGGGAGGGGTGCCGGTCGATGACCGTGTACTTCGCCGGCAACGCGTGCACTAGTACACTCTGAGCGCTCGTGGAGTGACCGGAAGGGGACACCGATGTCCAGGCCCTCGGAAGACGGCCGCGCGCCCTACGCGCGGATCGTCGCCGACATCCGCACACGCATCGACGCCGGAGAACTCCGGCCGGGGGACCGGGTGCCCTCGACGCGGGACATCACCCGGGAGTGGGGGGTGGCGATGGCCACCGCCACCAAGGCGCTCGCCGCGCTGCGTCGGGAGGGGCTGGTGGAGGCCGTGCGCGGAGTGGGGACCGTCGTCCGAGGCACGACCGACACGACCTCGGATCCGACGCCGGTCCCCGCCCCCACGACCCC
>NZ_QOCZ01000145.1 GCF_018207095.1 Nocardiopsis sp. MG754419 | reverse complement strand
CTATGACAAGCGGGCCGCGATCTTCGACGGGACCGTGCAGGTGGCCTCGATCCGGATCTGGCTCCGTGACCTGACCCGTTCAAAAAACAGTACCTAGCCGAGCGAGGTCTGGCCGGGCGCCGCGTTGACGAGCGCGACCATGTTCCCGGGTGGCTGACGGTTGTCCCGCAGGGTCTGGTGGGCCTCGCCGATCTCGTCGAACCCCACCACCCTGGTCACGCACGGGTCGAGTTGACCGTTCTCGACCAGGTCGATGACCATGCGGCACTGGGCGGGCGAGGCGAAGTGCGAACCCTGGAGGCGTTTGAGGCGCATCCACAGGAAACGCAGATCGATGTCGGCCTGGAACCCCGACGTGGCACCACAGATGACCACCATGCCGGAGTTGTCGCACAGGTACAGCGACGTGGGCAGGGTGTCGGCCCCGGTGTGCTCGAACACGATCCGGGGAGAACGCCGCTCCCCCAGTTCGGACCAGAACCGCTTGCCGAACGCCCGTACACCGCGGAACCACTCCGCGTAGGCCTGGGTGTCGCTCTCGTCGGGCACCCGGCCCCAGTGGTCGAACTCGGTGCGCAGGATGGTGCCGACCGCGCCGAGTTCACGACACAGCTTCGCCTTCTCCTCGGTGGAGACCACCGCGACCGGCTTGCCGCCGACCTGGCGGGCGAGCTGGATGGCGGACGTGCCCAGACCACCGGCGCCGCCCCAGATGAGGACGGGGTCGCCGGGACGGACGGTGTTGGGGGGCCAACCGAACAGTTGCCGGTAGGCGGTGGCGGCGCTGACCAGGAAACCGCCGGCGACGTCCCAGGGCAGGGAGTCGGGCTTGCGGTGCATCTGGACGTCTCGGGCGAGGGTGAACTGACCGAAGGATCCGTGGTTGTTCTCGTACCCCCAGACCCGCATGCTCCTGGAGGCGATGGGGTCGCCGCCCATACGGATGTCGTCGGCGGTCTCGTCCCACTGCCCGGGGGCGATGATGACGTGGTCGCCGACCTTCACGTTGGTGACGCCCTCGCCCACGGCCCACACCACACCGGAGCCGTCGGAGCCCCCGACGTGGTAGTCCTCGGTCTCCCCCGCCTTCTCGCGGGCGGCGATGACGTCGGCCGGGTGACCCAGGGCCGCCCAGATGTTGTTGTAGTTGATCCCCGCGGCCATCGTGTAGACCAGCACGTGCCCGGGCCGGAGTTCGGGCGTCGGCACGATCTCACGGGCGAAGGCGTCGCGAGGTTCGCCGTAGCGTTCCCGGCGGATGGTGAAGGCGTGCATCCGTGCGGGCACGTGGCCCAGCGGAGGCACCTCACCTAGCTCGTACAGGTCCTTGGACATAGCGCACCGACTTCCTTTCGACGACCGGGGTTCAGGGGGACGGAGGAGAGGGCGAGGGGGTGGATGACCGTGCGGGTGCACGTGCGGGGCGAGACTACATTCACCGCGCCCGACCGTGCACAAACGGTCGAAATGTAAACAAAGGAACCCAAGACCGTAATCAGCGACAGGGCGCACGGGCACCCGCCCCGGGGGCGGAACGTCACCGGGTCACTCGACCGGGCCCAACTCCCCCTTCATCAACGCCAGGATCACGTGGTTGTCCTGGTACTGCTCGTTCTGGGCACCGGGGGCGTCGTCCCCGGGAAAGGCGGCCACGCGGCCGCCCTCGATCACGGGCGACAGGTACTTGTACGTCCACAGCGGAATGCGCGGCAGGAGTTCGTTGAAGACGATGGCCATCGTCTTCAGGGCCTCCGCCTGCTCCTCATCCGTCTCGGCCCGCTGCGCGACGTCGACCAACTCGGCCAGGTCGACCTCGCCCTGGGAGGGACTCTCGACCTCGAGGTCGAAGGACTGGCCCGGCGAGTCGTCGGTTCCGGCGTTCTCGGTCAGAAAGTTCATCTGGAACGCGCCCCAGTAATCGGGCTGTTCCGGGTTGCCCCAGTGGCGGACGGCGACCTCGAAGTCACCAGCCCCCCAGATGCCCCACGGGTTGTCCTCGGGGACGTTGCGGGCCTCGGTCCTGATCCCGAAGTCGTTCCAGGCCTCCTCGACCTGACTCGCCGTCAGCTCGAAGTCGCTCCACCCGGAGACCCCGAGGACCTCGAAGGAGGCCTCCTCACCGTCGGGCAGGAACCACTTGCCGTCCTCCCGGGTCCACCCGGCCTCTTCGAGGAGCTCGACCGCCTTGTCCTGGTCCTGGTCGTAGGTCTCGAAGTCGGCCAGCTCGTCGGCGCTGAAGATCTCCTCCGCCTGGAGGTCGACCAGTCCCGCGTAGTGGGTGACGCGCTCGTAGGCCTCACCGCGGGCCACCTGACCGATCTGGTCACCGTCCAGAACGTAGGCCAGCGCCTTGCGCACCCGCACGTCCTCCAGTTCGGGTTTGGCGGCGTAGTTGAACATGATGCCCGCGCCCGCGTACCCGGCGTGCTCGACCCAGCGGAAACCCTCCACCCCTTGGAAGGCCTGCTGGTCGGCGGCGGAGGGCGCCATGGTCGAGTAGTCGACCTCGCCCTGCTGGACGAGCAGCGCGGACTGACGGTTGTCGCCCTTGTGCACGACGACCTCGTCGAACAGCACCGTGTCGGCCAGGTAGCCGTGCTCGTTGCGCACCAGCGTGATGCGGGCGTCCGAGATCTGGGCGTCGTCGAACTTGTACGGTCCGCTGGCGACGATCGTGTCCGGGTCGAACTCGATGAACTCGGCGTTCCATTCGCCGTGTTCGGCGTCTCCCTGGCGGACGCCGTCGTTGACCATCTCCACGGCGCGTTCGCCGAAGCCCTCGTAGGTGACCTTCGAGACGATGCGGTGCTTGAGGATGCTGCGCTCGATGTTGGGGAAGACGTCCTCGAAACCCAACCGCACGGTCCGGTCGTCGAGCTTCTCCAGGTCCTGGACCTGGGGGAACCCGAAGCCCCACGGCGGCGCCTCCAGGACGCGCATCGCGTAGCTGCGGATCATGTCATCGGCGTCCAGGCCGGAGCCGTCGCTCCACTTCAGCCCCGACCGCAGCGAGAGGACGAGGTCGTCGCCGTCCCATTCGTGGCCCTCCAACAGGAGGTACTCCCACTCGTGGGTGGTCCAGTCGAACATGGCCCCGGTGCACATGAACAGGTCCTTGTAGACCGAGTTCATCAACAGCGCGCCGTCCTCGACGTGCACGTTCTTGGTCTGGGCGTCGATGTCGAAGTCGTGGACGCCGACGAACCGCGCGGTGCCGTCGCCCCCGGCGCCGTCGGCCGCGCAGCCCGTCGTCAGTCCCAGGCCGGCCGCACCGGCCGCGCCGAAGCCCACGGCCGTGAGGAGGCGGCGTCTGCTCAGGTCCTGCCGGATCGCGTGGTGGAGGGGGGTGGAGGTCATTCTTGACGCTTCCTTTCCAAGAGGACGGCGAGCAGACCGAGGGTGAGCACGGCCAGGCCGACACCGATGGTGACGACGCTGATGACGAACTCGGCTGTGCCGGGGGAGGTGAACACGGCCATGAGGGTGCAGGTCAGGACGAGAAGGACCCCGACGAAGACGCCGAAACGGCCGATGAGGAGCAGCACGTCCCACCTCACCCCCGCGTGACGACGTGGCAGGCGAGCAGCCGGTCGTGGCTGCGCACCAGCGGGGGGCGCACGCTGTCACAGCCGCCCTCGGCGTAGAGAGGGCAGCGCGGATGGAAGTCGCAGCCCGGCGGCAGGTCGGTGAGGTCGGGGATGTCGGCGCTGCGCAACCGCACCCGTTCCTTCGTGTGCGCCAGGTCGGGGTCGGGTTCGCACACCGCGGAGATGAGGGCCTGGGTGTACGGGTGCCGTGGGTCGTTGACCACCTGCGGGGTAGTGCCCTGCTCCACGACCTTCCCGAGGTACATGACGGCGATCTCGCCGCGCCAGGCGAAGTACTTGGCGACGGCCAGGTCGTGGGTGATGAAGAGGAAGGCGACGCCGAGTTCGTCGCGCAGCCTGCCGAGGGTGTTGAGCAGACTGACCCGGATGGACACGTCCAGCATCGAGGTGGACTCGTCGGCGATGATCACCTCGGGGTTCATCGCCAGAGCCCGCGCCACGGCCACGCGTTGACGCTGCCCGCCGGACATCTGGTGGGGGTACTTGTCGAGGTAGTCCTCGGCCGGTGTCAGGTCGACGCGTTCGAGGAGTTCGGCGGTGGCCCGACGGGCCTCGGCCTTGCCCTCGACCATCCGGTGCCGCCGCAGCCCCGCGGAGACCGTGGAGTAGACGGTGCGGACCGGGTTGAGGGAGGCGTAGGGATCCTGGTGGATGTACTGCACCGAGCGGCGGAAGGCGGCCCGTTCCTTCTTGTCCATCAGAGCGACGTCCTTGCCCCGGAACCTCACCGCGCCGGCGGTGGGACTGGACAGGGCCGCCGCCATGCGGGCGGTGGTGGTCTTTCCGCAGCCGGACTCCCCCACCAGGCAGAGCACCTGCCCCGGCCGGACCTCCAGATCGATGCCGGCGACCGCGGGGACCTCGCCCCGGGAGGACCTGAACACCTGGTGGGCGCTTTCGAGGGTGAGCACAGGGGGCTCGGCGCGGCGCCGGTCGTCGGCGATGGCCCGTTCGGCGGCCTCGGTGTCGATGACGCTCCCGGCGCGCGGTTCGGCCGGTGCCGTACCCGAGGCGTCCATGGTGGTCTCCGGTCGCGCCACGGGGTCGGTGAGCGGCTGTGCGGTGTCGAACGTGCGGTCGATCAACGGGTGACCCCCTCGGCGTGGAGCGCGGCATCGGTGGAGCGCAGGCAGGCGGCGGCGTGGCTGAGGCCCTCGCCCCGGGGAACGAGCACGTCCAGGGTGGGGCGGGTGCGGGTGCAGTCGTCGAGGGCGTGGGCACAGCGCGCGGCGAAGGCGCAGCCCGACGGCAGCGCGTGGAGGCTGGGCGGGCCGCCCGGCAGCGACTCGGGGACGTGGAGGTCGCCCACGACCGGGGGCACCGAGTTGATCAGCGCCGAGGTGTAGGGGTGGCGCGATCGGTGGAAGATGTCGCGGGTGGTGCCGGTCTCGATGAGGCGACCCGCGTACATGGTGCCGACGCGGTCGGCGAGTTCGGCGGCCAGACCGAGGTCGTGGGTGATGAAGACCATCGAGAAGCGCAGTTGCTCGCGCAGCTCCGCGAGGCGCTCCACGATGGAGCGCTGGGTGAGCAGGTCCAGCGCGGTGGTGGGCTCGTCGAGGATGAGCAGTTGGGGGCGCAGTGCCAGGGCCAGGGCGATGAGGCTGCGCTGACGCATGCCGCCGGAGAGTTCGTGGGGGAAGCCGCCCAGGACGCGGGCCGGGTCGAGACGGACCATCTCCAGGAGCGCGGCGGACTCCTCCAGAATCTCCTTGCGGGGACGTCTGCGGCCGTTCTCGTGCGCCCGGAAGGTGTCGACGAAGTGGTCCTCGATCCGCAGCACCGGGTTGAAGGCGTTCATGGCCCCCTGGAAGACCATGGCGGCCTCGTTCCAACGGAAGCGGCGCAACCGCTCCTTCTCCAGGGTGCGCAGGTCGACCCGGGTGCCGTCCTTGCGGCGGAACAGGATCCGTCCCCGAGGCAGGACGCCCGTGCGCGGAAGCAGCCGGAGCAGGCCCAGACCCAGGGTGGTCTTGCCGCATCCGGACTCGCCGACCAACGCCATGGACTGGCCCGGGTGGAGGTCGAAGGAGACGTCACGGACGGCGGTGACGTGGGTGCGGCGTCCGGTGCGGTAGCCGACGTCGACACCGCGGACCGACAGCAGGGCGCCGTCGTTGGTGTCCGGGGCGGTGGGGAGGTCGTTCACGGGGATCACCTGTCCCGGAGTCGGGGGTTGAGGGCCTGCTCCAGGGAGCGGGTCATGGTGACCAGCCCGATCTGGAAGAGCATGATCATGACCATCGGCGCGATGAGGAACGGCGCGGCCTGCGGCAGGAGGAAGGCGTTGTTGTCCCAGGCCTGCTGGATCATCAGCCCCCAGTTGTCGGCGGTGCTCGGCAGGAGTCCCAGCAGGTACATGCCGACGACGGCGTAGATCGCGTTGGTGATGGCGATGATGAAGTTGATGAAGATGTAGCCCGCCATGTTGGGCAGGACCTCGACGAAGAGGATGCGCGCGGTGCCGAGGTCCTGGAGCCGCGCGGCCTCGATGAACTCGCGTTCCTTGAGGCTGAGGACCTGGGCCCGGATCGACCTCATGAGGAACGGCCAGGTGACCAGGCCGATGATGAAGGAGACGACCAGGGGCGACGAGGTGCGGTAGAAGGACGCGATGACCAGCATGAGCACGATGAACGGGATGGTCATCGTGATGTCGGTGAGCTGGAGCAGGACGTGGTCGATCCGCCCGCGGACGTAGCCGGCGACGGCGCCGAGGACCACCGCGATGGCGACGGTGATGAGGGCGGCGACGAAGCCCACCCAGATGGGCTCGCGTCCGCCGAGCACGAGCTGGGTGAAGGTGTCCTTGCCCTCGTGGTTGGTCCCGAGCCAGTGTTCGGCGCTGGGCGGGCCCCAGATCTTGGTGACGTCGGTGGGGTTGGCGGGGTCGACGAGGAGCGGACCCACGAAGGAGAAGAGCAGCACCCCGACGACGAGGCAGAGCCCGATGAACCCGCTGGTGCTGCGGGTGATGCCCTGCCAAATGGTGCCCCAGACTCCGGTGGCGGGGGCGGATGCGGAGATGACGGCCATGGCGTGCGTCCCCTCTACTTCTGGATGCGCGGGTCGAGCCTGCTGTAGAGCAGGTCGGAGACGAGGTTGGCGATCACCACGCACGAGGTGATGATGATGAGCAGGCCCTGCAGGAGCGGGTAGTCGCGGTAGTTGACGGCGTCCAACAGCAGTCCGCCGACGCCCTTGTAGACCAGGACCTGTTCGACGAAGATCGCGCCGCCGACGAGCGTGCCGAAGGAGATGGCGATCTGGGCCACGAGGGGCAGGACGGCGTTGCGGCCGACGTAGGCCGTGGCGATGCGGGAGTCGCGCAGGCCGCGGGCGCGCGCGACGGTCACGTAGTCCTCGCCCAGCACCTCCGTCGTGGAGGCCTTCATGACGAGCATCCAGGTGCCGATGATGGCGAGGACGTAGGTGAGGATCGGCAGGGCCGCGTGGTAGAACGCGTCACCGATGAAGACGACGTCGAAACCGGGCTGGACGCCGGGGCTGACGGTCCCGCGCAGTTCGATGGGGTTGAACCAGCCCAGGTACATGCCGCCGCCGACGACGAGGACCATCGCGATGAGGTAGTTGGGGACGGCCCCCAGTACGGAGGCCAGGACGCTGAGCACGTGGTCGACGACCCTGTTGCGCCGGTAGGCCATGACCATGCCCAGGGTCAGGCCGAGCCCGATGGCGATGAGGGTGCCCACGCCGATGCTGAAGAGGGTCCAGGGCAGGTAGGTCCCGATGGCCTCGGTGACGCTGAGGCCGGGACGGTTGATGGTGCCGCCGAGGTCGAAGGTGAGCAGACCGACGAAGAACTCCCACCACTGTTGGTACAGGGGGGCGTCGGGGTCGTAGGCGAGGGAGTTCGTCGCGATGGCGCGCGCCTCGTTCATCGACATGCCGCTCTGGGTGAGGCGGCCGGCCATGACGTCGATGGGGTCGCCCGGCATCGCACGGCCGAGGAAGAACGTCACGTTGGCCACCACGAACACCACGACGGCGGCCTTGCGGACCTTCACGAAGACGTAGTTGCGCCAGATCCGTTGCAGGGGGGTCGTCCTCGGGGGCGCGGAGGGCTCGGCGTCACCGGTGTCCGGTGGTGGGGCGGCCGCGAGTTCGGTGGCCACGGGGCTCCTTCGAGCAGGGGGGTCGACGGGGGCGAGGGCACCACGGTTTTATTAGGAAACTTTCCTAATAAAGCGTTACGGTAACGCGCCCACTGTGCTCCACACCACCCCCGTGACCGAACGGCGACGTTCACGGGACCCGATTGCCACCACAAAAAGAACAGAAGACGACAAAGCCCCCAGAGTGAACGGCGAAGGCCCCCACAAGCACCCGCCGACCCCCTCCGCGAACGCGGAACGGCCCGCATCGGTGTGTCCGATGCGGGCCGTTCCGGGGCGGCCGGGGCCGCCCGTGTCTCGAGGTCCGGTCGTCAGCGCCCGGCGCCCTCGAGGGACTCGGAGACCGGCTCGGCGACGATCACGTAGCAGAGGATCTCGCGGTCACCCAGGTCCCAGCCCTGCTCGATCGGGCTGAGGAAGCTGGCGTAGACCTCCGACTCCTCCCACTCGACACCGACGAACTCGGTGAAGGCCGCACCCTGACAGACCTCTTCACCGGTCGTTCGGACCGCGTCGTCTCCCGGGAAGTCGCCGTCGGGCAGGATCTCGCTGTGGAAGAACTCGGAGTCGTGCGGTTCGGTGCACTCGACCACCGGAACGTCGGTGATCTCCGTGCCGGACAACGCCGAGTTCATCTCGGACTCGGTGAAGCAGTCACCGACCTCGAGGTCCATGACGTTGCCCGCGCCCAGGAAGGACTGGACCATGCCGCAGCCGGACAGGGAGACCACGGCCCCCGCGGCGAGGAGGGCGAGGGAGGTGGTGCGAACGGTCGGGGGAAGGGTGGACATGGCGGGCTCCGGCTTCGTCAAGGGATGGGGGTGCCGTGGCCGGGGGCGAGGGAGCGACGGCAGAATGACAATTCACCACAAAAACCCTGATGTCAATCCGATTGTCGCTGGTCACCTCGGTGGCACGCGGCCGACTCTTCGTCGTCGTGAGGGCCGTCCACGACGAAGGCCCCGGTGATCGTCACCGATCACCGGGGCCTTCGTTCAGGTGCGCCACCAGGGACTCGAACCCCGGACCCGCTGATTAAGAGTCAGCTGCTCTAACCGACTGAGCTAGTGGCGCGTGTACTCCGCCGGGTTCCTTACGGTTCCCCGCGGCGACGAAGACAACTCTACCGGATGCCCGGAGCGACTTGTGCCGTTCAGGGCCGGTTCCCCTCGGCTGTGTCCGGGGCCACTGAGGGCGACGCCCGAGGGTGCCCACAGGCCGAACCCGACCGAGGCGTGGCCCCGCACGAGCGATCCGACCGGATCGTGTCCGGGAACGGCGAAGGCCCCGGTCGACGTTCTCCGTCGACCGGGGCCTTCGTTCGGGTGCGTCATCAGGGACTCGAACCCCGGACCCGCTGATTAAGAGTCAGCTGCTCTAACCAACTGAGCTAATGACGCCGGTGTTCCGTTCGGTTCCTTTACGGCCCCTCGCGGCAACGAAGTTCACTCTAGCAGGACCGCGGGGTGGTCGCGAACCGATTCGGGGCCGGCCAGAGGTCGACCCCGTCACATCACGGGAGTCCCGGCGCTTCTAGGCGAAGGCCAGGACCAGGGCGACGATGATCGCGATTCCGAGCACGAGACCGACGCCCGCCAAAACCAGCGGCAGGATCGGGCGGCGCGGAGCCTCTTCGGGTTCGGGGTTGTCGTCGACGAAACGGCGGAAATGCTGCGTGGTTCCCGCCGGGTCCATGTCGGGATCGTTGTTCTGCGTCATGGGGTCGACACTAGCGACTCGCACGACCACTGAGCACCCCCCGGCGAAGAATCGGTCGAACTCACAAACCCCCGTTGACGGGACCCGAACCCGACCTTGGACCGGGAGTGCTGGTGTCACCGGCGCCCCGGCGCCCGGCGGCCCGACCGAAAACCGAACGTAAGAAAGGTGCCGCAGACTCAGGAGGGGTGCTCCGAGCCCGGTCGGTACTTCCCTGCGACCGTGCCGGTACCCGGCGACCCGGCGCGCAGGACCGCGGTCATCCGAGCGGTGGGCGAGACCTCGCGCGCCGGGTCCACCTGCTCCACCAACCGCACCAGGGCCTCCGCCGAGTGGGTGGGGTGGGTGTCCAACCACGCCACGGCCATGCGCAGCGACAGGGGCAGACCGCCGGCCAACGCGGCCACCCGCTCCAGCGCCTCCTCCGAGTGGCGCCGTTCCCCCACCAGGGCGCGCAGGAGCGCGACCGCGTCCTCCATGCTCAGGGCGTCCAGCGGCAGTGCGCGCAACCCGTCCCGCACCAACAGGTCGGTGAGCCGGTTCCGGCTGGTCACCACCGCGGCGCTGCCGGGGTCCCCGGGCAGGAGGGGACGCACCTGGCGTGCGGTGGCCGCGTTGTCCAGGACCAGGAGCACCCGGCGGCCGGCCATCAGCGAACGCAACCGGGCCGCCGCCTCGTCCAGGGCGTCGTCGGTCGACTCCAGGTCGTCGGTGTCGATCCGGCCCGCCGACAGCGAGCGCACGAGGCGGCGCAGTACCTCCGCGGGAGCGCGGGGGACACCGTCGGCCCCGCGCAGGTTGACGTAGAGCTGGCCGTCGGGGAAGTGCGAGGCCACCGCGTGCCCCCAGCAGGTGACCAGGGCGCTGGCGCCGGCCCCGGCGGGGCCGCGGACCAGGACGCTTCCGGGGGTGGGCGAGCAGGGGTCCACGAGGCGGTCGAGTTCGGCCCGGGCCTCGGCCCGACCCACCAGGGGGCTCGGAGCGGCCGGGAGTTCGGCCGGCACCACCACCGACGCTTCATCGGGTCCGTTCCGGACGGAGCCGGCGGGAGTGTCGTCATGGGTCCTGGGCCGGGGCACCGGGGACACCCTGGGGACGAAGGTGGGGGCGGGTGTCGCCGCCGTGTGGATGTCGGCGGGCCCCACGGACCGCTCCCGGTCGAGCCGGTTCTCCAGATCGTCGCGCAGGACGCCGTGGAAGGCGGCCCGGAGCTCACGTCCCGGGGCGACGCCGGGATCCTCGGCGAGCGCGGAGCGGGTGAGGGAGTAGGCGCGCAGGGCTTCGCTCTGCCGGCCGCACCGGTAGAGGGCCACCATCCGGGCCAGCACGAGGGGCTCGCGCCGGGGGTGGGCCGCGACGAGGGGGCCGGCCCGGTCGGCGACGCGTTCGTGTTCGCCCCGGGCCAGGTCCGCGACGAGGGACCGCTCGGCCACCCGCAGCAGTTCCGCCTCGATCGGGGGGACGTCGTGACGGTGCAGGGTCGGGGAGGCGACGTCGGCCAAGACCGGCCCGCGCCACAGCGTCAGGGCCCGCCCGAGCAGGTCGGCGTGGGTGTCGGTGGCGCCGTCCTCGGCGGCGCGGTCGGCCTCGTGCACCAGCGCGCGCAGACGGAGCAGATCACAGTCGTGGACGTCGAGGTCGACCCGGTAACCGCCGTCGACACTGCGGATGAGGGGGTCGCCCAGGTGCTCTTCGAGCAGGGCCCGGATGCGGGCCACCTGGACCTGGAGGGCGCCTCGGGCGGAGGGGCCGGGTGCGTCCCAGACCCGGGCGATGAGGACGTCGGTGGACACGGGTCTGCCTGTCGCGACCATGAGGGCCGCGAGCAGGGCGCGCCGGCGTTCGCCGCGCAGCCGCACCGGTGCGCCGTCGACCTGGAGGGTGAACCGACCGAGCAGACCCACATGGAGGCCACCCGCTCCGGAAGGTCCGTGGTCGCTCGACTCGTCGTGTGGTCCGACCGGGCCGAACCGCGACACGGCGCCCTCCCCTCGTGTCCCCCGTCGCGACGCACCGGGAAAGCCCGGGATGCGCCACCTCGCCCCAAGCGTGCCCGCTGAGCTGGGAATCCGCAATCGGATTGGAGATACTTGCTGCGCGGCCCGTCCCTTGAAATCCTTGAATCACCCGGTTTTTCCCGTCAGTGCGTTGACTCTGCACCGCGACCGAAAGAAACTTTCCTCCATGGCGCAAACCCCGAAGTCGTCAGACGAGTCCTCAGGACCGCATGAGGTCTCCGCGCCGACGGCGCCGACCACGGTGCTGAGGATCCGCTCCCTGCTCCCCTCGCTCGCCCCCGCCGAGCAACGTGTGGCCCAACGGGTCATCGACGACCCCGAGCGCGCCGCGGCCTCCTCCATCACCCAGCTCGCCAAGGACTGCGCCACGTCCGAGGCCACGGTCATCCGCTTCTGCCGCACCATCGACTTCAGCGGGTATCGGGAGCTGCGCCTGGCGCTGGCCACCGAGGCCGGACAGGCCCGCGGGGCCCGGACCAACATCCCCGAGCTGGCCAGCGACATCAACCCGGACGACACCCTCGTCACCGTCGTCCAGAAGATCGCCTACACGGACGCGCGCGCCGTGGAGGAGACCGGCGCCGCCATGGACGTGGAGGTGCTGCGCGCCGTCATCGACGCCCTGGCCAACGCCCGACGCATCGACATCTACGGGGTGGGCGCCAGCGCGTTCGTCGGCGCCGACCTCCAGCAGAAGCTGCACCGCATCGGGCTGACGTCGTTCGCCTGGTCGGACGCGCACGTGATGCTGACCAGCGCCGCCATCCTGGAGGACAGCGACGTCGCGATCGGCATCTCGCACAGCGGCACCACCATCGACACCGTGCAGGCGTTGAGCGAGGCGGGACGGCACGGCGCCCGGACGGTGGCCATCACCAACTTCCCGCGCTCCCCCATCGGGTTCGCCGACCACGTCCTCACCACCGCGGCCCGCGAGACCACGTTCCGCTCGGGCGCCACGGCGTCCCGGTTGGCACAGCTCACCGTGGTGGACTGCCTGTTCGTCGGGCTGGCGCAGATCCGCTACACGGACAGCCGCACGGCGTTGGAGACCACCTACGAGGCGGTGCGGGGGCTGCGGTTGCACGACGACCGTCGACGCCGCCGCGCGGAGAACGCGCCCAAGGCCACCGCCGAGGGCGACGACAGTGGCACCGACATCACCACCGGAAACGACGACTGACCCCCGGTCCGCGTCGCTTCCGCCGTCCGGTCCGCCGGGCCCGGTGACCGACGCGGCCATGACGGAAAGGACACGCACGGGTGCGGACCGAACAGGAGAGCACAGTGCACGGCGGCGACGGACGAGGACCGGACCGCGCGGGTGACGGCGAGGCCGTGATCGTGCGGTCCCCCACGGAGACCCGCAATTCGGGCACCTACGACATCGATCTTCTGCCCTCCCTGGAGATCCTGCGGCAGATCAACGCCGAGGACACCACGGTCGCGGCGGCCGTCTCCGCGGTCCTGCCCGCTCTGGCCGAGGCCGTGGAGTTGGGCGTGGCCGCCCTGGAGTCGGGCGCGACCATCCACTACTTCGGAGCGGGCACCTCCGGGCGGATCGCCGCGCAGGACGCGGCGGAACTGCCGCCCACCTACGGTGTGCCGGCGGAATGGGTCGTGGCCCACCACGCGGGCGGTGGCGACGCCCTGTCCCGCGCTCTGGAGGGCGTCGAGGACGACCGGGAGGCCGGCCGCGCCGACGCCGCCGGGGTGACCGCGGGCTCCCTGGTGGTCGGTCTGGCAGCCAGTGGCCGCACCCCGTACGTGGGCGGCGCGTTGGCGGCGGCCCGGGAACGGGGTGCGGCCACCGTGCTCATCACCGCGAACCCGGACGCGCCGCTGGCCTCGGCGGCCGACGTCCACGTGGGCGTCTCCACGGGCGCCGAGGTCATCGCCGGATCGACCCGCATGAAGGCGGGCACGGCGCAGAAGCTGCTGTTGAACTCCTTCTCCACCGCGGTGATGGTACGGATCGGTCGGACCTACTCGAACCTGATGGTCGGGGTGGACGCCACCAACGGCAAACTGCGTGGACGTGTGGTGACGATCCTCGTGGAGGCCACCGGCCTGGACGAGACCGCCTGCGCGCGGGCGCTGAGCGCGGCCGAGGGCGACACCCGTGTGGCGCTCGTGTCGCTCCTGGCCGACGTGGACGCCGCCCGCGCCGGACAGGCGCTGGAGCGGGCCCGCGGCCGCGTTCGGGTGGCCCTGGCCGACCTCGGCGGGGACGACGCCACGAGACCGGTTTCCTGACGGCGACGCGCGGGCGCGCCCCCGCCGGACTCACTCGTGGAGGATCGCTCCGATGAGACCGAGCGGGGGCGCGCCCAGCGCCAACAGCTCCCGGTGGAAACGCGGCGGGGAGAAGGCGTCCCCCACTGTTCGCGGGCGCGTTCGCGCAGCGCCAGGATCTCCGACTTTCCCCAGGTGTACCGGCCGTAGGTGGGGTCGAAGGTGGCCCGCTCGGCCTCGGCGCGGGCCGCGGGACCGCGCAGGGTCGTGTCCTCGACGAAGCGCGCGGTGGCCCCCTCCACCGTCATGGCGCCCGTGTGCAGTCCGATGGCCACGGCGAGGCGGGTGACCCGGATGAGCGCCTCCGGCCAGACGCCGATCTCGAAGTGGTCGGCGGTCCGGTCCGGGTCGCCGAGACGCGCGGCCGCGTAGGCGCCGAACCCCTCGTCGACGCACACCTCCTCGACGTCGTGCGCCCACCCCTCGACGAAGGACATGGAGAGCAGGGCACGACGGACGGGGCTCTGGACCCTGCGCAGGGCGCGCCCGTGCGAGTAGTGTCCGGGGGCGACCTCGTGCACGCTCACCGCCGGCAGGGTGGTGTGACTGAACATCTCCAGCCACTCGTGGGCCTCCTGCTCCGACCACGCCGGGTCGGGCGGGTTGACGTAGTCGAAGGACGCGGTGTCCGTCTCCCAGTGGCCGGACCAGGCCATCATGGCGGTCCCCCAGCGCAGCTCGGGCGGGGCCACGTCCACGCGGAACTCACCGTCGCCGTAGGGGGCCAGTGCGCGTTCGGTGGTGAACTCCAGGCTCAGGCGGGTCCAGTCTCGGGCGGCGTCGAGCACGCCGTCGGCGTCCGGATGGCTGCGGGTGAGCTCCAGGGCGACGTCCATGGGGTCGCGACCGGGGGCCAGGCGCGCGGCGGCCTCGGCCAGACGGGAGCGCAGGCGGTCGCGTTCGGCGTCGGCCCGGGCCGCGGGTTCGGTGAGGTCGACCTCCAACGCCTCGCCCATACCCATCAGCCCGGCGAGCGCGTCGGCGCCCATCCCGACCGTCTCCGGGCCGTGCTCGGCCGCGTGCTCCAGATGGGCCATCAGGCGGGCGTGGGCGGCGAGCGCGTCGCGACGCACGTCGTTGGGCGAGTCGTCCGACACCCCTCGGCCAGTCCTCGGGCCGCGTCGAGCAGGGACGCGGCGGTGGGCGCGGAGAGACGGTCCAGGGACGCGATCGCGTTGTCGACCAGCCACGGCCACGGCTTCAGGTGGGCCGGGCGCTCGGCGTCGCGTTCGGCGGCGAGCGCGTCGTCGCGCCGGTACCCGGACAGGTCCATCTCGCCGAGGTGGGGCATCGGGTTGTCCCGGTGCCACTGGAGTTCGCCCCATGCGTAGCGGATCGCGTTCTCGAAGGCGGTCAGGTGCGCGTCGTCGTGGGGATCGGCCGCGCGATCGCCGCCCAGACGGCTCAGGTGGTCGCGTACGCCCTTCGGTGACAGGTCGGCGGCCCGACCGTCGTAGGAGTGCAGGCCGGCGTGTGTGCGCATGCCGGCGGGCACCAGGTCGGCGATGGTCCGCCGCGGGTCCCGTGGCCCGGTGCCCGGGGTCTAGTCTGCGGGCATGATCGTCGACCGCCCTCCGGGCCCCTCCCCCGTCGTGCCCGAGCCGATCCACCATCGGCGTACCTCCTGGTCACGGGACCCCTTCGCCCTCGGCTCGTACTCCTCTCTGGCCCCGCATCCCCTGGGCACGTCGGTGCGCACCCGTCTGGCGGCCCCGGTGGGGACCCGGCTGCACTTCGCCGGTGAGGCCACCTCCGCGGAGGCGCCCGCCACCACGGCCGGGGCCCTGCTGAGCGGGCGGCGCGCGGCCGAGGAGATCCTGCGCACCGCCCGCCGGGGACAGAGCGTGACCGTGGTGGGCGCCGGGTTCGCCGGTCTGGGCTGTGCCCGGGTGCTCGCCGACGCCGGACTGGAGGTGACCGTCCTGGAGG
>NZ_QOCZ01000144.1 GCF_018207095.1 Nocardiopsis sp. MG754419 | reverse complement strand
GGACCGCGCAAGGCTCCGGGCCTCGGCCGAGCTTCGGCCCGTGTCCGCTACAGCCTAGGAGTCCCGGCGACTCGCCGTGAGCGCTTGGGCGTGCTCCTGCAGGGAACGCACCCCGACATCGCCGCGCACGCGGGCCTCGATGGCCTGCACCGCGGCGGCCAGACCCTGCACGGTCGTGACGCTCGGAACGCCTCGGACGATCGCGGCGGTCCGGATCTCGTAACCGTCCAGGCGCGGGCCGGACTGACCGGCGCTGCCGAACGGGGTGTTGACGATCAGGTCGACCTCGCCGTCATGGATGAGCTGCACGATGGTGCGTTCACCGTCGGGACCGGGGCCGGTGCTGTGCTTGCGCACCACGGTGGCGCGCACGCCGTTGCGGCGCAGCACCACTGCGGTGCCCTCGGTGGCCAGGATCTCCAGACCGAGGTCGGCCAGACGCTTGACCGGGAAGATCATCGAACGCTTGTCCCGGTTGGCGACCGAGACGAAGACCTTGCCCGCGGTGGGCAGGGTGCCGTTGACCGCCAGCTGCGACTTGGCGTAGGCCGGACCGAACTCGGTGTCCAGGCCCATCACCTCACCGGTGGAGCGCATCTCCGGGCCGAGGATGGTGTCGACCCCCTCGCCCTCCGTGTCGATGAACCGGTTGAACGGCAGCACCGCCTCCTTGACCGAGACCGGGGCGTCGGCGGGCAGGTCGCCGCCGTCGCCCTTGGCGGGCAGCATGCCCTCGGCGCGCAGTTCGGCGATGGTGCTGCCGGCCATGACGCGGGCGGCCGCCTTGGCGAGCGGCACCGCGGTCGCCTTGGAGACGAACGGCACCGTGCGGGAGGCGCGCGGGTTGGCCTCCAGGACGTTGAGGACGCCCGAGGCGAGCGCGTACTGGACGTTGAGCAGGCCCCGCACCCCGGTACCGCGGGCGATGGCCTCGGTGGAGTAGCGGATCCGCTCGATGTCCTCGCTGCCCAGGGTGATGGAGGGCAGGGTGCACGCCGAGTCGCCGGAGTGGATGCCGGCCTCCTCGATGTGCTCCATGACGCCGCCCAGGTACAGGTCCTGGCCGTCGTAGAGGGCGTCGACGTCGATCTCGATGGCGTCGTCGAGGAAGCGGTCGATCAGGACCGGGTGCTCGGGGCTGACCTCGGCGTTGCGCTCGATGTAGTCGGCGAGCATCTCCTCGCTGTAGACGATCTCCATCCCGCGTCCGCCCAGCACGTAGGAGGGACGCACCATGACCGGGTAGCCGATCTCGTCGGCGGCCGCCTTGGCCTCCTCGAAGGAGTAGGCGGTGCCGTACTTGGGCGCGGGCAGACCCGCGGCGGTGAGGACCTTGCCGAACTCGCCGCGGTCCTCGGCCAGGTCGATGGCCTCGGGGCTGGTGCCGATGATGGGCACCCCCGCCTCCTTGAGGCGGCGGGCCAGGCCCAGCGGGGTCTGGCCGCCCAACTGGACGATGACGCCGACGACCGGCCCGGCGGACTGCTCGGCGCGCACGACCTCCAGGACGTCCTCCAGCGTGAGCGGCTCGAAGTAGAGCCGGTCACTGGTGTCGTAGTCGGTGGAGACCGTCTCGGGGTTGCAGTTGACCATGACGGTCTCGAACCCGGCGTCGGAGAGGGCGAAGGAGGCGTGGACGCAGGAGTAGTCGAACTCCACGCCCTGACCGATCCGGTTGGGTCCCGAGCCCAGGATGATGATCTTGGGCCGGTCCCCGGTCGGGACCTCGGTCTCCTCGTCGTAGCTGGAGTACAGGTACGGCGTGCTGGCGGCGAACTCGGCGGCGCAGGTGTCCACCGTCAGGTAGACGGGGTGGACGCCCAGGGCGTGCCGGAGTTCGCGGACCACGTCCTCGGAGCGGCCCGTGATCTGACCGATCTGGAGGTCGGAGAAGCCCAGGCCCTTGGCCTCGCGGAGCAGACGCTCGTCGAGCTTGGGAGCGTCGGCCAGGACGCGGGCCATCTCCTCCAGGCGCAGCATCTGGTCCAGGAACCACGGGTCGATGCTGGTGGCGTCGTGGAGCTCCCGCACGGTGGCGCCGGCGCGCAGGGCCTGCTGGACCTGACGGAGGCGGTGCTCGGTGGGGCGGACCGCCAGGCGCAGCAGCTCGTCCTTGTCATCGGGCGTGCCCGCCCAGTCGAGGCCGACCCCGGCCTTCTCCAGGGAGCGCATGGCCTTCTGCAGCGCCTCGGGGAAGGACCGGCCGATCGCCATGGCCTCGCCCACCGACTTCATGGTGGTGGTCAGGCCGGGGTCGGCGCCGGGGAACTTCTCGAAGGCGAACCGGGGCACCTTGACCACGACGTAGTCGAGCGTGGGCTCGAAGCTGGCCGGGGTCTCCTTGGTGATGTCGTTGGGGATCTCGTCCAGCGTGTAGCCGACGGCCAGCTTGGCGGCGATCTTGGCGATCGGGAAGCCGGTGGCCTTGGAGGCCAGCGCCGAGGAGCGGGACACCCGCGGGTTCATCTCGATGACGATGACCCGACCGGTGGTGGGGTGGACGGCGAACTGGATGTTGCAGCCGCCGGTGTCCACGCCGACCTCGCGGATGACCGCGATGCCGATGTCGCGGAGCTTCTGGTATTCGCGGTCGGTGAGGGTCATGGCGGGGGCGACGGTGATGGAGTCGCCGGTGTGCACGCCCATGGGGTCGAGGTTCTCGATGGAGCAGACGACCACGACGTTGTCGTTGGTGTCGCGCATCAGCTCCAGTTCGTACTCCTTCCAGCCGAGGATGGACTCCTCCAGGAGCACCTCGGTGGTCGGGGAGAGCGCCAGACCCTGACCGGCGATGCGGCGCAGTTCGGTCTCGTTGTGGGCGAAGCCCGAGCCGGCGCCGCCCATGGTGAAGGAGGGCCGGACCACCACGGGGTAGTTCAGCTCCTCGGCGGCGTCCAGGCACTCCTGGAGGCTGTGGCAGATGCGCGAGCGGGCGGATTCGCCGCCGATGCGCTCGACGATCTGCTTGAAGCTCTCCCGGTCCTCCCCGGACTGGATGGCCGCGATGTTGGCGCCGATGAGCTCGACGTCGTACTTGGTCAGGACGCCGGCCTCGTGCAGGTCGACGGCGGCGTTGAGCGCGGTCTGTCCGCCCAGGGTCGGCAGGAGCGCGTCGGGGCGCTCCTTGGCGATGATCTTCTCGATCATCTCGGGGGTGATCGGCTCGACGTACGTGGCGTCGGCGATCTCCGGGTCCGTCATGATCGTGGCCGGATTGGAGTTGACCAGGATGACCCGCAGGCCCTCGGCCCGAAGGACCCGACAGGCCTGGGTGCCCGAGTAGTCGAACTCGGCCGCCTGCCCGATCACGATCGGACCGGAGCCGATCACGAGGACGGAGGAAAGGTCACTACGGCGCGGCATGCTCTGTACCTCTTACTACTTGGCAGCCGCTGCGGGCTGGGCGGACATCAGGTCGACGAACTCGTCGAAGAGCTCGGCGGCGTCGTGGGGACCGGCGGCGGCCTCGGGGTGGAACTGGACGCTGAACACGGGGCGGTCCAGCAACCGCAGGCCCTCGACGACCTGGTCGTTGAGGCCGATGTGGCTGACCTCGGCCCGGCCGTAGGGGGTGTCGAACGGGGCGTCGAGCGGGGCGTCCACGGCGAAGCCGTGGTTCTGGCTGGTGATCGCCACCTTCTGGGAGCGGGTGTCGATGACCGGCTGGTTGATCCCTCGGTGACCGAACGGCAGCTTGTACGTGCCCAGGCCCAGCGAGCGGCCCAGGATCTGGTTGCCGAAGCAGATACCGAAGAGCGGCTTGCCGGCGTCCAGGACGCCGCGCATGGCCGCGACGGGGACGTCGGCGGTGGCGGGGTCGCCGGGGCCGTTGCTGAAGAAGACGCCGTCCGGTTCGAGGGCGAGGATGTCCTCGGCGGTGGCGGAGCCGGGCAGAACGGTGACCCGGCAGCCCCGCTCGGCCAGACGCTGGGGCGTCATGGCCTTGATGCCGAGGTCGACGGCGGCCACGTGGAAGCGGGTCTCGACGCCTTCGGGCGGCAGGACCTCGTAGGGGGCGTCGGTGCTGACCTCGACGGCCAGGTCGGAGCCGGCCATGCGGGGCTGCTCCAGGATGCGGGCGAGCAGCGCCCGGGGGTCGGTCTCGACGGTGCTGATGGCGGCGCGCATCGCGCCCCTGTCGCGCAGGTGGCGGGTGAGGGCGCGGGTGCCGGTCAGGGCGATGCCGACCACGTTCTGGCGGCGCAGTTCCTCGTCGAGGGTGCGCTGGGCACGCCAGTTGGAGGGGATGCGGGCGGGCTCGCGGACCACGTAACCGGCCACCCAGACGCGACCGGACTCGGGGTCGTCGTCGTTGACCCCGGTGTTGCCGATGTGCGGGGCGGTCATCGCGACGATCTGGCGGTGGTAGGAGGGGTCGGTGAGGGTCTCCTGGTAGCCGGTCATACCGGTGTTGAAGACGGCCTCGCCGAAGGTCTCGCCGGTGGCGCCGAAGGAGCGGCCGTGGAACACGCGACCGTCCTCGAGCACCAGAATCGCCGGTCCGCCGATCTCCTCGGACACGTTTGCCCCCTCAGTAGTGCCAGGTCCGGCCTGGGCTTCGAAACTCACTTGATCTTCCCCTCCAGGACGGTCGCGGTGCCGCGCAGGAACGTGGCGACGATCCGCCCGGGCAGGCTCATGCCCCGGAAGGGGGTGTTGCCGCTCTTGCCGACCATCGCGGCCCCGTCGACGTCGACGGGGGCGGCGGGGTCGTAGAGGACGATGTTGGCGGGCTCGCCGACGGCGAGCTCACGTCCGTGTCCGTCGAGCCGGCCGATGCGGGCGGGCGCGGCGGACATCCGGTCGGCCACCTGCTCCCAGGTGAGCAGACCGGTCTCGACCATGGTCTTGTGGACCACGCCGAGCGCGGTCTCCAACCCGATCATGCCCATCGCGGCGGTGGACCACTCGGTCTCCTTGGCCTCCGCCGGGTGGGGCGCGTGGTCGGTGGCGACGATGTCGATCGTGCCGTCCGCCAGACCCGCGCGCAGCGCCTGGACGTCCTCGGCCGTGCGCAGTGGCGGGTTCACCTTGTAGACCGGATCGTAGCTCTCCACCAGGTCGTCGGTGAGCAGCAGGTGGTGCGGGGTGACCTCGGCGGTGACGTCGCAGCCGCGTTCCTTGGCCCAGCGGATGATGTCCACCGAGCCCTGGGTGGAGACGTGGCACACGTGCAGGCGCGAACCCACGTGCTGGGCGAGCAGGCAGTCGCGGGCGATGATCGCCTCCTCGGCGACCGCGGGCCAACCGGGCAGCCCGAGGCGGTCGGAGACACAGCCCTCGTTCATCTGGGCGCCCTCGGTCAGGCGCGGCTCCTGGGCGTGCTGGGCGATGACGCCGTCGAAGGCCTTGACGTACTCCAGGGCACGGCGCATGAGCAGGGCGTCGGAGACGCAGATGCCGTCGTCGGAGAAGACCCGGACCCCGGCAGCGGAGTCGGCCATGGCACCGATCTCGGACAACTGTCGTCCGGCCAGGCCGACGGTGACGGCACCGACGGGGTGGACGTCGCAGTACCCGGCCTCGCGGCCCAGGCGCCAGACCTGCTCGACGACACCGGCGGTGTCGGCGACGGGGTCGGTGTTGGCCATGGCGTGGACGGCGGTGTAGCCGCCCATGGCCGCGGCGCGCGAACCGGAGGCGACGGTCTCGGCGTCCTCACGACCGGGTTCGCGCAGGTGGGTGTGCAGGTCCACCAGTCCGGGCAGGGCGATGAGTCCCTCGGCGTCGATGACCTCCGCGCCTTCGGTGGCGGCCGGGTCGGGGTCGATCGCGGCGATCCTCCCGTCCTCCAGCAGCAGGTCGACGGGGTCCCCACCGAGCGGGCGAGCACCGCGGATCAGATACGGTCCCTGGTTTTCGGGCATGGAGATGTCGGCTTTCTCGTGTTCGTGAAGTTCGTGGGGCGGCCGGAGCGGCGTCTCGGTGGCGCGGGGCGTGGGCGCGCCGCGCCCGCTCGGGGTCCCCGTACCGCTCCCCGGGGCCCGGATCGCGGGTCGGGGTGGAGCGGAGGGGCCGGAGCGGACACCGCTATGAGCCGCCGAGGAGCAGGTAGAGGACGGCCATGCGCAGGCTGACACCGTTGGCGACCTGCTCGGTGACGGTACAGCGGGGCGAGTCGGCGACCTCGGCGGAGATCTCCATGCCGCGCACCATCGGCCCCGGGTGCATGACGATGGCCTCGGCCGGCATACGGCCCAGCCGTTCGCCGTCGAGACCGTAGTTGCGGCTGTACTCGCGCACGGAGGGGAAGAAGGAGTCGCGCATGCGTTCGGCCTGCACGCGCAGCATCATGACCACGTCGGTCTCGGGCAGGACCCGGTCGAGGTCGTAGGAGACCTCACAGGGCCAGGTGTGGACCGACACCGGCAGCAGGGTGGGCGGTGCGACCAGCGTGACGTGCGCGCCCAGGGTGGTGAGCAGCAGCACGTTGGAACGGGCGACCCGACTGTGCAGGATGTCGCCGACCACGGCCACGCGCAGACCTTCGAGACGGCCCAGGCGCGCGCGCATGGTGAAGGCGTCCAGCAGTGCCTGGGTGGGGTGTTCGTGCGTGCCGTCGCCGGCGTTGAGCACCGACCCGTCGACCCAGTTGGCCAGGCGGTGGGCGGCGCCGGAGGCGCTGTGGCGGATGACGACGCCGTCGGCGCCCATGGCCTGCAGGGTCAGGGCCGTGTCCTTGAGGCTCTCCCCCTTGGAGACGCTGGAACCCTTGGCGGAGAAGTTGATGACGTCGGCGGACAGGCGTTTGGCGGCCAGTTCGAAGGACGTGCGGGTGCGGGTGGAGTCCTCGTAGAAGAGGTTGACCACGGTGCGACCGCGCAGGGTGGGGAGCTTCTTGACGGAACGGTCCCCCACCTGGGCGAGCTCGGTGGCCGTGTCCAGGATGAGCGTGGCCTCGTCACGGTCGAGGTCGCCGGTGGAGAGCAGGTGGCGCATCAGGCGTCCCCTTCCGTGGTCTCGGGGCGCTGGAGAGAACCCGGGCGGGTGCCGCTCGCGAGGGTGGTGGAGGGCGAGGTCCGGGAGGGGCCGAGCAGCACGGCGTCGTGCCCGTCGATCTCGTCCAGCTGGACGGTGACGCTCTCGCGCAGGGACGTGGGCAGGTTCTTGCCCACGTAGTCGGCGCGGATGGGCAGTTCGCGGTGGCCCCGGTCGACGAGGACGGCGAGCTGGACGGCGCGGGGGCGACCGAGGTCGCCGAGGGCGTCGAGGGCGGCGCGCACGGTGCGCCCGGAGAAGAGGACGTCGTCGACCAGGACGACGACGCGGTCGTCGAGACCGCCTGCGGGGATCTCGGTTCTCCCGAGTGCGCGGGCGGGGGCGAGTCGCAGGTCGTCCCGGTACATGGTGATGTCCAGGGATCCGGTGGGGACGCTCAGGTCCTCGACCCGCTCGATCCGCCGGGCCAGACGCCGGGCGAGGGGAACGCCGCGGGAGGGGATGCCCAGGAGGGTGACCTCCTGGCCGCCCTTGGTGCGTTCGAGCACCTCATGGGCGATCCGGGTCAGCGCCCGGTTGATCTCGTTGCCGTCGAGGACGGCCCTGGTGCCTTCGGGGGCGACGATCCCGTCGTCGTCACGGGTCGGTTTTCGCGCATGCAAAGCGGTGACCCCTTCCCTGCCTCACTGAACAGGTCGTTAAAGGATGTCGATCGGGCTCACGCTACCAGCGGCGACGGTGCCCTCTTCGGGGGCTCCCCCGGCGACGAACACGTAAATGTGATGCTCATCACATTACTTGCCACCGATTGCCCAGCCAAGAGTATTCATTTCATGACACTCCGGATTCGCCCCCCATTCGTCTGAAACACGAAATTCCCTGTGGGAGCGGGCTTTCCGACCCCGGAGAACACCCCACTCGCCCCGACCCCTCCTCAAATGAGAGACGTCTCACCTACGCACGGTTTGGCCACTGATTAGTCGCGTTTCACACCAACGGCTTGACCTGGATGGCAGCCCCCCTCTACCGTCACTGTCTGTAACCACTACCGGGTGGGGTTGCATCCCGTGACCATCCGCTGGACCGCCCAGGCGGCCCGCCGAGTACGAGCGGACGTCTCCCCACTCACGCCAGCCACCGTCACGGCCGGGAGCGACAAGAAAATGCCATCCGAATACGCCAAGTCCCTCGGTGCGCGACTGCGTGCCATCCGCACCCAGCAGGGTCTTTCTCTGCACGGGGTGGAGGAGAAGTCCCACGGACGCTGGAAGGCCGTCGTGGTGGGCTCCTACGAGCGTGGCGACCGCGCGGTCACCGTCCAGAAGCTGGCCGAACTGGCCGACTTCTACGGGGTGCCGATGTCGGAGCTTCTGCCCGGCGGCGCCGCACCCACTCCCCTGGGCCCGACACCCAAGCTGGTGATCGACCTGGAGCGGATGCAGCAGCTGCCGCAGGAGAAGGCGGGCCCGCTCTCCCGCTACGTCGCCACCATCCAGAGCCAGCGGGGTGACTACAACGGGCGAGTGCTGTCCATCCGCCAGGAGGACCTGCGCTCACTCGCGGTCATCTACGACAAGTCCCCCGGCGACCTCACCGAGGAACTCATCAACTGGGGGGTCCTCGACCCCGAGGCCCGCCGCGCCGTCGACGCCTTCTGACCCCGGGCGCGCGCAGCAGTACGAACGCACAGGGGAGCCGGGTGCCGCCTTCACGGGTGGTGCCCGGCTCTCCGTCGTCCGGGTCCACTCGACCGTCCGGGTCCACTCGACCGTCCGGATCCGCTGGACCGCGATCCGGTACGCACGACGAGACCGGACAAGGGCTTCCCCTCCCCGGTCCGGCCTCGCCACGTCCGCTCGTCCGCGAACGTATCGAACTCCTGTTCGACGCGTTCCAGTTAACACCCCCACGACGGGAGCGTCAAGGAGGAACGGGGCAACGTCGACCCCACGCGAAGCAGGCCGAACGTCGGCACCACCGCCTACTCTGGACCCGTGGCCGTCGACACCGATTTACGTGAGCTCGCCCCCGCCGCCTTCACGCACGCCGTCCCGGCGCTCCTGGAGGTCTATCGGGCCGCCATGCGCCCACCCCCCGAACAGTTGCCGGGACGGGCCTCGGTCATGCACGGGCACACCCTCTACCCGGACTTCCGCTGCGTGGTGGCCGTACGGGACGACCACGCGGTGGGGTTCGCCTACGCCTTCCACGGCCGGGACGGCCAGTGGTGGCACGACGTGGTCACCGAGGGTATGCGCACCCGTGGTCGGCGGGGTCAGCTGCGGCGCTACCTGAGCGACCCCCTGGAGATCGCCGAGGTGCACGTCCACCCCGACGCGCAGAACCAGGGGATCGGCCGTCGCATGCTGCATCGACTGTGCGCGGGACGGCCGGAACGCACCGCCGTGCTCTCCACGCGCTCGGGCCCCTCGGCCGCTCGCCACCTCTACCGTTCGTGCGGGTTCGTCGAGGTGCTGGACCCGTTCTCCTTCCCCGGAAGCCCGAGCCAGCCCTTCTCGATCATGGCCGCTCGGCTGCCGCTGACCGACCCCGGTCCGGGGCGATCTCGCGATAGATCTCCCTGGTGGCCGTGGACTGGTTGAAGGTGATGAAGTGGATGCCCGGCGCGCCCTCCGCCAACAACCGCTCGCACATGTTCTGGGCGTGCTCGATACCGAACGCCCGCACCGCCTCGGCGTCGTCTCCCAGACGCTCGAAGCGCGCGGCCAGATCGCGCGGGAACGGTGCGCCCGAGAGCTTCTCCGAACGGGGGATCGAGGCCAGCTTCACCACCGGGAACACCTCGGGGATGATCGGGACCTCGCACCCGCGGGCGGCGACCCGGTCGCGCAGCCGCAGGTAGTCCTCGGCGTCGAAGAACATCTGGGTGATGGCGTAGTCCGCGCCCGCCTCGCACTTGCGCACGAAGTGGTCGGTGTCGATCTCGACGTCGGCCGAGCGCGGGTGCTTGTAGGGGAAGGCCGCCACACCGACGGAGAAGTCGCCGCTCTCCTTGAGCAACCGGACCAGTTCCTCGGCGTAGTCGAACCCCTCGGGATGACGGACCCACGCGCCGTCGGGGTCACCGGGCGGGTCGCCGCGCACGGCCAGCATGTTGGACACCCCTGCGTCGGACAGCCGGCCGATGAGGTGGCGCAGCTCCGCCACGGAGTGGTCGACCAACGTCATGTGGGCGACCGGCATCAACGTGGTGTCGGTGGCGATGCGTTCGGTGGTCTCCACCGTGAGATCGCGGGTACCGCCGCCGGCTCCGTAGGTGACGGAGACGAAGGAGGGGCCCAGCGCCTCGATCTCCCGGATGGCACGCCACAGTCGCTCCTGGGAGCGGGTGTTGCGGGGCGGAAAGAACTCGAAGGAGAACAACGGTTCACCCGAGTCGAGCAGATCTCGGATATGGCGTGGCCGGGGGGCCGGGCTTCGGGGCGCCACTGGGCGGGTCGGTGCAGCGAGCATGCGTCCCACCTTAGGCCAGGCCCTCGCCCGGCGGACACGAAATCTCACGATGCGATACGAGATCCGCCCTCTCTGTCTCAAGTGCCACGATGCGAGATGATCGACATGCTGACGGAGAATGCGCCCAAAAGGCCCCACACGGACATGAACGAGCAGGAAACACCGGGCGTTCTCGCAGGAGAGGAGGAACACCCGGACGTCGCTCCCCCTCCCCCGCTTGTCCACATCTCGGACACCATGAATTCCACCCACGGAAACGGCCCCGCGCACGCCGACCGGCGGGCGGCGTTCGGGCCCTCGTTCCACCGGGCAGGGGCTAACCTGCTGGGTATGGCCCCTTCCACGACCTCCTCAGCCGTGTCCGTCATCCGCTCCGACGTCGACCGTGAACTGTCCGACTTCTGCGCCGACCACCGTGAACGGCTGCTGGAGATCGGCGCCGAGCTGGCCCCAGCGATGGACGCTCTGGAGGTCATGGTCTCCCACGGCAAGCGGCTGCGCCCCACCTTCGCCTACTGGGGGTGGCGCGGCGCGGGCGGCGCCGAGACGGACGCGCGCATGGTGCGGGCCGCCGCCTCCCTGGAGTTCCTCCAGGCCTGCGCGCTCGTGCACGACGACGTGATCGACAACAGCGACACCCGACGCGGTCTGCCCGCCACCCACAAGCGGATGGCCCAGCTGCACGCCGAACAGGGCTGGAGCGGCGACAGCGACGGGTTCGGTCAGGGCGCCGCGATCCTCATCGGCGACCTGTGCCTGGCGTGGTCCGACGAGATGTACCAGGGCAGCGGTTTCGCACCGGAGACGCTGCGGGACGGCCGCGCCCCCTTCGACGCGATGCGCACCGAGGTCATGGCCGGGCAGTACCTGGACACCCTGGAGCAGGTGCGCGGCACCGCCACCCGTGAGGCGGCCCTGCGGGTGATGCGGTACAAGTCCGCCAAGTACACGGTGGAGCGCCCGCTGCACCTGGGCGCCGCCCTGGCCGGTCGGGGCCCGGAGCTCACCGAGGTCTACACCGACTACGGCATCCCGCTGGGGATCGCCTTCCAACTCCGCGACGACCTGCTGGGCGTGTTCGGCGACCCCTCCACGACGGGCAAGCCCGCCGGCGACGACCTGCGCGAGGGCAAGCGGACCCTGGTCGTGGCCGAGACCCTGGCCCGGTCCGGGGACGCCGACGCCACGCGCTTCCGTGCGTTGCTGGGCGACCCCGACCTCTCGGCGGCCTCGGTGGAGTGGATGTGCGCCCTGATCGAGTCCAGCGGGGCCCTCGCCGCCTGCGAGTCCCTGGTCGACGAGTACGCCGAGCGGGCCCTGGCCGCCCTGCGGAGCCCGGAGCTGGACGGGGGCGCGCGCGGCCCGTTGGGCGAGTTGGTGGTGGCGGCCACCCGCCGCTCCCACTGAGCCGGCGCGGGCACCGAAGACGTCACCGACCCCCGACCCCTAGGGGAGACCCTGGGATGATTCGGGGGATTTCTCATACGTAGGGCCGGTTGTGCGTTTCGTCCGCACCACGGTTGAATCGGGGGATCGCGATAGGTCTCGACTCCAGGAGCCCCCATGTCCCGGCACACGGCCTCGGCCGGTCCGACGAACACGACCGATCGGGCCCTGGCTCCCGATCTGGCACGCGGCTTCATGCTGTTGTTCATCGCGCTCGCCAACACCGTCTGGTATCTGTGGGCCTCGACGCCCGGGGGCGCCACCATGCACCCCGAACCCGAGGGCGCACTGGACGCGGTGGCGCAGTTCTTCACGGTCGCGGCCGTGGACATGCGCAGCTACCCGATGTTCGCCTTCCTTTTCGGCTACGGGATGGTGCAGCTGGCCCGCCGACAGGAGGCGTCCGGGGTGAGCCCCAAGGACGTGGACGGCCTGTTGCGCCGCCGCAACCTGTGGCTGATCGTCTTCGGGTTCGTACACGCCCTGCTGCTGTGGATGGGCGACATCCTCGGCGCCTACGGTCTGGCGGGGCTGGTGCTGGCCTGGCTGTTCTTCCGCCGGCGGGACACCACCCTGCTGGTGTGGGGGTTCGTTCTCGTCGGCCTCATCGGCACGCTGGCCGTGGTCAGCCTGCTGGCCCTGCCCTTCGTGGGCGGAGCGACCGCGCAGGACGGTGACTTCGACATGGCGGCGCTCGCCGGCAACATCGGCGAGACCTCCCTGGTGGCCGCCGCCCTCGCCCGGATCTCCGCCTGGCCCCTGGTCGTGCTGGGCCAGGGTCTGCTCGGGCTGGTGGTGCCCACGGCGATCCTGTTCGGTTTCTGGGCCGCGCGCCGGAGTTTCCTGGAGGAGCCGGGCCGCCACCTGAGGACGCTGCGCCTGACCGCGATCGTCGGCATCACGGTGGGGTGGCTCGGCGGGCTGCCCCTGGCCCTGCAGCAGATCGGTGTGCTCGGTCTCGACCCCCTGCAGGCGCAGATGCTGACCATGCCGCACATGCTGAGCGGCCTGTTCTGCGGTGTGGGCTACGTGGCGCTGATCGCCCTGGTGGCGCACCGGTTCCAGGAGCGCGGCCGCACCGACGGGGTCGTGTTGACCGCGCTGAGCGCCACGGGCAAGCGGTCCATGAGCGCCTATCTGGCCCAGTCGGTGCTGTGCGCCCCGCTGCTGGCGGCGTGGGGTCTGGGGCTGGCCGCGTACCTGACCTCGTGGACGATGTTCCTGTTCGCGACCGGGGTGTGGCTGGTCACCGTGGTGGCCGCCTACGCCCTCGAACGCGCGGGGCGTCGCGGGCCCGCGGAGGTGCTGTTGCGCCGTCTCGCCTACCGGCCCCGTACCCGACCGTCCGCCCCCGCCCCGAGCGCGGACGTGCACACCGACCCGGAGCGGACCGACGCCTGAACGACGAGCGCAAAAAGGGGCGTGCCGATGAGTGCCGGACACGTCCCCGTACTCCAGGATGGCAGTCATGGGCGACGATCACATGACAAACCACACCATAGGTGTCACCGGGGCCACGGGGGCGGTGGGCGGGCGCGTGGCCGCCCGGATCGCCAGGCTCGGGTTGACGCAGCGCTTCATCGTACGGGACATCAACCGCGCCCCGGAGTACCCGGACAGCAGCGCGTCGATGGCCGTCTACGAGGACGCGTCGGCCTTCGGGCGGGCCTGTCGCGGGGTGGACACCCTGTTCCTGGTCTCGGCGACCGAGTCCGAGGACCGGATGGAGACGCACATCGGTGCGGTGGACGCCGCCGTCGCGGCCGGGGTCTCCCGGATCGTGTACCTGTCGTTCCTCGGCGCGGGGCCGGCGGCGACGTTCACCTTCGCCCGCACGCACTTCTTCACCGAGGCGCACATCCGGTCCACGGGGGTCGCGCACACGTTCCTGAGACCCGCTCTGTACCTGGACCTGCTGCCCCACTGGGTGGACGACGAGGGTGTGGTGCGCGGCCCCGCCGGTGACGGCCGGGTCGCGTGGGTCTCCCGGGACGACGTGGCGGACGTGGCCACCGCCGTGCTCACGGACCCGGTGGTCATCGCCACCTCCGAGGGGGTGACCTACGACGTGACCGGACCGGAGGCTCTGTCGGTGGGCGCCACGGTGGAGAGGCTGGGCCGGCTCACCGGCCGCACGATCCGCTACGTGCCCCAGACCTGGGAGGAGGCGTTGCGATCGCGCCGTCCCACCGGGGCCGCGGAATGGGAGATCGAGGGGTGGGCCTCGTCGTACGCGGCGATCGCGGCCGGGGAGTTGGACGTGGTGGCCACGACCGTGCCGGACCTGACGGGGCACCCCGCGCAGTCCATCGAGGGCTTCCTGCGTCGCCATCCGAGCGCGTTGGCGCACGTCGAGGTCTGACCGCCACGTCGACGCCCCACCCACCGCCGCGCCCCGCCCGCGGCGGTCTCGTCTTTTCCGGGGCGGGCCCCCGCCCGTCCGGTCGTGTGCGCGGGCCGGGCGCGAGGGCCGGGTCGGG
The DNA here is from genome assembly GCF_018207095.1 of Nocardiopsis sp. MG754419. Lineage (GTDB taxonomy): Bacteria > Actinomycetota > Actinomycetes > Streptosporangiales > Streptosporangiaceae > Nocardiopsis. The sequence goes on along the minus strand of NZ_QOCZ01000144.1, from coordinate 2 downwards.
GA
>NZ_QOCZ01000143.1 GCF_018207095.1 Nocardiopsis sp. MG754419 | reverse complement strand
GAGGGAGCCCGCGCCTCCGGAGGGTGCGCCGCGGTGGAGGGGGTATGTGGCGCGGCGCGCACCGGCCCGTCCCCGACGCCCTCGGGCCGATAGGGGACACGGGACCGCCCGACCGCGTAGGGCGCGCTGGGAAGGTCCCTCCTCGGCCCCGGCGCGGGCCGGTCCACGGGCTCGGTGGGAGTGCGGGGGAGACGGGCGGGTCGGTCTTCGGCCGCTGGTCCCAGGCCGAGCGCGTGGAGCCGCTCCTCGGGAGAGGGCACGGAGGGAGGGCGCCGTGGCCGGCGCGAAGGGGTCATGCCCTCCACGCTAGGGAGGTCGCGACCCGCTGTCACCGGGCGATTCCGGCCTGTGGACAACGTGCCTCCGGGCGCCGCCACCACCGTTCGCGGCCCTTCGGGTCCAGGCCGGGAGGGCGTCCCCGCGCCGAGGGCGGGACGCGGGGTGGTGTCCCGAGCCCGGAACGCCGAAGGGCCCGGCCTCCCCGAAGGGAGACCGGGCCCCGGACAACCGCGGGCTACGCAGTCCTTAGGCGGACTGGAGCTGCTGCAGGCGCTTGGCGATCGCGCTCTTGCGGTTCGCGGCCTGGTTCTTGTGGATGACGCCCTTGCTGTTGGCCTTGTCCAACGCGCGCGCGGCCTCGCGCTGCGCGACGGTGGCCTTCTCGACGTCCCCGGCCTCGGCAGCATCGCGGAACTTCCGAACGGCCGTCTTCAGCGAAGAGCGCACCGCCTGGTTGCGGACACGAGCCTTCTCGTTCTGCCGAATGCGCTTCTTCTGCGACTTGATGTTCGCCATGCGAAAACGTGCTCCAGTAACTGTGATCTTCGCGCAGGTCGCACCAGGCGGCTCAACTCATGGGCAGCCGTTCCATGAGAGGCGCGTGGGTACCGGCACAGGGTGTGTGTGAGTCCAGAAGGGCTCGAATTCGAACGTGGAAGTCCGAGACACGGACTTCTCAGTATGCCGCATGCGGTGGACCACTCGGGACCCCGGGCACGTGATCCGGGACGTGTCCTCCCCGAACCCCTAGGGCACCTGGGCCAACCAGGCGGTCCGGTAGGCGTCCAGATCGCCCTTCTCGGCCTCGTCGGCCAGGTAGAGGGCCACGCCCGTCGTGAGTTCCTCGGCCGGTTCCGCCCTGGACAGACCCAACCGGATCGCGGCGAGCGCGGTCGCCGCCGTCTCCTCCTCATGGTCCGGTCCCCACCGCTCACCGCTGTAGGCGGGCACCCCGAATCTCACGGTGAGGTCCTCCCGCGACCCCAGCGCCGCCACCGCCTCGGTCACCTGCCGCACCATGAACCCGCCGTACATCGTCCCGGTCGGCATGTCGGCGTCCACACCCGGCAGGACGACCTCGTCGGCCTGCTCGGTCACCCGGTCCAGGTACCCCTTGGACCAGTACTTCTCCTCACCGCCGGTGACGAACGACGCCACCCGGCCCCCGGGCAGCAGTTCCACGTGCTGGGCCTGGACCGACAGCACCGGGTCCTCGCCCAGTTCCTCGCGCACCATCGACACCAGGGTGGGGATCGACGGATCGTTCACCGTCACCGGTCGGACCTCCAGGTGCACCCCCGCGAAACCGTCCGCGCCCACCGCGGCGACCTCGGGCGCCAGCGCCTCCCGCGCCTCGGTGGGGAACCGGTCCCGCAGCAGCGACGACCCGGTCTCCACGTGCCGCAGCCACGCCAGCGGCCGTACCTCCGGATACCGGGAGTCCAACCACGACAACAGCGCCCCGGTGTCGGGGACCCGTTCCACACTCCCGTCGGCGTCCACGTCGCCCGCGTGCACGTACAGGGTGTCGACCGCGCCGGTGTCCAACAGCTCCGCCAGGGCGTCGGTGTCCTCCCACGACCCCACCCAGGCCGCGTCCGCCTCCTGGGAGGCCGCCCAGTCGCTCGGGGTGCCCGAGAACTGGAAACTCAGCAGTGCGCCGGCGGCCACCACCAGCACCAGGATCGCCGCCACACCCGCCAGCAGTCGTGTCAGCAACCACTTCACCCGTACGCCACCCGCTCTCGTGCCTGCCGGGCCCGGACCCGGCGTCGGTTCGCATAATCTGGACGTCGACACCCGCGCGCCTGGCGCCCATACTGCCGCATCGCCCCGAGAGGTACCCGGTGAGGGCGGTGCCGGTGCCGTGGGATGATGAAGGATGCCGTGCGCCCCTGGCCGCGGCGGGCCGACGCCTCCACAGGCGCACACGACCCGGAACCAACCCTGTTGAACGGAGCACGGTGGCACAGCCGAACTGGACCGATCCCGCGCTGATTCGCAACTTCTGCATCATCGCGCACATCGACCATGGCAAGTCGACGCTGGCCGACCGGATGCTCCAGATCACCGGGGTCGTCGAGGACCGCCAGATGCGCGCCCAGTACCTGGACCGCATGGACATCGAGCGCGAGCGCGGCATCACCATCAAGTCCCAGGCGGTGCGCATCCCGTTCACCGCCGTGGACGACCGGACCTACACGCTCGACCTCATCGACACCCCCGGTCACGTCGACTTCACCTACGAGGTGTCGCGTTCGCTGGCCGCCTGCGAGGGCGCGATCCTGCTGGTCGACGCCGCCCAGGGCATCGAGGCGCAGACCCTCGCCAACCTCTACATGGCGCTCGAGAACGATCTGAACATCATCCCGGTGCTCAACAAGATCGACCTTCCCGCGGCACAACCGGAGAAGTACGCCGAGGAGCTCGCCGGGATCATCGGCTGTGAGCCCTCCGACGTGCTCAAGGTCAGCGCCAAGACCGGTGAGGGCGTCGAGGAGCTCCTCAACGAGATCGTCAACCAGATCCCGGCGCCGGTCGGCGACGCCGACGCGCCCGCCCGGGCGATGATCTTCGACTCGGTCTACGACACCTACCGCGGCGTCGTGACCTACGTGCGTGTCGTGGACGGCAAGCTCCGCCCGCGCGAGCGCATCCAGATGATGTCCACCAAGGCCTCCCACGAGATCCTGGAGATCGGGGTCAGCTCGCCCGAACCCACCAAGTGCGGTGGGCTGGGCGTCGGTGAGGTGGGGTACATCATCACCGGCGTGAAGGACGTGCGTCAGTCCAAGGTCGGTGACACCATCACCACCCTGAACAAGCCGGCCCAGACGATGCTCTCCGGGTACCAGGAACCCAAGCCCATGGTGTTCTCCGGCCTCTACCCGATCGAGGGCACCGACTACCCGGTGCTGCGTGACGCCCTGGAGAAGCTGCAGCTCAACGACGCCGCCCTCAACTTCGAACCGGAGACCTCCGCGGCCCTGGGCTTCGGGTTCCGCTGCGGCTTCCTGGGCCTGCTCCACCTGGAGATCACCCGCGCCCGGTTGGAGCGCGAGTTCAACCTGGACCTGATCTCCACCGCCCCCAACGTCATCTACCGGGTGGAGATGGAGGACGGGGAGGAGCACGTGGTGACCAACCCGAGCGAGTTCCCCACCGGTAAGATCGACTCGATCCACGAGCCCATGGTCAAGGCCACCGTGCTCAGCCCCTCCGACTACATCGGCCAGATCATGGAGCTGTGCCAGGACCGCCGTGGCGAGCTCCAGGGCATGGACTACCTGTCCGAGGACCGTGTGGAGATGCGCTACACGCTCCCCATGGCCGAGATCGTCTTCGACTTCTTCGACGCGCTCAAGTCCCGCACCAAGGGCTACGCCTCCCTGGACTACGAGCCCATCGGTGAGCAGAACGCGGACCTGGTCAAGGTCGACATCCTCCTGCAGGGCGAGGCGGTGGACGCGTTCTCCGCGATCGTGCACAAGGAGAAGTCCTACGCCTACGGCGTGGAGATGACCAAGAAGCTGCGCGAGCTCATTCCGCGGCAGCAGTTCGAGGTCCCCGTCCAGGCCGCCATCGGTGCCCGCGTCATCGCCCGTGAGAACATCCGCGCCATCCGCAAGGACGTGCTCGCCAAGTGCTACGGCGGCGACATCAGCCGTAAGCGCAAGCTGCTGGAGCGGCAGAAGGAGGGCAAGAAGCGCATGAAGATGGTCGGGCGGGTCGAGGTGCCCCAGGAGGCCTTCATCTCCGCGCTGTCCACCGACGGCGGCGGCGCCGAGGACAAGAAGAAGAAGTAGGCGTCGCCGGCCGGTGCGTCCCGGCCGGGCGACGACGACGGAGGGGCGCCCCACACCGTGGGGCGCCCCTCCGTCGTCGCTTCCGGTCCCCGGTGGGGCCCGTCTCCTCGCTCGGGCCTTCTTCAGGGCCCCGGCACGGCGGAGGACCCGAAAGGTCTCCTAACCCTTGACCGCCCCGGACGTGAGGCCCTCGCTGATGTAGCGCTGGAGGAACCAGAAGACCGCCAGGGTGGGCAGGGACAGCATGAGGGCGCCCACCGCGAACATCCCGAAGTTGGCGTTGCGCTGGGAGTCCACCAGTTGGTACAGCCCCAGCCCCAGGGTCTGGGAACCGGTGTCCCGCAGGAACACGCTGGCCAACAGGAACTCGTTGATGGTGTTGATGAACACCAGCAGCCCCACGATCGCCAGTACCGGGGTGACCAGGGGCAGCATGATCCGGAAGAACACCTGCGCGTGCGTGGCGCCGTCCATCTGGGCCGACTCGTCCAGCTCCCTCGGCACGGTGTCGAAGAACCCCTTCATCAACCACGTGTTGATGCTCAGGGCCCCGCCGAGGTACACCAGCAGCAGACCCCAGCGGGTGTCGAACCCGATCGCCGGATAGAGCTCTCCCAAGTTGGAGAACATCAGGTAGATCGCCACGATCGCCAGGAACTGCGGGAACATCTGGATCACCAGCAACCCGATCAATCCCACCCGGCGACCGCGGAACCGCATCCGGCTGAACGCGTAGGCCGCCAGCGCCGACAGCAGCACGGTGATCGCCGCGTTGCCGACCGCGAAGAACAGCGAGTTGACGTACCAGGTGCCGAACGGGGTGTTGCGGAACAGGTCCTGGGCGTTGGCCGGACTCGCTCCGGTCGGCCACAGCTGGGAACTGCTCAGTGTGCCCACCGGGTTGATCGCGGCCGAGACCACGAACAGCACCGGGAAGATCGCGAACGCGGCCACGACCCACATCACGGCGTGGCGCCAGCCCAGACGGCCGGCCCACAGAGTGAACCTCCGGCCCGTGCTGCGCCGGTACACGGGCGGGTGCGCGGGCGAGGGTGCGACGTCGACGACGCTCATCGGTCCACCTCCTGAAGGGCCTTGGTCCGACTCAGACCGATCACCGACATCACCGAGACGATCAGGAAGATCATCACCGACAGCGCCGCCGCGTACCCGTACTGGGCGGTGGCCTCGCTGAACGCCAGCCGGTACGTGTAGGTGATGAGCAGGTCGGTGGCGCCGCCCGCGGTGGTGCCCTCCGAACCGAACGGCCCGCCCCTGGTGATCAGCCACACGGCGTTGAAGTTGTTGAAGTTGAACGCGAAGGTGGCGATGAGGATCGGTGTCATCGCGACCATCAGCAGCGGCAGGGTGACGTGCCGGAAGGCCTGCCACGGACCGGCACCGTCGAGGTGCGCGGCCTGGGACAGCTCACGGGGAATGGCCTGGAGCGCTCCGGTCGCCACCAGGAACATGTACGGGTAACCCAGCCACACGTTGGCCAGGATCACCGCGATCCGTGCCGCCCAGACGTCGCCGAGCCAGTCGACCTGCAGGCCGAGCATCCGGTTGAACAGTCCGAAGTCGGCGTTGAACATGTCCCGCCACAACAGGTACATGGCCAGAGAGCTCATGGCGTAGGGCAGGACCACCAGGATCCGGTAGAACACCTTGCCGCGCATCCTCGGCACGTGCAGGGTCAGGGCCACCGCCAGGCCCACCACGAACACCAGGAGGGTGACCGAGGCGGCGAACGCGATGTTCCACACCAGGGTGCCGAAGAAGGAGGACGCGAAGGTCGGGTTGAACAGGAACCGGGCGAAGTTGTCGAGCCCGACGCCGACCTGCCAACCCTGGGGGAGGCGTTGTCCGTCCTCGTCGTAGAAGGCGCCGCGTTCGTCGTCCGCGTGGTAGACGATCCCGGTCTCGGTGTCCTCGATGCAGTCGCAGGCCTCGTCGTAGACCCGCACGGCGCTGCCTTCGAAAGCGCTGGACAGACCGCTGGAGCGGATGCCGGCGCCGTCGTCGGTGGGCACCGCGAACCGTTGCAGCTCGTCGCTGCGGGCGTTCACCTGCGCGGGGGTCAGGACCGTGTACCCGAGGGTCTCGGTCACCTTGCCCGCGTCGTCGACACGGGCGCCGACCAGGTCGGTCAGTCCCTCCTCCGTGCCGGCGAAGGCGTGGCCCTCGTCGTCGGTGAGGAGGAAGACCAGGTCACCGGTCTCGGGATCGCCGTTGGCGGCGACGGTGAGGACGAACTCGCGGGAGTCGGCGTCCCGCGTCACCGAGAACGCCTCGATGGAGGCGATCGCCTGTTCCTTGGACCCCCGGTGCCCGTCGCTCATGTTGGTGAGCGAGGTGCTCATCGTGTAGAGGACCGGGAAGATCTGGAAGGCCATGAGGAAGAGCACACCCGGCACCAGGTACTTGGCGGGGACGGTGCGTCGGGAGAAGTAGACCCAGTAGACCAGGGCCACCACGGCCGCGACCAGAGCGATCCCCCACCACACACCCGCGAGGTACAGCGGCAGGATCGCCCACGCGCCCAGGGCGGTGAACAGGCCCAGCAGGAGGATCTTGACGACCTGGCCACCGACGGAGGCGCCGGACCACGGGCCGCCGGGACGGTCGCGGCGGGCGGGCGCCCCCGTGGCGGGGGCGCCCGGCGTGCCGGGGCGGTCGGCGGTCATCTACTGCCCGATCCGTTCGGCGACGGACTCGTGGGCGGTTTCCAGGGCCTCACGGGCGTCCGCGCCACCGATGATCTGGGCCTGGGCGATACCGAGCGGCTCCCAGGTCTCGCCCATCTCGGGGATGTTGGGCATGGGCACGCCGTTCTCGCCGGTCTCGGCCATCACCGCGATGTTCGGGTCCTCGGCGGAGACGGCCTCCAGGGCCTCGGTCTGCACCGGGGTGCGCGGGTCGGCCTCGTACAGCGACAGGAGGAAGTCGGTGTCGGTGACGTGGTTGACCACGAACTCCTCGGCCAGGGCGCTGTTGGCGCTGCCCTCGGTCACGAAGAAGGCCTGGTAGCCGATGTAGGGGGCGGCCGGGTCCATGCCCTCGAATCCGGGGATGGCGCTGATCTCGTAGTCGATGTCCGAGGCGTTGGCGTCGCCGACGGTCCAGGGTCCCGCGACGAAGAACGGGGCCTCGCCGTCGAAGAACAGGGACGCCTCGTTCTCCAGGTCGATGGAGCGTCGCAGGACCCCCTCGCCCTCCTCGCCGAACTCGGCGACCTTCTCCATCGCCTCGATGGTCGCGTCGGAGCCGATCCCCAGGTCCTCGGGGTCCCAGTCGCCCTCGGCGTCCTGGCCGAACAGGTAGCCGCCCGCGGAGGTCATGAGCGCGTTCATCCGGTAGGGGTCGCCCTCCTGACCGACCGCCATGGCCAGGACCTCGCCGACCTCGCCGTCGTCCTTGAGCTCGGTGCCGACCTCCACCAGCTCCTCGAAGGTCTCCGGGGCGTCCGGGGCCAGCTCCGTGTTGCGCATGAGGAAGATGTTCTCCTGCGTGTACGGGACGCCCAGGAGCTGGCCCTCCAGGGTCATGGCCTCCAGCGCGGTCTCGTCCAGCGACGCGGCGCGGTCGGTGGGCAGCTCGATGGGCTGGACGGTGCCGTTGCGCAGCAGGTTGCCGGTCCAGTCGTGGGCGCCGATGAAGACGTCGGGGGCGTTGCCGGCCTGGTGGGCGTTGACCACGTCGCCCTGGATGTCGTCGAAGGAGACGTTCTGGACGTCGACCTCGATGCCGTTCGCCTCGGCGAACGCCGCGGCGGCGCTCTGGATGGCGTCGGCTCGCTCGGGGTCGGACCAGATGACGAGGGTGCCCTCGGCGGCGCCCTCGTCACCGCCGTTCCCGTCGCCGTCGTCGCCGCACGCGGTCGCCATCAGGGCGATCGCGGCGATGCCGGCGACCGCGGACGCGCTTCGGGATCTCATGGTGTCATCCTTCCGGGAGGCCTGTCGGGGGTCGTACACGCGGTGCACCGGAGGACCCGGGTCCATGGGCGGGTATGCGTGGTGATGTGACGTTAGCAATAACTTGCAGGGTTTGAAAGGCTTTGCAGACCTTGTGGATAAAGATGTGGAAACACCCTGGAAACAGTCGGGTGGTGGTGACCCACGGTGGGGGCATCGGTGCCGATCGTGGAGGTGGGAGCGGGCCGTCGCACCCGAGACGGGGCACGTCGGTCGCGCCGCGATCGGCCGGGACCGGGTGGCATCGGCGCACGACCAGGGTCTCCAGGCCGCCGCCGTCCCGGACGACCTGAGCGCGGGGGCGGCTTCGCGGTGTCCCGTCCGTCCGCGTCGAGGGGCCTCGGCCTCGATCGCCCTGGGCGTTCCGACCCCGGTGGGGCGAGGGCGTCACGGTGGGAGTGGGCCGGGCCCGGCGCCCCGCACCACGCGCGGACCCGATCCGACGTTGCGGACACGGGGTCGGAGCGTCGGGCCGCTCCGGGCCGGTGACGACGTTGCCTCGGGTGTTCGCGCCCTCGCGTCGGAGCGGGCCCGAGGGGCGGTGTCCCCGGGTCCGCCGGGGTGGCCGGGGGCGGGCCGGAAGGGCCGGGCGTTCCAGGAGGCGCGCGATGCCCCGCTCCGGTGCGCGGAAGCGGGGGTGCGCGGGGGAAGGTTCGGGGAACGTCGGACGGCCCCGGGGGAGGGGCCGTCCGACGTCAACGGATCAGGAGCGCAGCCAGACGGCGCTCTCCGCGGGCAGGTGCAGTGTGCCCTCGACCGGACCCTCGACCGGTGCGCTGGACACCAGTGGTTCACCGGAGGCGTCCAGGTCCACCGGGGCCTCGGTCAGGTTCACGGCCACGCGCACGCCGGGCTCACGCTCGAAGTACAGGACGCCCTCGGGCGCGTCCAGCCAGCGCATCGTGCCGTCGCCCAGGGCCTCCGACTCCCGGCGCAGCCGCAGCGCCGTGGTGTAGAGCTCCAGGGTGGAGCCCTCCACGCCCCGCTGGGCGGCACGGGTCAGCCCCGCCCACTCCGGAGGCACCGGCAGCCACGGTGCGGACCCCTGCGGACCGAACCCGAACGGTGCCGCCTCACCCTCCCAAGGCAGCGGTACACGGCAGCCGTCACGGCCGCGGTCGGTGTGCCCCGAGCGCTTCCACGTCGGGTCCTGCAACGCGTCCTCGGGCAGGTCGGTGACCTCGGGAAGCCCCAGTTCCTCGCCCTGGTACAGGTAGACCGATCCGGGCAGGCCCAGCATGAGCAGCGTGGCCGCGCGCGCCCGGCGCAGCCCCTGCTCACCGCCGCCGAAGCGGGTCACGTGGCGGGTGACGTCGTGGTTGGACAGCACCCACGTCGTGGTCGCGCCCACGGCCCCGTTGGCCGCGAGGGAACCGTCGATGACCTCCCGCAGACGCGCCGCGTCCCAGGGGGCGGTCAGGTACTCGAAGTTGAACGCCTGGTGCAGCTCGTCCGGGCGCAGGTAGCGGGCCACTCGCGCCGCGTCCTCGACCCAGGCCTCCGCCACCAGGGTCCGGTCGCCCGGGTAGGAGGCGGCGATCGCCGACCAGCGACGGTAGATCTCGTGCACGCCGTCCTGGTCGAAGTAGGGCAGTGAGGTGCTGCCGTCCAGCAGGTCCGCCTTGGCGTCGGGGTCGATGTCGGGCAGCGCCGGGTCCTTGACCATGCCGTGCGCCACGTCGATCCGGAACCCGTCCACCCCGCGGTCCAGCCAGAAGCGCAGCACGTCGTCGAACTCGTCGTGCACCTCCTGGTGGGTCCAGTCGAAGTCGGGCTGTTCGGCGTCGAACAGGTGCAGGTACCACTGCTCGGGGGTGCCGTCGGGGCGCTTGAGCCGGGTCCAGGCCGGGCCGCCGAAGATGGACTTCCAGTTGTTGGGCGGCTCCTCGCCGTCGGGGCCCTTGCCGTCCCGGAAGATGTACCGGGCGCGTGCCGGGTCGCCCGGGGCGGCGTCCACGGCCTCGCGGAACCATCGGTGCGCCGAGGAGGAGTGGTTGGGGACCACGTCGATGATCATCCGGATGCCCAGGTCGTGGGCGGCCTTCAGGAGGTCGTCGAAGTCCTCCAGGGTGCCGAACCGGGGGTCGACGTCCCGGTAGTCGGCGACGTCGTAGCCTCCGTCGGCGAGCGGGGAGACGTAGAAGGGGGTCAACCAGAGCGCGTCGACGCCCAGCTCGGCCAGGTGGGGGAGGCGTTCGCGGATCCCGGCCAGATCGCCCTCCCCGTCCCCGTTGGAGTCGGCGAAGCTGCGCACATAGATCTGGTAGATGGCGGCCTCACGCCACCAGTACGCCTCGTGCTGCATCAGCGGGGGTCCTTCCTGAACGTGACTGCAAGTTCTTGCGCAAGATTACCGTTAACTTTCTGTCTTGTGACGCCGATCTCGACTAGAGTTGCCCTCATGGGTCCACGACTTGCCGACATCGCGCGGCACGCAGGCGTCAGCGAGGCCACCGTCTCGCGAGTGCTCAACGACAAGCCCGGCGTCGGCGGCGACACCCGTAAGGCCGTCCTGACCGCCCTCGACGTGCTCGGCTACGAGCGCCCCGCCCGGCTGCGCCAACGCTCCGCCGGCCTGGTCGGCATGGTCATCCCCGAACTCGACAACCCCGTCTTCCCGATGTTCGCCCAGGCCGCCGAGGGCGCGCTGGCCCAGCGCGGCTACACCCCGGTCCTGTGCACCCAGACCCCCGGTGGGATATCGGAGGACGAGTACGTCGAGCTGCTGCTGGAGCGCAACGTCTCCGGTGTCCTCTTCGTCTCGGGTAAGCACGCCGACACCACCGCTTCGCACGAGCGCTACCACGCCCTGGTCGCCCGGCGCCTGCCGATCGTGCTGGTCAACGGCTACTCCGACGCCATCCCCGCCGCCTTCATCTCCGCCGACGACCGGGAGGCCGGCCGACTGGCCGTCAACCACCTGGTCGCGCTGGGCCACAGACGGATCGGCTTCACCAGCGGCCCCGAACGCTACGTGCCGGTCCGCCGCAAGCTGGACGGCTTCCACCAGGCTCTGGCCGAGCACGGTCTGGACGGTGACGGGCTCGTCGAACTCTCCCTGTTCGGGGTCGAGGGGGGACACGCCGCGGCGGTCCGGCTCATCGAACGCGGGGTCACCGCCATGGTCTGCGGTTCCGACATCATGGCGCTCGGTGCCATCCGCGCCGCCCGCCAACGGGGCCTGCGCGTACCGCAGGACTTCTCCGTCGTCGGCTACGACGACTCCCAGCTCATCGCCTTCACGGACCCGCCCCTGACCACCGTCCGACAGCCGGTCAACGCGATGGCGATGGCCGCAGTGCGCGCCCTGTGCGACGAGATCGCCGGCCACCCCGTCTCGCACGCGGAGTACGTCTTCGACCCCGAACTGGTCGTACGGGGCTCCACCGCGGCCGCGCCGTCCGATGCCGTCCGTGCCGCCGCCCCGCCGCAGGTCCCTCACACCGAGGTCGCCGCCCCCGCGCGTCCGGTCCGCGACCATGAGGGCGCCGTCCAGAGCGGCTGACCGGATCCCGTCGGCTCCGTCCCCCCGGAGTTCCGAAGACACGAAAGAGGGGCGCGTGCACCCGGCACGCACCCCCCCGGGTCCCGCCCCGCACCCACCGCGGGACGGGGGTCCGATCACCGCAGGGCGGGGAACCTGCGGACCACCGCGGTGGCGCCCCATCGGCGGCCCAGGCCGAGCGTGTCGGCCGACCGCACCAGCGCCAGGCCCACCAGGACCAGGGCGTAGACGATGTGGTCGTCCATGAACGGGTTGTTCTCCAGGGGCAGTACGGCGGCCCACATGAGGATCATCATCAGCGCCCCGGAGGCGGCGGCGATCCGCTCACCGACCCCCAGGATCAGTGCCGCGCCGATGCCCGCCATCCCCGCCATGAAGAGGGGGTCGGCCCAGAACGTTCCGGCGATGGTGTGGAACGTTCCGGCGAAGGGTCCGCTCACGGCGTGGGTCAGGAACCCTCCGGTGGGACTTCCGCCGTTGATCCAGGCGGCCTCGGTCGGGGTCGAGAACCCCAGCCCCAGCAACTTGTCGAAGAAGGCCCACAGGAACACCCAGCCGAGCGAGATCCGGGTGACGGCGAAGACGTAGCGGGCCGTCGGGGAGCCGATCAGGGGACGTTCCGCCGCCGGCGCGGTCTGGGGGGTGGTCATGTGGTCGGACATCGTGTGTCCTCTCGCCGAACTGTTGTGTCACCACCCAGACAACCCCGCGGGGGAGCGCCGGACGAGGACCCGTGGTACCGCTCCCCTGGGGCCGAGGTCCCACGGGCACGGGAACTTCGGAGGACCGGCAGCTCAGTGCCGCCGACCACGCCCGCGACCAGGGGCGTTGTGTCCCAGATCTCGGGGGTGGGAGCTCCCCGCCACAGCCCGGCCGTCGCGGTGCCCGCCCACCCCGTCCGGTCGGCGACACTGGAGACATGCCTTCCGTAGCCCTCGACGGCGAACCCGTTCCCGACACCGGGGTCCTTCCCGCGCGCTCACTCGCCGAGGTCGGTGATCGACCCCTCGGGTTCTACGTCCACGTGCCCTTCTGCGTCACCCGCTGCGGCTACTGCGACTTCAACACCTACACCGCCGACGAGCTCGTCTCGCGCGATGGCACCACGACGGTCTCCCGCGAGACCTACGCCGAGCAGGCCGTCGCCGAGGTGGACCTCGCCCACACGGTGCTGGCCGGCGCGCGTCCACGGGTGAGCACCGTGTTCGTCGGCGGGGGCACGCCCACACTCCTGTCCGCCGAGGACCTGGGAAGCGTCCTCGCGGCCATCGACGACCGCTTCGGACTCACGCCCGACGCCGAGGTCACCACCGAGGCCAACCCCGAGACGGTCACGCCCGACTACCTGCGCCGCCTGCGCGCGGCCGGGTTCACGCGCGTCTCCTTCGGCATGCAGAGCGCCCGTCCGCACGTCCTGCGCGTCCTGGAGCGCGGTCATACGCCGGGACGCCCCGAACAGTGCGTGACCTGGGCCCGCGAGGCCGGGTTCGAGCACGTCAACCTCGACCTCATCTACGGCACCCCCGGCGAGAGCGACGACGACTGGGCGGCCTCCCTCGCCGCCGCGATCGGCGCCGGGCCCGACCACGTCTCCGCCTACTCCCTCATCGTCGAGGAGGGCACCCGGCTGGCGGCCCGTGTGCGCCGCGGGGAGCTCACCGCCCCGGACGACGACGTCATGGCCGACCGGTACCTCATGGCCGACGAGGCGCTCGCCGCCGCCGGCTACACCCCCTACGAGGTGTCCAACTGGTCCCGCACACCCGAGGGCCGCAGCGCGCACAACATGCTCTACTGGACCGGCGGCCACTGGTGGGGCGTGGGGCCCGGCGCGCACAGTCACGTCGGTGGCACCCGCTGGTGGAACGTCAAGCATCCGGCCGCCTACGCCGCCCGGCTGGCCGCCCGGCGGAGCCCGGCCCAGGCGCGCGAGGTCCTCACCGACGAGGAGCGCCGTTTCGAGCGCGTCCTGCTCGAACTGAGGGTGGAGCGCGGCTGTCCCCTGGAGCTGCTCGACGCCGCCGGCCTGGCCGCCGCCGAACGCCTGGTGGGGGAGGGGCTGCTGGACCCGGACGCCCACACCCGGGGGTTCGCCGCGCTGACCCGACGCGGTCGGCTGCTCGCCGACGCGGTGGTCCGCGACCTCACCTGATCCTGGCCGCCGTTCGGTCCGTGGGACGGGACGCGCGAAGGGGGCCCGGCCGTGCCGAGCCCCCTCCTGACGTGGTGCGGACCTACTTCACCCAGCTCACGTTCACCGGGTAGCGGTACCACTCGCCCTTGTTGGCGGCCACCGCGCCCAGGATGCCGAAGACGATCGCGCAGACCCACAGGACCAGCTGGAGCACGGCACCGATGAAGATGATGTACAGCACGAACGAGATCACGTAGCCGATCAGCAACAGGAGCTGGAAGTTCAGCGCCTGAGCGGACTGGTCACGCACGAACGGCGACTCGTCCTTCTTGATCAGGTACAGGATCAGAGGACCGAGGAACCCGAGCAGGATCCCGCTCAGATGGGCCAGCAGGCTCATCGTCCGCTCGTCCTGGTTGGGCACACCGGTGGTCGCCGACGAGCCCTGCATTCCGGGCGGGGGAGCGTAGCCGCCGTACTGACCGGGCGGCGGGTAGCCCCCCTGACCGTACCCGGGTGGCGGGTAGCCCCCCTGCTCGTACCCGGGCGGGGGCGGGTAGCCGCCCTGCTCGTGCCCTGGAGGCGGCGGCGGGTAACCCCCTGCTTCGTGCCCGGGCGGAGGCGGCGGACCGGTCTGGCCGTGTCCGGGCCCGGGGCCGTGGTGCGGGGGCGGGGCGCCGTGCTGTCC
>NZ_QOCZ01000142.1 GCF_018207095.1 Nocardiopsis sp. MG754419 | reverse complement strand
GAGGACTGGCGCGAGCTGCGGGGGGCCGACGCCGCGCGCACCCCACAACCGGAGGAACCGCGCCGCGGTCTGCTGCACACCGTGGGCGCCCGCCCCGACCGGGCCCGACGGTGTCGGTGACGCGCACCGTGCGACCGGCGGGGTCCGCTCGCCAGGGCCGCGACACCCGCATAGGAGGTCGCCGCCCGTGCCGGTGGAAGGGGGCGCCGCACGGTGCGCCTCGGGCCGTGCTCGACGGCGTCACCGTGGGCCTCACCCCGGACCACGTGCGTGAGGTGGGATCCGGCTGAGAACGAGAAAGGCCACCGACGGCGGGTGAACGCCGACGGTGGCCTCCGAAGCCTTCGCCACGATCCCGACGTGCGCCCGATGGGGGAGCGGGCCCTCAAAGCGCACGTCAGGGCATTGCGGGTCTAGATGTCGTAGTAGAGCTCGAACTCGCGCGGGTGCGGACGCAGACGCAGGGAGTCGATCTCCTCGGTGCGCTTGAAGTCGATGTAGGTCTCGATCAGGTCCTTGGTGAAGACACCGCCCTCGAGCAGGAACTCGTGGTCGGCCTCCAGGGCCTCCAGAGCCTCGTCCAGGGACGCGGGAACCGTCTCGATCGCCGCGGCCTCGGCCGGGGGCAGCTCGTACAGGTCCTTGTCGACCGGCTCCGGCGGCTCGATCTTGTTCTTGATGCCGTCCAGACCCGCCATGAGCATGGCGGAGAAGGCCAGGTACGGGTTGGCCGACGGGTCCGGCACGCGGAACTCGATGCGCTTGGCCTTCGGGTTGGACCCGGTGAGCGGCAGGCGGATGCAGGCCGAACGGTTGCGCTGGCTGTAGACCAGGTTGATCGGGGCCTCGTAACCCGGCACCAGGCGGTGGAAGGAGTTCACCGTGGGGTTGGTGAAGGCCAGCAGCGCCGAGGCGTGCTTGAGCAGACCACCGATGTAGTAACGGGCCGTGTCCGAGAGCTGACCATAGCCGGACTCGTCGAAGAACAGCGGCTCGCCGTCCTTCCACAGGCTCTGGTGGCAGTGCATGCCGGAACCGTTGTCGCCGAAGAGCGGCTTGGGCATGAACGTGGCGGTCTTGCCCGCCTCGTTCGCGACGTTCTTGACGATGTACTTGTACAGCTGCACGCGGTCGGCCTGCTGGAGCAGCGTGCCGAACTTGATGCCGATCTCGGCCTGACCGGCGGTGCCGACCTCGTGGTGCTGGAGCTCGACCTCGATGCCGGACTCGATCAGGGTCTGCACCATGTCCGAGCGCAGGTCGCTGTAGTGGTCGACCGGCTCGACGGGGAAGTAGCCGCCCTTGTACCGCGGACGGTAGCCGCGGTTGCCGCCCTCGAGCGCGGAACCGGTGTTCCAGGCGCCCTCGATGGAGTCGATCTCGTAGTAGCCGGTGTTCGACCGCGTCTCGAACTTGACGTCGTCGAAGATGTAGAACTCGGCCTCGGGGCCGAAGAACGCGGTGTCGGCGACGCCGGAACCCCGCAGGTAGGCCTCGGCCTTACGGGCGACGTTGCGCGGGTCGCGGCTGTAGGACTCCAGCGTGAGCGGGTCGTGGACGAAGAACGTCATGTTCAGCGTCTTGTGCTTGCGGAACGGGTCCACCACGCCGGTGCTCAGGTCGGGGAGCAGCAGCATGTCGGACTCGTGGATGGCCTGGAAGCCGCGGATCGAGGAGCCATCGAACATCTGGCCGTCGGTGAACGTGGACTCGTCCACGTTCTCGGTCGGGAGGGTAACGTGGTTCACTCCTCCGAACAGGTCCGTGAACCGGACGTCGAGGAACTTGACGTCCTCGTCTCGGATGTAGGCGAGCACCTCGTCGACGCTGCTGAACAAAACGGAACCTCCGTGCAGGTGGCTGAGACGGCGGGTCCGTGGGTCCGCTCCATCGCGGAGTCCCGGTGACCGCACGCCGTCTCCCGGCTTCGTCATCGAAGCTAGGAGCGCGTGATTTCCACGCCATGTCTCGATTGTTTCCTGCATGTTACGGAGCCCGGTGTTTTCGCAGACCACCACCTCCGGGTCGGAGATTCCGCCTGTTTCACGGGCGAAACGGGTTCCTCTCCGCGTTTTCGAAGTGACCGGCGTCACTCCAAGACGTGTCGGTGTCACACCGCCCGCGCCCACCCGCGTACGGGCGCCCGTGACGTGCCGCTACCGTGAAAACCATGAGCGACAAGAGCCGGCCGGCCACCACCCCCGACGACGACTTCCGTTACCGGGGTAACCGGCTCGGTCTGCCCGAGGACGGTCCCGGATCGGTCCCCGGCGTCGCGCGACGCCTGGTCGGGCTGGGCCTGGATTGGGGGATCGCCGTCCTGTTGGTGTGGGGCGCGATCAACCTCGGCCTGATCGGCGGGGAACTCTCGGCGGCCGCCGCCTCGGGAGGGGACCAGGAGGCCCTGGCCCTGACCAACTTCACCACGCTGTCGACGCTGGTGGTCTTCGCGGCGATGAACATCGTGTTGCTCACCCTGTTCGGTACAACGATCGGGCGGCGGATCGTCGGCGTCGGGATCACGGGCACCGGTGAGCGCGGTTGGCCCTGGTTCGTGTCCATGGCCGTGCGCACCTTCTTGTTGTGCCTGGTGATCCCCGCGGTCGTCTACGATCGCGACACCCGCGGTCTGCACGATCGCGCCGCCGGGACCATCGCCACCCGTTACTGAACCCTCACGGGGCGCGGCCGCATCGGCCGGGTCGTGCCGAAGCCCGCCCCGAGCTGCTGTTAGCATCCGTGCACAGCTTTTTTTCGGGGCCGCGACCCCCCTTGGCCGCCCTGACCCCGCCCCTCAAGGTCTCTTCGCATTCGAAGGTTCGCATGGCTGGAAAACGTTCCGCCCACCACGCCTCAGGCGCTCTGGGCGCGGCAAGACTGTCCGCGGGGCAGTGGATCGCCTGTGTCGTCACGGCGCTCACCATCATCGCCGGTCTGGGCGGCTACGGCTGGTACCAGGGTCTGATCGGCAACATCACCACCGCGCAGGTGGACACCGACGAGTGGGACCGGCCCACCAGTGTCGAGGGGGTCATGAACCTCCTCATCATCGGTTCCGACGTGCGCTCGGGTGAGAACGCCGACTACGGCGAGGCCGAGGGCGAACGCCCCGACACGATGCTCATCGCCAGCATCAACGTGGACAGCGGGGCCGCCACACTGGTCAACCTGCCCCGTGACCTCATCGTCGACCTTCCCGGTTGTGAGCCGGTGGAGGGGTACGAGGGCATGGACCCCCACCAGGGCATGGTGAACTCCGCCATGAACTTCGGTGGCGTGGGCTGCCAGTGGAACACCGTGGAGCAGGTCACCGGCGTGCACCTGGACCACTTCGTGATGATGGACTTCGTCGGGTTCAAGGACATGGTGGACGCGCTCGGCGGCGTGGAGATGTGCGTCCCCGAACCCATCGACGACGTCAAGGCGCACCTGACGCTGGACGCCGGTCTCCAGAACCTCGACGGCGAGGACTCCCTGGGCTTCGTGCGCTCCCGCTACGCCCAGGGCGACGGCAGCGACCTGTCGCGGATCGAGCGCCAGCAGGAGTTCATGGGCGCCATGCTCCGTGAGGTCCTCAGCAGCGAGGTCATGACCAGCCCGGTCACCGTCACCAACTTCCTCGGCGCGGTCACCGACTCCATCACCACCGATGACGATCTCACCGTCGAGACCATGACCGACATCGCCATCTCCATGCGCGAGGTCGACCTGGACCGCGTCCAGTTCGTCACCGTCCCCAACGGCGCACACCCCGACGACGAGAACCGCATCGTCATGCGTCAGCCGCAGGCCTCGGAGCTGTTCGAGGCGATCAACGCCGGCGTGGACCTGGCGGGCGGAGACGACGCCTCCGACGGCGACGACGCCAAGGACGAGGAGGAGGAGTCGGTCGACCCCTCCGAGATCTCGATCGAGGTTCTCAACAACACCGAGATCGAGGGGCTCGCCCTGGAGATCCAGGCCGTCCTGGTCCAAGAGGGCTACGTGGTCACCGGGACGGGCAACCCCGAGCTGCGTACGCCCGCCGTGACCACGGTCTACCACGGCCCCGACGACGCGGCCGCGGCCTCGCTGCTCGCCGGTTCCCTGCAGAACGCCCAGACCGAGGAGGTCGAGGGGCTGGAGCAGACCCTCGAACTGGTGGCGGGGTCCGACTGGGACGGGTTCGGTGGGAGTTCCTCCGCCGACACCGACCTCTCCATCACCGATGACCTGGGCGGCGTCACCGCCGAGGCGGACGAGGGCAGCGCCTGCTGAGGTGTCGTGGGGCGGGGCCGCCGGGGCGGACGACCCTGGTCTGAGGTGCCGAGGCCGGTCCGGTACCATCCGGTGGGTTACCTCCGGGTACCACCATGGTCCCCCCGTGGTGGCCCCGTCCCGGAGGGTCACTCTCCTCTCGTGCCCCAGATCGGATCGCAGGTGCCCTCTTGGCCCCAAGAAACGTGTCCAAGGCCGCCGTCACCGGCAAGATGAGCCTTGGCCAATGGGCGGCGTGCGCCACGACCGCCGTGGTGATCGCCGGGAGCCTGGTGGTCTATACCGGCTACCGGGACGTCCTCGGCATCGAGACCGCGGACGTGGATCCGGACGGTTGGGGCGACCGGCCGGCCCAGGTCGAGGGGTTGCACAACATCCTGTTGCTGGGCACCGATGAGCGTGCGGGGGATGACGCCTCCTACAACGAGCTCAACGGGGTCCGGCCCGACGTCCTCGTCGTCGTCAGCATCGACGTCGACCAGGGCGGGGTGACCATGGTCAACCTGCCACGCGACACGATGGTCGAGATCCCGCCGTGCGACCCCGGCGAGGGCGGCGCCGGCTGGTCCGGCGGTGTCGACCAGCTCAACCACGCCATGACCTACGGCGGCATGGACTGCCAGGGCAACGCGGTGGAGACCATCACCGGGATCCACCTCGACCACATGGTCCTGGTCGACTTCGCGGGGTTCGAGCACATCGTCGACTCCATCGGCGGCATCGAGATGTGCGTGCCCGAACCCATCGACGACCCCAAGGCGCACATCCGACTCGATGCCGGGGAACAGCGACTCGACGGTGAACAGGCGCTGGGCCTGGCGCGCTCCCGGGACAGCGCCGCCAACGGCAGCGACCTCGGGCGCATCGAGAACCAACAGCGGATGATGGGCGCCATCCTGCGCGAGGTGACCTCGGGTGACATCCTCTCCAGCCCGTCGAACCTCGTCTCCTTCCTGGACTCGGTCACCGACAGCCTGGTGACCGACAACGGGCTCACCATCGACAAGATGACCGAGCTGGCCGTGGCCATGCGCGAGGTCGACCTGGGGCGGATGACCATGCTGACCGCCCCGGTCGAGGACTACCAGGCGGACAACAACAAGGTGCAGCTCCGCGAACCCGACGCGCAGCATCTGTTCACCTCGGTGGCCGCCGGCGAGCTCATCGAGGAGGAGGGCGGCTCCGAGGACTCGGAGGGGCCTGAGGACGACGGGTCCGACGGCGAGGCCGATCCCTCCGACGTGCCGGTGGTGCTGCTCAACAACACCGGCCTCGACGGACTGGGCGCGCAGGTCGAGCCGCTGCTCACCGCCGAGGGCTTCACGGTCGCCGACACCACCAACCCCGAGCTGCGGGCCCCCGACGCCACGACCGTCTATCACGGCCCGGAGCACGCCGAGAACGCCGAGCTCCTGGCCTCGGCCCTGGAGAACGGCGCCGAGATCGTCGAGGAGCCCTCGCTGAGCGAGGAGATGGAGCTGGTCATGGGCGGCGCCGACTGGGCCGGTGTCGCCGGTCTGGGCGCCGGAGGGTCCGGCGGCGGTGACGCCGACCTCGACGACCTGGGCGGCACCAGCGCCGCCGAGGACGAGGTGAGCTGCGGCTGAGGACCACCCGCGCTTCCCGGGCCCGCACGCGTCACGCGTGCGGGCCCTCGCGCGTGCGGGGGCCGCGGCCTCGCGCACCCGCGCGTCGACCGCGAGCCGGGCGCATCGCCCTTCGTGCTCCGTCCCGGGTACGGCGATCTCCCCGACCTGCGCTCCGCCGGTGCCGGCGGGCCGATTCCCCTCCCTGTGTGCCGCGCCGCCGGTCGCGGGCCCGCGACGAGGTCGGGGCTCACACGACCCGCACCCCCACGGGCCCACACGAACGGGGCCGCCGCACCGGTCGGTGCGACGGCCCCGTGGAAGGTCCGCTGAGGTGCTGCGGGCGAAGGCTCAGTCCCCGCCCATCTTGCCGCGCATGCCCTTGGGCAGCTTGGCGCCCTTGGGCATGGGCCCCTTGGGCAACTGCATCGCGGCGGGCAGCGCCTTGAGGCGGTAGTTCAGCTCGGCGGTGCCGGACTTGTCGAGGTTACGGGGCAGCTTGACCAGCGTCCGCTGCAGCTTGGAGACCGGAACCTGGTCCTCGCCGTTGCCGACCTTGAAGTCGTAGATGGGGGTGTCGTGCGCCACCCGCGCCACCCGCTTCTTCTCTCCGGCGATGAGACCACGCAGACGGTGCGGGTCGCCCTCGCCGACCAGGATCACGCCGGGACGGCCCACCACGCGGTGGACGACGTCCATCTGCTTGTTGGCGGCCACACCGGGCTCGACCACCCAGTTGCCGCGCATGTTCTCCAGGATCGCCATGCCCGCGCCCAGACGCCCGTCGAGCATCTTGTACTGCACCTTCTGGGCGGATCGCGTGAACATGATGAAGCCGACCAGGAACGCGATCGGCAGACCGGTCAGCGGCCAGATGATCCAGGAGCCGGTCCAGATACCGATGCCGATGAAGACGGCGAAGATCACGACCGCGACGGCGATCGCGAGCGGGATCGTGCGCGGGCTCTGCTGATGGACGACCTTGGCGACCATGCCGATCTGCTTCAACCGGCCCGGCTGCTTCTCGCCACCCTTACCGGCGGACGTGGTGTCGGACTTCTTCGCCATCGTTCTCTCAGGCAGCGCACACCGAGCGGATCGGTGCGGGAAAGGGTCCCTGAGCTGCCTTGCCTCCTCTTCGCGGTCGACCTTCGGTGCGGCGCCTCGTCGGCGCCAACAGCCGGGCGCCTCGGGAACCACCAGGATATGCGTCCGTGCGCCCACATGCGGAACGGTGGCCCGCGGGCCACCGTTCCAGCTTGATCACGACTGTGACGAATCGTTCGTCATGCGTTGTTCGTGGCGGCCGCGGCCTGCGCGTCACGCTTCTCGCGGGCCTGCTTGTACAGGGTGCCCGCGCGGTAGGACGAACGCACCAGCGGGCCGGACATGACACCGGCGAAGCCGATCTCCTCGGCCTCCTTGCCCAGGTCCACGAACTCCTGCGGCTTCACCCAACGGTCGATCGGGTGGTGCAGCTTGGAGGGGCGCAGGTACTGGGTGATGGTGAGCAGGTCGCAGCCGGCCTCGTGCAGGTCGCGCATGGCCTCGCTGATCTCCTCACGGGTCTCGCCCATGCCCAGGATCAGGTTCGACTTGGTGACCAGGCCGTCCTCGCGGGCCTTGGTGATGACCTCGAGGGAACGCTCGTAGCGGAAACCGGGGCGGATGCGCTTGAAGATCCGCGGCACGGTCTCCACGTTGTGCGCCAGCACCTCCGGACGCGAACCGAACACCTCGGCCAGCTGGTCCGGGTCGGCGTTGAAGTCCGGGATGAGCAGCTCGACGCCGGTGCCCGGGTTGAGCTCGTGGATCTTGCGGACCGTCTCGGCGTACAGCCAGGCCCCGCCGTCCTCCAGGTCGTCGCGGGCCACGCCGGTGACGGTGGCGTAGCGCAGCTCCATCTTCTTGACGGAGGTGGCGACCTTGGTCGGTTCCATCTTGTCCAGGGCGGTGGGCTTGCCCGTGGCGATCTGGCAGAAGTCGCAGCGCCGGGTGCACTGGTCACCACCGATGAGGAACGTCGCCTCCCGGTCCTCCCAGCACTCGTAGATGTTGGGGCAGCCCGCCTCCTGACAGACGGTGTGCAGGCCCTCGCCCTTGACCAGGGACTGGAGCTCGGTGTACTCCGGCCCCATGTGCGCCTTGATCTTGATCCACGGCGGCTTTCTCTCGATGGGGGTCTCGCTGTTGCGCGCCTCCACGCGCAGCAGCTTGCGGCCCTCAGGAGCGATGGTCAACGCGAACCCGTTCCCTTCTGTACCCCTGTGATGGGGACCCTCGCGCCCCTCGTGGGGGCGGCACGTCCCGGTGGGGACTGGCTCTTGGTGTGGTGTGTCATGCTCGGGCGGTGGCGCCGGAGAGCATCTCGGCGCCGTCGGTGTGGCTGAAGTCCGCCGCGTCGAGCACGTCGGCCAGGTGCCGTTCGAGGCGCGGTCGCACGTCGGCGACGGTGACGGTGCGCCCCAGTTCGTTGGTGAGCGAGGTGACCCCCGCGTCGGAGATCCCGCAGGGGACGATCCGGTCGAACCACGACATGTCATTATCGCAGTTGAGAGCGAGTCCGTGCATCCCGACCCCACGGGCGATACGGCAACCGATCGCCGAGATCTTGCGTTCGATGAGGCCGCGCTCGGGCGCGGCGTCCAACCACACCCCGCTGCGGCCCTCCACACGCCTGCCGGTCAGGCCGAATTCCGCGATGGTGCGGATGACGGACTCCTCCAGCATGCGGACGTAGGCGATAACGTCGATGGGCTGGGCCAGCTTGACGATGGGGTACACCGTGAGCTGTCCCGGACCGTGCCAGGTGATCTTGCCGCCTCGGTCGATGTCCACGACGGGCGCGCCGGGGTCGGAGATGGGACGATCCCACCTCCCGGTGCGTTTGCCCGCGGTGTACACGGGCTCGTGTTCGAGGAAGAGGACGGTGTCGGCCACCTCATCGGCGACGCGACTCTGGTGGAGTCGCTTCTGGAGATCCCAGCCCTGGTGGTACGGGACGGGAGTGTCGCCCAGCCATGCGTAAACGAGATCACTCACGCCCCCCACCTTACGCCCCGACGGAAGGTCCGGGTCGGGCCAGGATGTCGGAAAGCGCACTGTCGACGTCGGGCAGAAGAAAGGAATAGCCGGCCTTCTCCAGGCGTTCGGGTCGCGCCCTCAGATCGATGAGGGCGCTCTCCTCGGTGAAGTCGCCGAGGGTCACGCGGATCGCGGTCGAGGGGATCGGCAGGATGGTGGGACGACCCAGGACGCGTTCCAGGGCCTGGACGAACGCCGCGTTGCTCACCGGTTCCGGCGCGCACAGGTTGACCGGGCCCGTGAGGTCGGGCCGCTCCAACAGGAAGCGTATGGCGCCCACCTGGTCGACCAGCGAGAACCACGTCAGGTACTGGGCGCCGGAGCCGAGCCGGCCGCCGAACCCCCAGCGGTACAACGGCAGCAACGACCGCAGCATGCCGCCCTCGCGGGCCAGGACGACGCCGGTGCGCAGATGGGCCACCGACATCCCGGCCTCCTCCGCGGGCAGTGTGGCCGCCTCCCACTCCCGGCACACGTCGGCGAGGAAGCCCGTGCCCGGGGGAGTCTCCTCGGTGGCCACGGTGTCGCCGGTCTCCCCGTACACATGGGTACCGGAGGCGCTGAGCAGGCGCGTGGGCGGGCGGTCCATCGCGACCAGGGCCCGGCACAGGGCCCGCGTGCCGTGCACGCGGCTGCGCCGGATCAGCGCGCGTCGCCTGCGCGTCCACAGGCCGCGCCCGAGGGGTTCGCCCGCCAGGTGCACGACGGCGTCCGTTCCGCTCAGGGCCACGGCGTCGATTCGGCCCTGCTCGGCGCGCCACTCGGCCTCCTCCAGACGGGGGATCTCGCTCCGGCGTGGAGGACGCCGCACCAACCGCACCACCGTGTGCCCGTCCGCCCACAGGGACGTGGTCAGCGCACGGCCGATGAGTCCGGTCGCACCCGTGATCGCCACTCTCATGACCTGGGTTTACCCGCTGGTAGGGGAGCATTCGAAGTTTTCTCCGGCTTTTTCGCCGAAAGCGCTGCGGGAAGGCGCGAGGTCTTCTAGGTTGTGTGGTGGGGCAGGGAACTCCGCGTCATCGCGGAGCTACCGAGGGCGATCTGTGGTCGCCCTAGCGGACCGAGTCCGCACACAGACCTTTGATGATGGGGATCATCAGGGGATGGTGATTGGTGGGGTAGAAAGGCGGGGCGGCACCGGAGACGGTGCCGCCCCGTCCACCTGTGCGGGTCCGTTCACGGTGCCGCGGGCCCTCGCAGCGGTCCGCGCCCCACGAGCGCCAGGGGCGGCGCCGATTCCCGTCCGTGCTCCCGGCCCTCCTGCGGGCCACGGTCAGCCGGGGTAGGGGCGTTTGCGTCGGGCCTCGCGCAGCGACAGCGCCCACCACGTCAACTGGTCCAGCATCTCGCCGACCGCCGTCGCGGCGCCGCGCAGTTCACCGTCGGTCGAGGTCCCGGCCACGAACAACCCCTGGGCGTTGTGCAGACTCACCGAGGTGCGCACCGAGGTCACGTGCAGTTCGCTGAAGACCGCGCGCAGCTGCTCCACCGCCCGCAGGCCCCCCGACATGCCCCCGTAGGACACGAACGCGACCGGCTTGGCGAACCACTCCTTGCGGGCCGAGTCGATGGCGCTCTTGAGCGGTCCCGGGTAGCCGTGGTTGTACTCGGGGGTCACCACCACGAAGGCGTCCGCGGCGTCGATCGCGTGGGAGAACTCGGCCGCCCGGCCGCCGTGGCCGTCCGTCCGGTGTTCGCCCACGTCCAGCACGTCGATCTCCAGGCCCGGCCTCCGCTCGGCCAGGTCCAGGAACCAGGCCGAGACGACCGGCCCCGTGCGCCCCAGGTGGTGACCGCCGAGGACGACGGCGACACGCAGGTTCTCGTGGTGCATGTGGGTCCTTTTCCAGGGGGCGCTGAAGGGACGTTCCTTTCCACGGTAAGACCTCAAGTCCGCTTGGGCTCGGGCCGGGCACCGCGGACGGTGCCCGGCCCGAGCCGGTGCGACGTCGCCGGGAGGGACCCGGCCGCGTTCCTCAGGGCCTCCGCTCGCGCCGCGGCCCGTGTTCTGGTGGGAGGGCGAGGAACGAGCCGCCCCACCTGCGGCGCACCACGGAGGAACACCCCCGTGGCGCACCGCGCCCGGACTAGTCCAGGCCCAGCTCACCCTCGAAGACGCCCTCCTCCAGGCGCTCCTTCACCGACTGCAGGAAGCGACCGGCGTCGGCGCTGTCGATCAGACGGTGGTCGTGCGCCATCGACAGGTAGACCATCGAGCGCACGGCGATGACCTCGCCGCCCACGGCGGCGTCCTCGACCACGACCGGACGCTTGACGACCGCGCCCGCGCCCAGGATCGCCACCTGCGGCTGGTTGATGATCGGGGTGCCGAACAGGGCGCCGGTGTGACCGGTCTCGGTGATGGTGAACGTGCCGCCCACCAGCTCGTCCGGGCCCAGAGCGGCGGTGTGGGCGCGCTCGGTCAGGTCCGTGATGGTGCGGGCCAGGCCGCCCAGGTTCAGCGAACCGGCGTCCTTGATCACCGGGGCGAGCAGGCCGCGCTCGGTGTCCACGGACACGGCCAGGTTCTCGACGTCGTGGTAGGTCACGGTCTGGGCCTGGCCGTCGATGACCGCGTTGACCTTCGGGTGGGCCTTGAGGGCCTCCACCGCGGCCAGCGCGAAGAACGGGAAGAAGTCCAGGGCCACGCCCTCGCGCCGCGCGAACTCGTCCGCGGCCTGGTGACGCAGACGCGCGATCTTGGTGACGTCGACCTCGATGACCTGGGTGGTCGTGGCCGAGACGTGCAGCGACTCCACCATGCGGTCGGCGATGGACAGACGCAGGCGGGTGAGCTTCTCGGTGCGCCCGCGCAGCGACGCGTCCGGGGCGACCTCGCGACGGGCGGCGGGCGCCGACGCGGCGGCCTTCTGCCCCTCGGCGGCCTTGAGCACGTCCTGCTTACGGATCCGGCCGCCCACGCCGGTACCGGAGACCCGGCTCAGGTCGACACCGTGCTCGGTGGCGAGCTTGCGCACCAGCGGCGTCACGTACGCCTCGGTGACGGCGTCGGTGCCGGAAGCGCGACCGGTGCCACTGAGCGTCTCGATGTCCACGGAGGGGCCACCCTCGGAGTCCTGCTCCTGTGCGGCGGGAGCAGGCGCGGCCGGGGCGGGCGCACTCGCGGGCTCGGGCTCGGGCTCGGCGGGTGCGGCGGGCGCGGACGACGCCGGTGCGGACGCTGCGCCGGAGCCGCCGATCAGGGCGATCCGGGCGCCGATCTCCACGGTCTCGTCCTCGTCGACGAGGATCTGGGAGAGTACTCCGGCCACGGGGGAGGGGATCTCGGTGTCCACCTTGTCGGTGGAGACCTCAAGGAGCGGCTCGTCCACCTCGACGGTGTCACCGACGCTCTTGAGCCACTGGGTGACGGTCCCCTCGGTGACGCTCTCACCCAGGGCGGGCATGGTCACCGGGGTACCGGTGCCCTCGTCGCCGCCGGAGGCGGGCGCGGGCGCGGGTTCGGGGGTGGACTCGGCGGCGGGTTCGGCCGGCGCGGGGGCGCTCTCGGGCTCCGGCTCGGGCTCGGGTTCGGCGGCCTGCCGGGGCTCGGCGGCGGGTTCGGCCGGGGCGTCGGTGGACCCGCCCTCGTCACCGATGACCGCGATCTCCGCGCCGATCTCCACGGTCTCGTCCTCGTCGACGAGGATCTTGGTGAGTACTCCGGCCACGGGGGAGGGGATCTCGGTGTCCACCTTGTCGGTGGAGACCTCAAGGAGCGGCTCGTCTACCTCGACGGTGTCGCCCACGTTCTTCAGCCACTGGGTGACGGTCCCCTCGGTGACGCTCTCACCCAGGGCGGGCATGGAAACGGAAGTCGGCATGGGTTCCTCGTTGGATCTGGGCGCGGGTACCTGCCCAAGGCCTTGATGGGCAGCGCGGATGTGTGCGGGGGCGGGCCCGTTGAGCCCGCCCCCTGGTGAAGCGATCAGTCGTGGACGTGCAGCGGCTTGCCCGCCAGCGCGAGGTGCGCCTCGCCCAACGCCTCCGACTGGCTCGGGTGCGGGTGGATCAGCTGGGCCACCTCGGAGGGCAGGGCCTCCCAGTTGTAGATCAGCTGCCCCTCGGCGATCAGCTCGCCGACGCGGCTGCCCACCATGTGGACGCCCAGCACCGGGCCGTCCTTCTCGGCGATGACCTTGACCGCGCCCTGGGTCTGCAGGATCTGGCTCTTGCCGTTGCCCGCGAGGTTGTAGTTCATCTCGACGACGTCGTAGCCGCGCTCCTTCGCCACCTTGGTGGTCAGGCCGACGGAGGCGACCTCGGGCTCACAGTACGTGACGCGCGGGACACCGTCGTAGTCGATCGCGGGCGGGTTCTGCCCGGCGATGTGCTCGGCGACGAAGATGCCCTCGGCGAAGCCCACGTGCGCGAGCTGCAGGGTCGGGATCAGGTCGCCGACCGCGTAGATGTCGCCGACACCGGTGTGCAGGTTCTCGTCGACCTGGACGAAGCCGCGGTCGAGCGTGACGCCCTGCTCCTCGTAGCCCAGACCCTCGGAGACGGGACCGCGGCCGATGGCGACCAGCAGGACCTCGGCCTCCAGGGTCTTGCCGCCCTGGAGGGTGACGACCACACCGGAGTCGGTGGTCTTGACCGACTCGAACGGCGTGCCGAGCTCGGACTTGATCTTGCGCTTGCGGAAGGCCCGCTCCAGCAGCTTGGAGCTGGACTCCTCCTCGACGGGGACCAGGTTCTTGAGGGCCTCGACGATGGTGACGTCGGCGCCGTAGGAACGCCACACGCTGGCGAACTCCACACCGATGACGCCGCCGCCCAGGACGATGACCGACTCGGGGACGCGGTTCAGGTCCAGAGCCTGGTCACTGGTCATGACCTTCTCGCCGTCGATCTCCAGACCCAGGGTCTTGGGCTTGGAGCCGGTCGCCAGGAGGATGTTCTTCCCCTTGAAGACCTTGCCGTCGACGGTGACCTCGTCCTTGCCGGTGAGCCTGCCCTCACCCTCGACGATGGTGATCTTGCGGGACTTGATCAGCCCGCTGAGGCCCTTGTGCAGGCCGTTGATCACCTTGTCCTTGTACTTGTGCACGGCCTCGATGTCGATGCCCTCGAAGGTGGCCTTGACACCGAAGTTCTCGCTCTCCTTGGCGGAGTCGGCGACCTCGGCCGAGTGCAGGAGGGCCTTGGTGGGGATGCAGCCGCGGTGCAGGCAGGTGCCGCCGAGCTTGTCTTTCTCGATCAGGACGACGCTCTGGTCCAGCTCTGCGGCGCGCAGCGCCGCCGCGTAGCCGCCGCTGCCGCCGCCAAGGACGACGAGGTCGAAGGTGCCGCCGCTCTCACTCACGGGAACGAACTCCTAGTTCAGTGGCTGATGATGGTGGGTTCCACGGTCCGGTCGGCGCCGGGGGGCGTTCCGCCGTCGGAACCGTGGGTTGCCGTGGCGGGCGTGCGGGACCCGCGGGTCCCGCACGCCGCCCCCACCGACTACTTGCTCGCGTAGTCCTCGGCGATGCGGACGAGGGTGCGGGTACCCGCACCGGTGCCGCCCTTGGGGGTGTATCCGTGCGGACCGCCCTGGTTGAAGGAGGGACCCGCGATGTCGAGGTGGGCCCACTTGTTGCCCTCCTCGATGAACTCCTTGAGGAAGACGCCCGCGGAGAGCATCCCGCCCCAACGCTCGCCCGCCACGTTGGCGATGTCGGCGACCGCGGAGTTGAGACCGGCGCGCAGCTCGGCCGGGAGCGGCATCGGCCAGGAGGCCTCGCCCTCGGCGCTCGCCGCGGCCACGATGGAGTCACGGACGGAGTCGTCGTTGGCCATCACCGCGAAGACGCGGGTGCCCAGAGCGACGAGCTGTGCGCCCGTGAGGGTGGCGATGTCCACGACCAGGTCCGGAGCGTCCTCCTGGGCGCGGACCAGGGCGTCGGCCATGACCAGTCGGCCCTCGGCGTCGGTGTTGAGGACCTCGACGGTCTTGCCGCCGTAGATGCTCAGCACGTCGGAGGGGCGCTGGGCGGTGCCGCTCGGCATGTTCTCGGCCACGGCCAGGTAGCCGACGGCGTCGACCTTCAGACCCAGGGTGGCGATGGCGCGCATGGCGGCGAGCACCGAGGCGGCGCCGCTCATGTCGGACTTCATCCAGTCCATCGAACCCGCGGGCTTGAGGGACAGACCGCCGGAGTCGAACGTGATGCCCTTGCCGACGAAGGCGACCTTCTTGGTGGCCTCCGGGTGGCTGTAGGCCAGTCGCACCAGGCGGGGCGGGTTCGACGAACCCTGACCGACGCCGGTGAGGCCGCCGTAGCCGCCCTCGGACAGGGCGCGCTCGTCGAGGACCTCGATCTCCAGGTCGGCCTGGAGGGCGATCTCCTGTGCCGCTCCGGCCAGGTCCTCGGGGACCAGGTCGGCGGGGGCGGTGTTGACGAGATCGCGGGTGAAGGAGACGGCCTCGGCCAGAACGGCGGCGCGTTCCGCCGCGTCCTCGGCACCGGGGGCCTCACTGACCAGGGTCAGGGTGGCCTCGGCGTCCTTGACGGCCTTCTTCTCGGCCGCCTCGCCGGTGCGGTAACGGTCGAAGGAGTAGGCGCCGAGTCGGGCGCCCAGGGCCACGGCGCCGACCTGTTCGGCGGTGGTCGCGGGCAGGGCCAACACGACACGGCCCGCGCCCTCGGGGCGCGAGCTCAGGGTGCGCAGTGCGGCGCCGGTGGCGCGGGACAGCACTTCGGAGTCGATGGGGCCGTCGGTGGGCGCCGGGCCGAGACCGACCGCGACGACGACCGGGGCCTTGACGGCTCCGAGGGAGGCAAGAGTGTGCACCTCCTCAGGGGCGCCGCTCGCTCCCAGGAGCGACAGGGTCGAGCCGAGGCCGCCGGAGAAGGCGGCGTCGACGGAATGAGCGCCCGACGCGGGCTCCGGGGCGTCGCCTCCGGAGTGGTAACCGACGACAACCGCGTCGGCGTCGAGCGAACTGGGGGACTCCGTGTTTACTGACAACGTCGTGCTCACGTCACCGATGCTAGTCCTCCCGTGGGCCCGACGGGGACGCGCCGCCCCGCACCCCCGCGGCCCTGACACGGCCTTCCGCGGGTCGGCGGGCGTGTGGCCGTTCCCCCGGTGGGTCGCATCCCGCCCGTGCGACATAGGGGCCTTTGGTCACTCTCCGGGGGTCTCACACGGGAACGGGGGCGCCGCCGGTCGCGAACCCTGCGAAATCCCGGTGAAACGCCATGTGAAAAAATGTGATCATGGCGACATCGGTTCCCCTCTGTGGTTACCGGTTGGTAGGAATCCGCAGGTGGGGGCCACCGCCCCACCACACGCCCCCGACGGTCCGTCCGGAGCCCGGGCGGACCCGGTCAGGTCCAGGCGCTCGCCGCGGCCACCGTCAGCAGCACCGTCGTCGCCGCGCACTCCACCAGTGCTCCCAGCACGTCCCCGGTGATTCCGCCCAACCGCCGCACGGCGTGCCACAACAGGCCACCGGCCACGAGGACGCCCAGCACGACCCCGGCCGCGCAGGCCAGGGCGAACCCGGGGGAGTGGAGCAGCCCCAGGGCGCACAGAGCGAGCACACCCGCGCCACAGGCCACGGCCGCCGGAGCGCCCACCGTGCCCGCCACGAAGGCGCCCAACCCGTCCGGTCGGGCCGACGGAATCCGACGGCCGCAGGCCCACGTCGCCGCCAGCCGTCCCGCCGCGCCCGCCGACACCGCGCCCGCCAGCACGGCCCCGGCGGAGACCTCCGCCAACTGGGCCAGGGCCAGTGCCTGGGCGCCCACCGTCACCACCAGGGTCAGCACCCCGAACGGTCCGATGTCCGAGCGCCGCATCACCTCCAGGGCACCCTCGGCCGGCCGGGCGCTGCCCAGACCGTCGGCCAGGTCGGCCAGCCCGTCCAGGTGCAGACCGCGCGTGAGCAGGGCAGCCGCCCCGACGGCCGTCAGCGCCGCCAACGCCGCCGACCAGCCCAGCCACGTACCGGCCACGGTGACCAGGCCCATCACCGCGCCCACCAGGGCGCCCAGCACCGGGGCCCACAGCATCGCCCGGCCGGCGACCGCGCGATCCACCCGCGTCACCCGCACCGGCCACACGGTGAAGGTGCCCACCGCCATGCGCAGCCCCGCCGTGACGTTCGCCGCGCTCACTCCAGCTCCAGCACACGTCCGGCCGTGGCCAGGACGACCTCCTCGGACTCGGCGCCCACCCACTGGTTGAGCAGTCCCAGGCGGTCCCGGAAGATCCGACCCGCGCGCGTCGAGGGGACCACGCCCGATCCCACCTCGTTGGTCACCGCGACGACGTAGGCCCGGGTGGAGCGCCAGGCCTCCAACAGCTCCCGCACCTTCGTCTCCACGTACTCCTCGGCGTCCCGGCCGGCGTCCTCCTCCCAGAGGCCGCTCTCGTCCATGACCGAGGTCAGCCAGGTGCCGAGACAGTCGACGAGCACCGCTCCGCGCTCCCCGCGCAGCACGGTGGCCAGGTCGGTCGTCTGCTCGGTCCGCCACCACCACGGGCGTCGCCCGATGTGCAGGGCGACCCGCTCGGCCCATTCGGGGTCCGTGTCGGCGTCCGGAGCAGGTCCGGTCGCCGCGTACACCACCTTCGGCTCGGCCATCAGGCGCAGTTCGGCCTCGGTCGACTTGCCCGAGCGGGCGCCGCCGGTCACCAGCGTCCGGTGCGGGCCGCGCGGTCGGGGGTCGGGCCACACCGACGGCGGGCACGTCATCACGGTGCCGTCCCCCGGCACCAGGGCGCCCCACAACCGGGCCCGCCGGGCGAACTCCCGCGGCGAGGGGACCCGGTGGTCCCCGCCCACCGCCACCACCGCCGTCGTCACGCCGATCACCCCCGAACGGCGCAGTTCCCCGATGACCTCCGGGCGCCGCGCGGCGTCGACGATGACCATGTCCACCTGTTGGTCGGAGGCCGACGTGTAGGCCGACGCCCCGGGCGGAAGGTCGTCGGCCGGCGGCCCGCCGGGCAGGAGACCGGGTCCGGAACGGGCGTACAACAGCCGACCGCCGTCGGGCGCCTCCACCCTCACGCCCTCGGGAACGGAGGTGACCGTGTAGCCGGGCGGCACCGGGCCGGCCGCCCCCGACTCGCGAACACGGAACCGGTCGTCGACGGTCACCCGCAGCGGAAGTCGTCGATCGGCACGGGCCTTGTTGCAGGAGGAGCAGGTGCATTGCGGTGCGGGCCAGCCCGCCGGTCCGGCTGTCCCCTGGAATCGGATACGCACCCGAAAGAGTAAACAGCATGACGACCCGAGCCTTGGTTAAGCTCGGCACAGCCGCGGTGGCGATCACCGTGGAATCGGCGACGAAGGGCGGTCGAACATGGCGTGGACGTGGCGGTACCTCGGGGCGGACGGGACACCGGTGGAGGCGACCGACCTGCCGGCCGAGTCGTTCACCTCGCGCGGCGACGCCGAGAGCTGGCTGGGCGAGAACTGGTCCGACCTGGCCGAGGCCGGGGTGGGCACGGTCGCCCTGTGGGAGGCGGACCGCGAGGTCTACGCGATGCCCCTCGCCGGCGACGACGCCTGACACCCGGTCGGTGTCCCACGATCGGCGCCCGTCCCGCGGGACGAGGACGCGTGCGAACCCGCGCGGCGGCGCTCACGCACCCCGGTCGTGGGACGAACGAGGGCCCGGCGGTCGCCTCGACCCCGGGCCCTCCCCACACCCTCGGCCCTAGAGCCGGATGTTCTCCGGGCTCTTGGTGAGCTCCGGGTCGCGCTGGACACTGTCGCCCAGGGCCTCGTCGATACGGCTCAGGAGCTCGGCGTCCAGACGCACCCCGACCGCCTTGACGTTGCTCTCGACCTGCTCGGGACGGGAGGCCCCGATGATCGCGGCGGAGACGTTGCGGTTCTGCAGGACCCAGGCCACGGCCAACTGCGACATGCTCAGGCCGGCCTCGGCGGCCAGGGGCTCCAGCGCCTGCACACGCTCCAGCAGGGCCTGGTCCGCGACCTTGTCGGCGAGGAACTTCTCGCTCTTGGGGTCGGCGGCGCGCGATCCGGCCGGCAGGTCCGCGCCCGGCCTGTACTTGCCGGTGAGCACGCCCCCGGCGATCGGCGACCACACGAGCTGACCGATGCCCTCGCGCTCGGAGAGGGGCACGACCTCGGACTCGATGACCCGCCAGAGCATGTTGTACTGCGGCTGGCTGGAGACGATCCGGTCGAAGCCCATCTCGTCGGCGATCTTCAGCGCCCGTTCGATCTGGTCGGCGCGCCACTCGGACACTCCGATGTACAGGACCTTGCCCTGGCGGACCAGGTCCTCGAAGGCCCGCATGGTCTCTTCCAGCGGGGTCGTGTAGTCGAACCGGTGCGCCTGGTACAGGTCCAGGTAGTCGGTTCCCAGACGGCGCAGCGAGTCCTCGCAGCTGCGGAGGACGTGCTTGCGCGACAGGCCCCGGTCGTTCTTGCCGTCGGCCATCGGCCAGAAGACCTTGGAGAAGATCTCCAAGCCGTCGCGGCGCTCGTCCTTCAACGCGCGACCGAGCACCTCCTCGGCCGCACCGCGGGCGTACCCGTCGGCGGTGTCGAACGTGGTGATGCCCGCGTCGAGGGCGGCACGGACGCAGGCGACGGCGGTGTCCTCCTCGACCTGCGAACCGTGGGTGATCCAGTTCCCGTACGCGATCTCGCTGACCATGAGACCGCTGTTGCCCAGATGGCGAAATTCCATGACGGGCACTCTAGTGCGCCGCCCCGGGCGGGACCAGGAGCGGCCCCCGGCCGTGGGAACCCTCCAGCGGGCCGGTGGGGGAGGGGCGCGCAAGGAAGGAGGGCCGGTGCGCGCACCGGCCCTCGGGCCTTCGGGATGACGGGGAACGGGGCGCGGACTCAGCGCGCGCTCGTCGGGGTGGGGTCCTCGCCGACCTTCACCCGGGGCTTGGGCAGACGCAGCCGACGGAACTGCAACTGGCGCATGGCGGCGTACATGCCGATCCCGCGCAGCAGCTGGTCGTCGGGGAAGTACTCGGCGGCGCGCCTCTTGACGGTGCGTCCCACCAGAATGCCCTCGGCGAGGATCGTGATCATCATCAGCGGCCAGATCACGTAGGCCACACCCACCTGGAAGGCGGGGTTGTTCACGAAGAGCAACAGGATGACCAGGATGGAGAACGGCAGGAAGAACTCACTGGCACTGCGGCGCGAGTCGATGAAGTCACGCGCGTAACCACGGGCCGGACTGAGGTCCTGGGGCCGGTAGTGCCGGGCGTCCTCGCCCTTGGGTGCGCCGGGTACGGAACGCGCGACGCCCTTGGATCGTTGGCGTTCGAGACGATCCCGGTAGGCGCGGTAGGCCTCCTTCCGTGTCTCGGGGGCCTTCACCGGTCGGCGCGGGACGGAGTCGGATTCCCTGCGCTTGGGGGTGGGCACACCCTTCTTGGGGGTATATCCCTTAGGTTGGGTGGCCTCAGAGGCCTCAGGGCTGGCGGATTCGGTGGAAGCCGAATCCGTGGCTGCGGAAGCGGAGCGACGTCGGAACACACCCTCAGGGTAGCCGGTCATAGCTTTATGGCGACCGCGGGCCAGACCGCGTAGGGTTGGGCGAAGCGCCCGCTGGGAACAGCCGATGTACGCACCGAGAAGGGGACGGCCACGCCGATGAGCGTGTTTCAGCGACTTTCGATGATCTTCAAGTCCAAGGCCAACAAGGCCCTGGACTCCGTCGAGGACCCCAGGGAGACCCTCGACTACTCGTACCAGAAACAACTCGAACTCCTCCAGAAGGTCCGGCGCGGTGTCGCCGATGTCGCGACCTCCCGGAAGCGGGTCGAGCTCCAGATCCAGCAGCTGGAGCAGCAGTCCGACAAGCTGCAGACCCAGGGCAAGGCGGCCCTGACCCAGGGCCGTGAGGACCTCGCTCGCGAGGCCCTGACCCGTCGCTCCGGTCTGACCAGCCAGATCGAGGGACTGCAGGAGCAGCACGCCAACCTCCAGCAGGAGGAGCAGAAGCTCACGATGGCCGCCCAGCGTCTGCAGGCGAAGGTCGACGCCTTCCGCACGCGCAAGGAGACCATCAAGGCGACCTACACCGCCGCCCAGGCCCAGACGCAGATCAGTGAGGCGTTCTCGGGCATCTCCGAGGAGATGGGCGACGTCGGCATGGCCGTGCAGCGGGCGGAGGACAAGACCGCCGAGATGCAGGCCCGCGCCGGCGCCGTCGACGAGCTGCTCGCCTCCGGGGCCCTCGACGACGTCACGGGTTCCGGTCCTCGCGACGACATCCAGAGCGAGCTGGACCGCATGGCCAGCACGACCGGTGTCGAAGCCGAGCTGGAGCGCATGAAGCTCGAAATGGGCGGTGGCAGTGGTGGTTCCGCCCCGCAGCAGATCGAGGGCGGTAACGGCAGCCGGGAGGGCCAGTGATCGTCCGCATCATGGGTGAGGGTCAGGTGGACCTGACCGACGCCGACCTCGACCTGCTCAACTCCTTCGACGCCGCGCTGGAGGCGGCGATCGAGTCGGGTGACGAGGCCGAGTTCCGCAAGGCTCTGCACGACCTCCTCCAGAGGGTGCGCGAGGACAGCAAGCCGCTTCCGCCCGACTCGCTCGAGCCCTCCGAGTTCATCCTGCCGCCCGCCGACGCCAGCATGGACGAGGTGCGGCAGATGCTCCAGGACGACGGACTCATCCCCGGATAGAGGGAACCTCGTGTTCTCGTAGGACCCACCACCACCGTCCGGGTGAGTCCCACACAGAACGTGGACCGGGGTCGGTTCCCTCCGACCCGGGCCACGTCCGGCGCCTTCGCGTGCGTGCGCCATCGCGGCCGTCGTGACCCGTCACGGCGGCCGCGGTGTGTTCGGCCCCACTCCGTTCGAAGAACACGCGGTGCCCCGCTTTAACCCGTTTCTCACCTGCTCGAACTACACTCCGAACCACGCGTCGGGAGGGGAAAGTCGTGGCAGGGTCGAAATTCCGTCCGGACCGGGGGCTCACGACCCGCATGGTCATGACCATGTTCGTCCTGATCCTGGTCTATGTGGCCTTCATCGTGGGCCTGGTCCTCGCAGGGTTGAACATCTGGCTGGTGGTCGTCCTGGTCGGGGCGTTCGCGCTGTTCTCCTACTTCTCCTCCGACAAGATCGCCATGTTCTCCATGGGCGCCAAGGAGGTCACCCCCGAGCAGGCGCCCGACCTGCACGCCATGGTCGACCGGCTGTGCGCCATGGCCGACATGGCCAAGCCCCGGGTCGGTATCGCCGACACCGACGTGCCCAACGCCTTCGCCACCGGTCACAGCGAGAAGTCCGCGGTCATCTGTGTGACCACCGGGCTCATGCGCCGTCTGGAGGGTCCCGAACTCGAGGCCGTCGTCGCCCACGAGCTGTCCCACATCGCACACCGTGACGTCATGGTCATGACCATCGCCGGCTTCCTGGGCATCGTCGCCGGGTTCCTCACCCAGGCCGGACTGCGCTTCGCCATGTTCGCGGGGGCCGGAGGCCGCGGCAACAACAACGGTCCCGCGCCCGCCGTGGTCGCCCTGCTCGTGGTCCTGGTGAGCGCCATCGCCTGGGCGTTGAGCTTCCTACTCACCCGGGCGCTGTCGCGCTACCGCGAACTGTCCGCCGACCGTGCCGCCGCCTACCTCACCGGCCGACCCTCGATGCTGGGCAGCGCCCTGTCGAAGATCACCGGTGACATGGCCCGCATCCCCACCCGGGACCTGCGCCAGGTCGAGCCGTTCAACGCCTTCTTCTTCGCCCCGGCCTTCGCCAAGAAGGGGTTCAGCATGAGCCAGCTGATCGCCACCCACCCGCCGGTCGAACAGCGCCTGGCCCAGCTCTCCGACATCTCCCGTCAGCTCGGCCGCGGAGCCTAGGGCCCGGCCCCTCGCATCACCGGGGGCGTGCCACCCGGACGCCGGTCGATCGTGCCCCGGAGTTTCCCGCCGCGCCGTCGGGCGTCCGGACACCCGCGCGACCCCGTCGGCGTCGCCACCGAGAAAGGACCAGGATGAGTTTCTGGCGTGCACTACTGGGGCGGTCGAAACCGGCCCAGCCCGACCTCGACGCGCTCTTCGGTCTGCCCACCGCGGCGCTGACCCTGCGCGCCGGGGTGGGACTGACCCCCACCGGGACCGGCTCGGTGGCCTTTCGCGCGGCTGAGGGCGCCGCCTTCGCCGACGTCGAGAGCGACGTCACCGCACTGCTCAACGCCGGTGACGGGCCCCCTGTGGAACAGACCACCGACGACTACGGCTACACGTGGCTGGTCGTGCGCGACTCCTCGGCCGATGAGGAGGGTGGCGAGGGGGCCGGCGCCCTCGCCGAGACCGACATCACCGGTCTGGTCACCGACCTGCACGCGGTCAACTCCACCCTGGAGGTCAACGGCTACGGTCCCTCGCTGCTGTGCTCGCTGGTGGGTTTCACCGACGGTTCCGGCCGCTCGGTCGGGCTCGTCTACCTGTACAAGCGCGGGACCTTCTATCCCTTCGCCCCGGCGGGCGGACAGCGGCGTGACAACGCTCTCGAACTCCAGGTGGAGGCGGCGGTCGGCGACGACCTGCCGCTGGAGCAGGACCGTTCCCGCTGGTTCCCCGTGTACGGTGCACCGGGGCTCTGACCGATCCCCGGACGGCCCGTGAGGATGGCATCAGGGCCGAGCCCGGATTACCCTGGTACGCACGGGCAGACCCGTACGTCGCCGAGGTCGACACGTGCATCGTGGGACTCTCGCCGCGACGGGGCGCACACAGCGGCCGGACTCTGGAATGCCCCGACGGATCCCCGCGTTGGGAACCGTTGAAGGGGACAGGGCCCTCCCGGGTACCTGCCTCGTAAGCGACCGGGGTCGCCAGGCGGCCGCAACCCCTTTTCAGAGGAGCTTGACAACATGACGGTTCAGACCGAGGACACCACGCAGGGAGTCATCCTCACCGACGAGGCGGCCGACAAGGTCCGGTCCCTCCTCGACCAGGAGGGCCGCGACGACCTGCGCCTGCGCGTGGGCGTCCAGCCCGGTGGTTGCTCGGGGCTGCGTTACCAGCTCTACTTCGACGAGCGCGACCTCGACGGTGACATCATCGCCGACTTCAGTGGCGTCGAGGTCGTCACCGACCGTAAGAGCGCCGCCTACCTCACCGGTGCCACCATCGACTTCGTCGACACGATCGAGAAGCAGGGGTTCACGATCGACAACCCCATGGCCACCGGTTCCTGCGCCTGCGGCGACTCCTTCAACTAGGGGTCGGCGGGGTCCGAACACGGCCGAGCCCGGAGG
Organism: Nocardiopsis sp. MG754419; assembly: GCF_018207095.1. Lineage (GTDB taxonomy): Bacteria > Actinomycetota > Actinomycetes > Streptosporangiales > Streptosporangiaceae > Nocardiopsis. The sequence goes on along the minus strand of NZ_QOCZ01000142.1, from coordinate 4,583 downwards.
GAGGGCGGACGCGAGCGCGTCCACCCTCCCTTTCGCGTTCTCCGGGGGCCGGGTCCGCCCGAACGAGGGGCCCCGACGGTGGGTACCCTTGGCAGGTCCGAACGGGCACGTCCTTCCGTGTCCGCGGCGGCTCGGTCGGCTCGTCCCGGGCGCCGCACACTTCCCCTGCAAAGGAGTCCACCTCCCGTGCGTATCGCGGTTGCCGGATCCATCGCCACCGACCACCTGATGACCTTCGAGGGTCGGTTCGCTGAGCAGATCATCCCCGAGCAGATCCAGCAGATGTCCCTGTCGTTCCTCATCGACGAGCTGGACGTGCGTCGTGGCGGCGTCGCGGCCAACATCTGCTTCGGCCTGGGCGGGTTCGGCCTGAGCCCGATCCTCGTCGGCGCGGCCGGCCAGGACTTCGAGGAGTACCGCTCCTGGCTGGAGCGCCACGGGGTCGACACCTCCTCCGTGCACATCTCCGAACTGCGCCACACCGCGCGCTTCGTGTGCACCACCGACCGTGACCAGAACCAGATCGCCTCGTTCTACGCGGGTGCCATGGCCGAGGCCCGCAACATCGAGATCCAGCCGATCGCCGAGCGGCTCGGCGGTCTCGACCTGGTCCTCATCGGCGCCGACGACCCGGCCGCGATGGTGCGCCACAGCGAGGAGTGCCGGACCCGCGGCATCCCCTTCGCCGCCGACCCCTCCCAGCAGCTGGCCCGGATGGAGGGCCCGGAGGTGCGCGGTCTCATCGAGGGCGCCGCCTTCCTCTTCGCCAACGAGTACGAGAAGGCCTTGGCCGAGCAGAAGACCGGTTGGTCGGACGAGCAGATCCTCACCAAGGTCGGTACCCGCGTCACCACGCTGGGCGCCAACGGCGCCCGCATCGACCGGCAGGGCGAGGAGAGCGTGCACGTGGAGGCGGCCGCCGTGAGCGAACTGGTCGACCCCACCGGTATGGGCGACTCCTTCCGCGCGGGGTTCCTGGCGGCGCACTCCTGGGGGCTCTCCCTGGAGCGTTCGGCCCAGGTCGGCAACGCCACCGCCGTGCACTGCCTGGAGGCCGACGGCCCGCAGGAGTACACGCTCACCTCGGCCTCCCTGCTGGACCGGATCGAGCGGTCCTACGGTTCGGACGTCGCCGCCGAGGTCAAGCCCCACCTGTGACACCGGGGAGCACCCCGCGCCCCCGGAGGCCGGTGCGCCATCGCCGATCGGAACCGCGGTTCTGGTCGGTGTGGTGCTCCGGACCCCGTAAAGTGGATGGTCGCGACCCGCACGGGGAGACCCGTGCCGCCCCGGTGCGCTGAAACGCGTGCCGGTTCATCAGCCCAAGCCGCTCGCGCCGGGTCGCGCGCGACGGTGGGGAACCCGCTCCGTTCGGCCCGTCACCCGCGGGCCCGGAGTCTCGGGCGCCTCCGGCGCCTCCCAGATCTAGGCCAGCCTTACCTGGGATTCCCTGATTCATCCTGAAAGGACTACGCATGCGCTACACCGGACCGAAGGTGCGGTTGTCCCGGCGCGCCGGCACCCCGCTGACCCGTAAGGCGGTCAGCTACTTCGAGAAGCGTCCGTACCCGCCCGGTGAGCACGGCCGTCGTGTTCGTCGCAACAGCTCCGACTTCGCCGTCCGTCAGGCGGAGAAGCAGAAGGTGCGCTGGTACTACGACCTGACCGAGAAGCAGCTGCTCCGCATCTACGAGAACTCCAAGAAGCGCACCGGTCGTACCGGTGAGGAGATGCTCGCCGAGCTCGAGCTGCGTCTGGCCACGGTCGTCCTGCGCGCCGGTCTGGCCGCGTCGATCTACGCCGCCCGTCAGTTCGTCAACCACGGCCACATCACCGTGGACGGCAAGAAGGTCGACATCCCGTCGTACCAGGTCAAGCCGGGCCAGATCATCAGCGTTCGGGAGAAGTCCCGCTCGATGGTCCCGTTCGTCGAGGCCACCGAGGGCATCCACGCCGACGACAAGATCGCCGGTTACCTGGCCGTGAGCCACAAGGACCTGCGCGTCGCGGTCATCGACCGTCCCAAGCGCGAGCAGATCCCCGTGCCCTTCGACGAGCAGCTCGTCGTCGAGTTCTACGCTCGCTAGGCGGTACCCGCATCGGACGGGACCGAGATCCCTCTCCGGGACGGTTCCGCCCGCGGGACAGGCCGCGCGGACCCCGGTCCGCGCGGCCTTCGTCTTGCCCGTGCGGTCCCGTCTCCTCGTGGAGACGGGACCCCGGCGCCACACCCGGGGAAACCGGTCGGCGTCGATCGTTATCGCAACGGAACCGAAACCCGTGTTCCGGTCCGGTGACCTTCCGGGACGGTCAGTACATCCGACGGATGTGAAAAGCGCTACCCCGCGCCAAGGGCCGTTCTGCGACGAACTCGTGCATCTTCATCCGGCACCAGGACGGTATGTCCGCGCTCGCGGCGGGATCGTCCGCGGTGACCGCGATGACCGCGCCGATGGGCACTTCGTGCAGTCGGGCGGCCAGCATGATGATCGGGATCGGGCACTTTCGTCCCACCGCCTCCACGGTGACCAGAGGATCCGGTTCGGTCGGTCGCTCGGGCACGTTCACCCCCGTTGGTCGTCATCCTGTGTCCCAATCTTGACCTGGGCCGCGCGCAAAGGCGCACCCGGTTAAGGGTGTCGTAAACCCAGCGATACCCTCGCCTTAGTCTCGTGCCGAGAACGCGCACACCACCGCCGAGCGCGGTGATGTGCGGGGACCCGGCCGAGGGTCCGGGGTAACGCCGGGCCGCGCCTCGTAGCCAGCCGGGAGGAAGTCCCTCGGGGGCGACCGGGCCCGGCTCCGCGAGGCCGGCGAGCGTTCCGGGAGGGCGCGTCTGGCAACACGCTGACCAGGCAAGCCCATGAACGGCACGTCGATCGGTTCGCGATAATGTTTCCCCCTGAAAAGCTTTGGACACTTAGGCCGCCCGTGGAGGATCCGCGGGCTTCACCGCTGGGAAGGCAATCCGTGAGTCCGACCCGCCAAAAAAATCGGCGCTCAACACTGCGCCGATGGGCACCACGCGGCGCCGCGCTCGCCGTGCTGGGGCTGGCCGCGACCGGCTGCGCGTCGAACGAGCTCACTCGTTTGGGCATGCCGGAGCCGATCACCGAACAGGCCGAGCGTGTTCTCTCGCTCTGGCAGGGCTCGTGGGTCGCTGCTTTCGCGGTCGGCATCCTCGTGTGGGGACTGTTCATCTGGACGATCCTCTTCCACCGCAAGCGCTCTGAGCAGTTGCCGCCGCAGGTGCGGTACAACATGCCCATCGAAGCGCTGTACACCGTGCTGCCGATCGTCATCATCTCGGTGCTCTTCTTCTTCACCGCGCGGGACCAGGCGTACCTGCTCGACACCGAAGAGCCCGCCGACATCCATGTAGAGGTCGTGGCCTTCCAATGGGCCTGGCAGTTCAACTACATGGACGACACCAAGGAGAACGGTGGCGAGGTGCTCTACTCCGAGGTTGGTACGCCCAACCCGGACGGCACCGCCGACCGCTCCACCCAGCCCACCCTCGTTCTGCCCGAGAACTCGGTCGTCCACTTCGACCTCCACTCGCCCGACGTGATCCACTCCTTCTGGATCCCGGCGTTCGGCTTCAAGATGGACGTCGTGCCCGGCCGTGACAACGCGTTCCAGGTGAACCTCAACGAGGGCACCGCGGACACGTACGTCGGTCGTTGCGCCGAGCTGTGCGGTGTCGACCACACCCGCATGCTCTTCAACGTCGAGGTTCTGCCCGAGGCCGAGTTCGAGGCCTGGGCCGCCGAGCAGGAGCAGGCCGCCGCCGAGGACCAGGCCGCCGAGGACGCCGCCGCCGAGGAGCTGGGCGAGGACACCGACGACGCCGAGGGCACCGGGGCCGACGGCACCGGTGACCAGGGCACGGGCGCCGAGGCGACCGAGGAGAATGACGACTAATGAGCACGACGGCAACCGCGCCTCGCACCGACGGTCAGGCACCGTCGCGCAAGGGGTCGATCATCGTCAGTTGGATGACGTCGACCGACCACAAGGTCATCGGGTACATGTACCTGATCACCTCCTTCGCCTTCTTTCTCTTCGGCGGTGTGCTGGCGCTCCTGATGCGTCTGGAGCTGTTCACCCCGGGCATGCAGTTCATGTCCAACGAACAGTTCAACCAGATGTTCACGATGCACGGCACGATCATGCTGCTGATGTTCGCGACCCCGCTGTTCGTCGGGTTCTCGAACATCCTCATGCCGCTGCAGATCGGCGCCCCCGATGTGGCCTTCCCCAGGATCAACCTGTTCGGCTACTACCTGTTCCTGTTCGGTAGCCTCATCGCCGTCAGCGGCTTCCTGACCCCCGGTGGCGCGGCCAGCTTCGGTTGGTTCGCCTACACGCCGCTGTCCGACGCGGTCCGCTCGCCGGGCCTGGGCGGCGACCTGTGGATCCTGGGTCTGGCCGTGTCCGGTCTGGGCACCATCCTGGGCGCGGTCAACTTCATCACCACCGGCCTGTGCATGCGCGCGCCCGGTATGACGATGTTCCGCATGCCGATCTTCACCTGGAACACCCTGCTCACCAGTGTTCTGGTGCTCATCGCGTTCCCGGTG
>NZ_QOCZ01000141.1 GCF_018207095.1 Nocardiopsis sp. MG754419 | reverse complement strand
CTGGGCCTGGTCGGTGGGGTGCTCCGAGCACAGGTCGCTGTCGGGGTCCATCTGGGCGCAGCGGTCCGCGTTCACGATCTGGGTGTCGAGCTGCTGGAGGAGGTCGGGTTTGCCGTCCTCGCCGAGTTCGTCGAGCATGCCCCAGCCCAGGGCGCGTACCTCGGACTCGGGGACGGCCCGGTCGGTGGCGATGTCGATCGGCTCCTGTTCGACCGGGGAGTCCAGCCGGAGCAGGGCCAGGTCGTTCCAGAGCAGGTACTGGGAGAACTCGTGGTCGGGGTCCTCGGAGACGTCGACGACCTCGTAGTCGGGGTGTTCGACGACCTCGACGACCTCGCGTTCGCTGCCGCCCTGGGTCTGGTCGTTGCTGCCCACGCGCACGTCGATCTGTTCGGGTTCGGTGCAGTGTCCGGCGGTGAGCACCCACTGGTCGGTGACCAGAGCGCCGCCGCAGTAGTGGGTGCCGTTGTCGTCGTAGAGGGCGGTGACGAACCCGTATTCCTCGGTGGCGTCCTCCCCACCGATGATCGCGTGGGCCGCAGGCGGGGCGATGAGTGCGGTCGCCGCCATGAACGCGCCGATGGCGATCGCTCCCGCGATGGCCGGGCCGAACCTGGGGGAGTCCTCCGCGTGCTTCAGGTCCTCGCGGTCATCGGTCATGTCACGCCTTTCCTGTTCGGTGTCCTCGGTCGATGAGGTGTGATCCCACGCTAGGGAGCGGCGCGTGGGAAATCACCGACCGTGAGGACCAATTCCGCCACCGACGAAGGTCGACGCGAGCAGGGAGGCGAGGCGGACGAAAGAGACGTGTGCGTCCTGGAACGGTGTCTTTCGTCCGGTGGCCCGGTGAAGGCCGGATGAGGGCGAGCGGCGGGAAATGTCACCGCCGGTCCCGCCTTTCCGGGAGGGATGTCCCGGCGGTCGGATAACGCCCGGTGTCGACCCCCGCCCGGTTCGTCTGCTTTCCGCGGGAGAACGCGCACCCGCCGCGCCGCGCACGACGCTTCCCGGGCCGGATACGGACCACGGAACCGGTGTCGGACCCCGCTTCGGGCTTTCGGCCCGAGGGGCGCCGAGCGGGGATCGGATGCCCGGTGTCCAGGTGTTCCGGGGGCGTTCCTCGTCTTTCCGGGTCGGCGTCCGGAGCCGTGGTGGGCGGGCCTCGACCCACGTGGTCCACATGCGTGAAGAGGGTGTCTGCCCGGCGGTGGTAAAGAATCCGTGAGGACCGATGCGCGTCCATTCGCGGGCCCGTGACAAAGGGGGTGTCGGCGCAGCGCAAAGGTGATGTAGTCCAGATCACCTCGGCAGTTCGGGTTTTATCCCCGTGCTGAGGGAAGAAGGGCGAACATGATCGCGACGGGGACGTATTCCTCTCGCAGTGGATCCGTTTCCACGGAACCAGGGGGGTTCAAGCGGATCCGCGAGGAAAGGAGAGACAGTGGCACGAACCGCGTACAGGATCACCGCACTGGCGGCCTCCGGAGCCTTGGCGATCGGGGTCGGCGTGACCGGAGCGCACGCCGCGATCGGGACACCCTCCTCCGCGCAGTCCACGCCCGTGTCCGTGTCCTCGGAGAGCGCGGCGCAGGAGGCCCAGTGGCCCGAGTACCGCCAGACGGAGATGGGCTGGAACGTCTCGGTGGCCAAGCACCTGCTGTGGGAGCAGGACTACTACGAGCCGGGCGGCACGCTGGACGACCGTTTCGACGAGGCGACGGTCGAGTCCCTGCTCGACTACCAGCAGGACACCGACCTCAAGGTGACGGGGATCCTCGACGGTCGTAGCTGGGAGTTCCTGGTCGAGGACGCCGGCACGCTCTCCCAGGGCGACGAGGGCCCGGCGGTGGCCGCTGCGCAGACCGCACTGCACGAGAAGCTCGGCTACGACCTGACCGACGACGGATACCGCACCTACGCCCCCGAACCGGGCTCCTTCGGCCCGGCCACACACGAGGCGGTCGTCGACTTCCAGGAGGAGAACGGTCTCGCGGCCGACGGTGCGGTGGACGCCGACACCTTCGAGGCCCTGGTCGTGACACCCGAGCAGTGACGACCCGGCCCTCAGGGGCCGGTCCACCCCTCGGAGGGCGCCCTCGGGGAAGGGGCGCCCCCGGGGGAGGCGCGGGAGGCACCCGACGTCCGTGGGCGACACGGCACGGACGCACGGCGCCTCCTCGGCACCGAGAACGACGCGGCGGTGCCCGGCCGGGAGATCCGGACGGGCACCGCCGCGTCGTCGGTTCCGCCTACGCGTCCGCCGAGACGACCGGTTGGCGCAGGATGGTGCGCCGCTTCTCCGGGGCGACCTTACGGAAGTCGCTCAGGTAGATCTCGTGGTGCCGACCGGCCATGCGTAGGCGCTGCTCGGGGATGAACCCGTCGTGCAGGCGCTCCAGCACGTCGGCCTCGTCGTCGAAGGGGCCGACGTGCAACGTCTGCACGCAGCGGCCCTCGGCGAGCGTCTCCCAGCGGACGTCGTCGAGGCGGGTCGGTGCCTTCTTCTTCCGGACCCCCTCGACGACGCCGTCGAAACCGTCCCGGTCGATCCAGTCCGGGACCATGAGCATCAGTGTCCAGTCCCACCGTGTCTTGTCGCGGTCGGTCGTGAAGGCGTCCATGTCCTGCGACCACCACAGGCCTTCCAGGGGTGGGACCACGTAGTCGCGTTCGAGGTCCCGGCGGCTCGCGAACTTCAGCGCGTAGGCCACCGGGTAGAGCGCCTCGATCGCCTCGGCGAACGCGGGCGCGGTGTTCGGGTCACCGTGCCCGTCGACCATGAGGTACCGGTGTTCGGGCACGTCGATGACCTGGAAGCGGTCCCGGGGCGCGGAGTAGTGCTCAAGGGTCTTCTTGAAGTCCGTCTTGTTCGTCATCGGTCACCTGGACTCGCTCGGCGAGCCATTGCCTTTCCGCCTCCAGGAGGCTCAGGGAGAAGGAGAACACTTCGCTCGCGGGGCGGGGCAGGGGTGCCCGGGACTCTTGGGCCTCCCGGGCCGCTCGGACGCCGGCGATCCGGCCGTCGATGCCTTTCAGGCGTTCACGGAGCGCCCGTGCGTACTCCCGCTCGGAGAGCAGGGGTAGATGGGCCACCCCGGTCGTCAGCGGGTGGGCGACCAGTCGTGGTTCGCGGATGAGGGCCGCCGTCGCGCGCGTCGCGGACGCCACGCCCTCGGATGTGGCGTGGAAGACCCGCCGCGACCGTGCCGCGGCGGGCGCGTCGGGCACGTGGAGCAGGCCGCGCTTCTCCAGCTTGGCGAGCAGGTAGTAGATCGAGGAGAACCCGATGTCGGTCCACTGTCGGATGCCCCGTTGCTCGATCACCTGCTCCAGGTCGTAACCGTGCCGGGGGCGTTCGATGACCAGGCCCAGCACGGTCAGTTCGGCGGGTGTCAACTCCATGGTCATATTCTAGCACTAGAATAAAACCTGCGGCCGGAACGCGCCGACCGACGCGCCGCCCGTGGGTCCCGGCCCCTGCTCTCGTGCACCGCCGCCGCGAGGCGGGGGAGGGGAGTGTGCCTTGGTCGGTGCTGGCGGCCCGCGCCGGCAGGGGGTCTCCCGCGGGCCCGCCCGTCGTGGGTCCGCTCGGGGTCGGGCGGTGTGGCCGGGCCCGTGCGCCGTCGGGTGGGGGCTCCGCGTCCGGATCGGCGAGCGCGCTCGCCTGACGGTGCCGTCGTGTACTTTCGATCGACGCGTGTTCGTCGGGAGGCGCTCCGTGTGCGGGTCCGGCCCTGAGGGCCGGACCCTTGTGCGTTGGGTGAAAAAATACACCTTGAGAATGTTTGCGCGGCCTGAAAAAATCGGTCGTGGGCGAGGAGGACCGATGGGGCTGCGAGAGAGAAAGAAACAGGCCACCAGGCGTGCCCTTCAGAGTGCCGCGATCCGGCTCACCCTGGAGCGCGGGCTGGAGAAGGTGACGGTGGAGGAGATCGCCGCCGAGGCCGAGGTCTCCGCCCGCACCTTCTTCAACTACTTCGCCACGAAGGAGGACGCCCTCATCGGCGACGCCCCCTACGCCTCCGACGAGCGCGACCGGGCGGAGTTCGTCGCCGGAGGGCCCACGGGCGACTTCGCCGAGGACCTCATCCATCTCCTCATCAACGGCCTGGCCGGGGCGGGCGACCTCGCCACCCACCGGGCCGAGGCGACGCGGCGCAAGGAACTCATCGAGCGGGAGCCCCAGCTGCTGCCCGGGTTCCTCAGTCGGCTCCACGGTGTCGAGCAGGGGCTGGCCGCGGCGGTCGCCGAGCGTTCCGGTTCCTCCGCCGAGGACCTGCACTCCCAGGTGATCGCGGGCGCCGCCATGTCCGTCCTTCGGCACACCCTGAAGCGCGTCCCCTACGGGGACGAGGCGAACGCGGACGTGGCGCGGTCCCTGCTGCGCGAGGCGTTCGTGACCCTCGGTGAGGCTTTCGGCCCGCATCGCTGACCGTGGCCCGGCCGGACACTGTGGCTTAGCTCTCAGGAACGCCCGCGAGTCCGTTTTCGTCCTATGTATGGGGTTTTATCCCCGGTGAGGACACTCCCCCGGGAGGCCCGGGGTGGAAGTCAGGGGACCGCCAGGGCTGTCCCCGATGGGAAACGTCGCAAGGAACGGGCAGGCTGGAACCATGAGCGAGAACTTCGGGGGCAAGCGCCTTCAACGCAGCGAATCCGACCGTTTCCTGACCGGTGTGTGCGGCGGTATCGCGGCCTACACCGGCATCGACTCCACCCTGATCCGGGTCCTCTTCGTCGTCTTCACCCTGCTCGGCTTCAGCGGCGTGTTCATCTACATCGTCGCGTGGCTGCTCATGCCGTCGGAGAGCGAGCAGCGTTCGCTGCTGGAGCAGATCATCCGCAACTTCCAGGGAAAGGCGAGTGATCGCTGATGATGTGGAACCTGAGGGCCCACCCGGACTGGCACCGGCGGGACACCCGCTGTCCGCGGGAGGACCACGAGGCCGAGGAGAAGCGGGACCACACCGCCGAACACGGTTCCGGAGAACAGTGACGGGCCACGCGGGGGAGGCCGGAGGCGGACGCGTCCGCCTCCCCGCGCCCTAGCGCGAGGGTCGGCGCACACCCGCGCCGACACGTCGCTCCGGTGGCGTCGTCGACGCCGTCCCCCCCGGCCGACGCCCGACCCGGGCCGATCCCCTGTCCGGCCCCGTGCCGGTACCACCGGTGCGCCGCCCGCGAGGGGCGGCCTCCACCGAACACGCCTTCAGGGCGCGTTCCCCTTCTCGGTCTTCTGCATGCGGGCGATCGTCGCGCCGGCCATCCGGGACCACTGGAGCGCCAGGACCGAGGCCCCCACCACGCCGATCACACCGGCCCACGCGATGACCGGGCCGGTGCCGAAGGACTCCACGAAGTAGCTCGCCAGCAGGATCCCCAGGCCCTGCGCCACCTGGAGCCCCGAGGCGGCCAGACCGAACGCCTGCGCGCGCCCCTCCTGCGGTACGCACAGAACGAAGGCGGCGTTGGCGACGAACTGGTAGGAGCCCGCCGCACCGCACAGCGCCAGAGCGACGATCATCAGCCACAGGGGTGCCTGGAAGAACCACAGCAGTAGCGGTACCGAGGTCAGCACGGCCAGGGGGCCCAGCAGGCGCATCCGGGTCGGTGGGGGCACCAGGCGGGTGAGGATCAACCCGCCGAACAGCGCGCCGATCGAGGCCCCCGCCATGATGAACCCGGTCGCGGTCGCACCGGCGCCGGCCTCGTCGGCCATCGGCGTGGCCAGGCCGTAGGGGATGCCGTAGAGGCCGGCGAGCCAGGCCAGCAGGACGAGCGTGCGCAGCTCCGCGTCGGTGAAGACCAGCTTCGCGCCGCCCCGGAACATCGACAGCAGCCCGGGCCGTTTGGGCTTGCCCTCGGCCTGGTCGGCGGCGTCCCGCTCGCGCGGGGGGACGGGCCGGTGCCGGACCCCGAACAGCACGATCAGGGCGGACAGGGCGAAGAGCAGGCCGGTGCCCATCACCGTGATGTTGGGGCCGATGAGCGAGACGGTCACGCCACCGGCGATGAGGCCGAGGAGCATGCCCACCTGGGCGGTGAGCTGGATGATGGTGGTACTGGCGACGTAGCGTTCGCCCTGGATGATCTGGGTGAGCAGCGCAGCGCGGGCGGCGGCGAAGGGGATCCCGGGCAGCACCACGAAGAACATCAGCACCCAGATCGCCCAGACCGGCATGCCGGGCACGCCCATGAGCACGATGACGCCGGCCCGCAGGACGTCGCAGGCGATCATCACCTGGCGCCGGGGGAGGATGTCGGCGAGGCCGGAGAGCAGGGGACCGCCGATCAGCGGGGGCAGGAAGTTCAGCGCGAGGGTGACGCCGGCGGCGAAGGCCGACGCGGTCACGTGGTAGACCAACAGCGCGGTGGCGATGTTCAGCAGGTTGTTGCCGATCACCGACAGGGCGTGGGCGAGCCAGATGGAGCGGAACTCACGGATCGCCATGACGTCGCGGTAGCTGCTCCGCCATTCGTTTTCCCGGGTTTTCTGAGCCTTCGAGGATTCGTGGTCCTCGTTGTCAGGGGCTTCGTCGATCCTCGGATTGCCCACCGGGCACTCCCTACTGTTACAGGCTTGAAATCACGCTGTGTCGTGTCCCAATGACCAACGGTTCCGGAAGGTGGGCCCACTGGCAAGTCGTTCGGGGAAATTCGTATCTGATTCGTTGCTCCGGGTAATGCCCCGGAGTCGGATTCGGCGATGCGTAGTCGGACCTATGGGCGGATTGTTTTCCCGGCTTGCTCTCTATGGGTGGGAGTGTGCTCTGGTGTCCTGATGAACCGCCCGGAGTGAGAGGGGCACTCCCTCCGGGTTTTCCGTCGACGGGGCGTGATGTTCGTGGAACGCAGTTCCCTTTTTCGCCTCCCCGAGATGACGGGGCGAATACTCCGGGGTGGGGTCGCGCTGCGTGCTCGCACGTCCGACCACCGTCCCCCGCGCCCGCCCTGACCGCGACCGGTCCTTCCCGGTCCGCCCTCGGGGGATCACCCCCGGCGACCCCGTTCACCCCCAGCCGAGTTCGATCAGACGCGCGTCGTCGATGCCGAAGTGATGGGCGATCTCGTGCACCACGGTCACCAGCACCTCGTGCACCACGTCGTCCGGCGTCTCGCAGATCGCGCAGATGTTGCGGCGGTAGATGAAGATCTGGTCCGGGAGCACCCCGAAGTAGGAGTCGCCCCTCTCGGTCAGCGGGATCCCCTCGTACAGTCCGAGCAGTCCCTCCGCCGACTCGTCCTCGACCGTGATCACCACGTTGTCCATCAACCGGGAGAGCTCGGGCGGGATCCGGTCCAGGGCGTCGGCCACCAGTTCCTCGAAGTCCCTACGTGTCAGTTCAACCACACCCGTCATTGTGGCGCGTCCCCGGGGCGGCGAGGAAGAGACATAACACTCTGGTCGGGATGAAGCATTGGGAACGGTCTCCGTCGACGGCATGATGGGGGTGTGTTGTCACAGATCCGCGCTTATGACCTCCGTGGGGCCCTCGATCGTTCACGCGCCTTCCTCGGCCGTGCGCGCGAGGCCATCGGTCGATGGCGCGCCGGACGCCTGTGGCGCTGGAGCTGCGTCGTCGTGGCCGGCCTGCTCGGTGGTTGGCTCGGCCTCGCCCTGGGCGGGCAGGTGGTCACCCCCATCGGCCCGGCGGACGTCACCTTCTCGCTGAGCCCCCAGTGGCACGGGGAGACGGTGGTGAACGTCGCGCCGCTCGGGCAGCTCGCCTTCGACACCCACGCCGCCCCGCTGCGGATCGAGGCGGCCATCACCGAGATCCGCAGTTCCGCGGCCCAGGAGATGTTCACCGATCCCCAGGCCATCGACCGGATGGCCGCGGGCATCGGCGCCGACCTCACCAGCGGCGTGACCGCCCTGGTGCTGCGTTCCCTGCTCGTGGCGGCCCTCGGCGCCGCCCTGATGGGGCTGCTGCTGTTCCGGAACGCCTGGCGCGCCCTGGCCAGCGCCGTGACCTCCGTGGTGGTCCTGGCCGCCGCCGGCGGTGTGGCGGCCCTGACCTTCAACCCGAGCGCCATCGTGCAGCCGCGCTACACGGGTCTCCTCGGAGAGGCGCCCGCCGTGGTCGGCAGCGTCGACGACGTGGTCGGACGGTTCACGGAGTACCAGGAGCAGCTCGCCGGGCTCGTCGGCAACGTGGCGATGATCTACCAGGCCACGTCGTCGCTGCCGGTCTACGAGGAGGACGAGTCGGTCATCCGCGTGCTGCACGTCTCCGACATCCAGCTCAACCCCGCCTCGTGGAGCATCATCGGCACCCTCCAAGAGCAGTACGGGGTGGACGTGATCGTGGACTCCGGCGACCTCACCGAGCGCGGCAGCGCCGCGGAGGACGTCTTCGCCGACGAGATCGGCAAGCTGGACGTGCCCTACGTGTGGGTGCGCGGTCAGCACGACTCGGCCGGTACCCAGAGGGCCGTGGAGGCGCAGTCCAACGCCGTGGTCCTGGACGGTGACGTCACCGAGGTGGCCGGGCTCACCTTCTTCGGGGCGGGCGACCCCCGGTACGTCGCGGACGCCACCCGGCTCAACCCCGACGAGGCCGAGGTGGCCGCACTGGGGGAGGAACAGGCCGCGTCGGTGGCGGACGGTGAGACCGACGTGGACGTGGCGATCCTGCACACCCGCGCCCAGGCCCGACCCTTCGACGGGGTGGTCCCCCTGGTGCTGGCGGGCAACGAGCACCGGCGTTCCACCGAACTCTCGGACCTGGGGACCCGGTTCCTCGTCCAGGGTTCCACCGGTGGCGCCGGCATCAGTGGCCTGGATCACGACGAGGATCGACCGACCCCGTACCAGGCGTCGGTGCTGTACTTCGATGCCGAGACGGGACGGCTCCAGGCCCGCGACGACATCGACCTCGGCGGTGTCGGCCTCACGTCCGCGCAGGTCGAGCGGCACATCGAGGAGGACCCCGACCGGACCGTCGGCGACGAGCCGGAAGAGGAGCCGGAAGAGGAACCGGAGGGCGATCAGGAGGAGGGAGGGGAGTCCACACCCTGACCGGGGTCCCGCGGGTGGCGCTGGTTCGGCCCGGCCCGGGGTATCACTTTGGACTTGGTGGGAATCTCCCCTATGCTTAGGGCTGTCTACACGGGCCCCCATCGTCTAGCGGCCTAGGACGCCGCCCTTTCAAGGCGGTAGCGCGGGTTCGAATCCCGTTGGGGGTACGAAGCGGTCAGACCACTGCCGGACATCTGGCAGAATGGACACCGCAGCGAGACACCGGGCCGCAAAGCCGGGTGTCACAACTGAACAAGGTCCTGTGGAGCAGTTAGGAGTGCTCGCCACCCTGTCAAGGTGGAGGCCGCGGGTTCAAATCCCGTCAGGACCGCAAGCGTCGCCGCTCGGCGCCGCGGCTAGGTAGCTCAGTTGGTACGAGCGTCCGCCTGAAAAGCGGAAGGTCGGCGGTTCGACCCCGCCCCTAGCCACATCACATAGACGTGCACGAAGGCCCCGCCACCTGTGGAAACAGGTGGCGGGGCCTTTTCGTGCGTCGATGCTCTTTGCGGCCGCCCCAGCGGCGAGGGGTTGCGCCAGCCGTCCGGTCCGGGTTGTCTTATCGGCGGGTGTCTTTCCCCCCTCCCCCGAAGAGACCGAGGCGACATGTGGAAGCTCGTGTTCAGGTTGCACGTACTCGGCGCCGTGTTGCTCGCCGTGACCAGCGCTCTGCAGGTGTTCCAGGGACGCCCGTGGCTCGCGCTCATGTTCGGTGTCTGTGCGCTCACCTCGGTCGCTTGCAGCGTGGTCTGGGCCGTGACCGCGAGGCACAGCGACACGCAGGGGTCGTGGAGGAGCACGGGTCGTCACTCGCGCTCGTCGTCGGTGCAGTAAGCACCGCACCGTACACGGGCGCCGGCCCTCGCGGTGACGTCCTCGAGGGGACGTGGGGCGCGGGGTCCCGGAGGGGAGCGGGTCCGGCCTAGGCCCAGGTGACGCCGTGCCAGCTGACGTGGTGGTCCGTGTGGTCGGAGTCCTTCGTGCACCAGTAGGTGGCGCCGTCGCGGGACAGGTAGCGGTCGCAGGCGATGCCGACGGCCCGGTCCTCGGCGAGCCTGAGCAGGGCGGGCTGGTCCTCGCCGAAAACGTCGTCGTGCTCCAGGCCGTCCAGGAGGAGCTCCTGCCGGGACAGGTAGGGCGACTCCGCGAGCGGCGGGCGGATGACCATGGCGGTCGCGTTGTCCCCGCTCTCCGCCTCGCGGGCGGCGTCCACCAGCACGTGCGCGAGGACGTCCGGGCAATACGCGTGTTCGACGACCAGTTCCGCCAGGAGCCGCTCGTCCACGTAGTCGTGCACGCCGTCGGTGGTGAACAGCACCAGTTCGGCCGGGGGCGCGGAGGCGGTGCCGATGTCGCCGAGCACTGCGGTGGCCACGGAGGTGGTCAGCGCGTGGTCGCCGGCCTGCGCCAGGTCGTCCGCCACCCAGCGGTCACGGAGCCGCTGCCCGAAGGTGTGGTCCCGGGTGTGCCGGCGCAGACCCTCGCCGGACGACCAGGTCCAGAGCCGACAGTCGCCGACCCAGGCGATGTCGATCAGGTCGTCGGGGGCGTCCTGCCGGGCGTGCACCATGACGCAGTCGGCGCCGGGGTGGGTACGCGAGATCGCCCGTGTCGCGGCCAGGACGGCGTCCAGGGCCTCCCCGCCGGACTCGATGGCGGTGATGGCGGCGAGCGCGGCGGCGTCCCGGGTCCGGGGATGGTCTCCGAACCCGTCGGCCAACGAGGCACGCCATCCCCCGGACGCGTCGGCGACCTGGTGCGCGTAGGCGTCCTCCTGGTGTCGCCGCGGCCCCTGGTCGGAGTCGGTGGCGATGACGGGGGTGTGCATGCGCGCTCCTCTCCCAGTGGTGGGGTCTGGGGAGATGCTCGACGCGGTGGTTTGGTTCGCGCTTGCCCGCACGAGATCGTGAGTGAACCAGGACCGGGTGCGCGGGATCCACCACCATGTCGTTTTCCCTTGGGTGGAGGAGTGTGTTCCGTGCGTTCGAACGACCAGGACGGACCGAGCGAGACCGAACGTCTGCGTCTTCGGGTCGTCCGCCTGGAGATGCGTCTGGCGACACTGGCCGGAGACGCCCCGTCCGACCGGACGACGTCGGCCGCGCTCACCGGCGGCACCGTCGCCCTCTTCCTGTCACCGGCCCTGCCCTGGGTCCGTGAGGGAGGAGGGTTCAGGGTCTTCCGCGACGGCACGCTGGGCGCGCTGGAGCCCACGGGATACGCCACCGGATGGGACGTTCTGTGGGGCGCCCTCGAAGGCGAGCACGTGCTCCTCCTCGCGACCCTCGGCGCGCTTCTGTCGCAGATCGGGTTCGCGGTGGGCTGTCACTTCAAGCAGGACGGCTTCCGGCTCGCGACCCTGATGGCGCTGTGCGCCCTCGTCCCGGCCCTGTTCTTCGTCTCCTGGCTCTGGTCGGGGGTCCCGGCCGACGGGGCCCCGGGCGCCGGGGTGTTCGTCATGCTGGTGGCCAGTGCCGTGCTCGCCTGGGCGTCCTACCGTTCCTGGCACCAGGACCACGTGGTGGGGCGTTCCCCCGGTCGCCGGTGACCTGGGGTGGGTCCGGTAAGGTCCGTTGGCGTGAACCACGCGATCGCCGCCGACGGAACCCGCATCCGGTACGACGTCCACGGGGCGGGTGAGCCGCTGTTGCTCATCCACGGACAGTCGCTCGACCACACGATGTGGGAGGGCGTGTCCGACGACCTCGCCGCGCACCACCGGGTCGTCCGGATGGACATGCGCGGCACCGGGGAGAGCGACGTCCCCCTCGACGGCCCCTACAGCATGGAGCTGCTGGCGCGCGACGCCCTGGCGGTCCTGGACGACCTGGGCGTGGAGCGCGCCCACGTGTACGGCTTCTCCATGGGCGGCAAGGTGGCGCAGAACCTCGCCGCGATCGCCCCGGAACGGTTGGGCGCCCTGGTCCTGGGCTCGACCGCCCCCGGTGGCGAGCACGAGATCGAGCGCCCGCACCACGCGTCGATCGCCCTGCGCAAGGCCAACACGGAGGAGGGGCGGGCGCTCATCGCGTACCTCTTCTACACGCCGGTGTGGGCGGACGCCCATCCCGAGACCGTCGCCCGGATCGTGCCGCGCAACCCGTTGCGGGCCCAGCGTCGCCACTACGAGGCCAGCATGAAGCACGACGGGTGGGACCTGCTGCCGCGCATCCAGGCGCCCACGCTCGTGGTGCACGGTGAGGATGACGAACTCACCCCGATCGGCAACGCCGCACTGCTCGCCGAGCGCATTCCCGACGCCCGGCTGCTGGTGCTGTCCGGGGCGCGCCACGGCTACCTGCACGAGTCCGCGCCCAAGTCCACCGAGGCGGTCCGGGACTTCCTCGCCGAGCACCCTCTCCCGTAGTTCAGCGGAGCGAACGGACCAGGTCCACGGCGCGGGGGAAGGCGGCGATCTCCTCCTCGGTGAGGTTGGGGTCCTCACGACGTTCGGCCGCGGCCTCCTCCAGCAGGCGGGCGGGGTCGCCCCAGGCGCTGAGGACGTAGTGCGGCAGACCCGCCCCGGCCAGGCCCGCCAGCGGGTCGGGGGCGGTCAGGGACACCATCGCGACCAGCAGGGCGGTGAGGGCCAGGTCCAGGTCGGGGTCGCCCTCGCGGGCGTTGCACCAGTCGATCACCACCGGGCCCCGGTCGGTGAGCATCACGTTGTCGGGGTGCAGGTCCATGTGCAGGATCCGGCCCGGGCCCAGCCGCGCGGGAAGCTCGTGCAGGCGCCTGTGCAGGTCCACGAGCGTCGTGAACACCTCGGTCGGAGAGAGCTCCCCGCTCAGGCTCGCCGAGAGCATCGTGGGGCCGTGGAGGCGCTCCATCTCCATGTCCCGGCCCTCGGCCCGGTGGACGGCGGGCACGGGGAACCCGTGCGCCGCCACGTGCCGCATGACGGTCGCCTCCGCGGCCGTGTCGCGGTCGTACCGGTAGCGACGCAGCACCCGATGGTCGTCGAGCGCGAACACGTCGGCGTCGCGCCCGGACGCCAGTGGTGCGGGAGGGGTGCCGGACACGGCGGCTCCTGGGCTCAGGTGGGCGGGGGAGGGTCGGATCGCAGGCGGTCCAATTCGCGGCGGTCCTTCTTGGTGGGGCGGCCCGCGCCGCGGTCGCGGCGGATCACCGGCCCGACGGAGTGCTGTGGTTGCGCGGGGGTGCGGTCCTCGTAACAGCGGACCGCGAGCGGGGCACCGACCCTCTTGACGATGACGTGCGTCACATCGACGATCCGGGTGGTGCCGTGCAGGCGCACCCGCACCTGGTCGCCGACCTTGAGCGTGGTGGCCGCCTTGGCGGGGCGGTCGTTGACGCGCACATGCCCGCCGCGGCAGGCCTGCGCCGCGTCCGACCGGGTCTTCGTCAGGCGGACCGCCCACAGCCAACGGTCCACCCGTGTGGTGTCGGGGCCGGTGGGAAGAGGGGCGGCCGGGTCGCTCACGCGGGGTCCTCTCGTCGGTTCCAGGGGTCTACGCACCACTTTAGGTCCGCGACGGTACGAAGCGCTCCGAAGTCGCGCTAGAGTTGTGAACGCAACGAGGTCCTGTGGAGCAGTTAGGAGTGCTCGCCACCCTGTCAAGGTGGAGGCCGCGGGTTCAAATCCCGTCAGGACCGCAGCATCGAAGGCCCGGTGTCCCCAGGACCCCGGGCCTTCGGCGTTGTCGGGCACGTCGTCGGTCAGGACGGGGGACGATGGTGACGTACCGGTACGCCATCGAACGCGCGGATCACTCGGCGCTGGCGAGCGGGCACGTGCTGCGCTCCGCGCCCGGATTCCCGGGGTTCCCCGTCCGGTTGGCCAGCGAACTCCTCCAGCGCGCGAGGGTCCACCTGGAGGGTGACCGGGCCCGCCTGTGGGACCCCTGCTGTGGCAGCGGCTACCTGGTGAGCGTCCTGGGGCTGTTGCACCGCGACCTGATCACGCATGTGCGCGCCACCGACGTGGACGCCGACGCCGTCGGCATCGCCGCGCGCAACCTCGAACTCCTGACCGTCGAGGGGCTGACCGAACGCGAACGCGAACTGCGCCGCTCGGCCCGCGACTTCGGCCGGATCGCGTTCGTGGAACGGGCCGAGGCCGCCCGCGACCTGGCGGCCGGGTTGACCGTGATGGGCGGGGACCTGCCGCACGCGTCGGCCGTGGCCGACGTCTTCACCCTCACCGAGCCGGTCGACGCCGATCTCGTGGTCACCGACGTTCCGTACGGGGAGCTGACGCACTGGGAGGGCGACGCCCCACAGGACCCGGTCCACGGTCTGCTCGCGGCGATGGGGCGGGTGCTGCCCTCGCGCGCCGTGGTGGTGGTGACGGCGCGTACGCGCCGTGTCCGGCTGCCCGAGGGGGTGCGCGCGCTGGAGCGGGTCAAGGTCGGCAACCGTGCGGCGGTCCTGGTCCGGGCGCGCGACATCGCCGGGATCTGAGTCCCGTCGTCCACAGCCTGTGGACGGCCGACGCCCCCTCGCC
>NZ_QOCZ01000015.1 GCF_018207095.1 Nocardiopsis sp. MG754419 | reverse complement strand
ACGTGGCGGCTTCGGAGGCGTAGAGCTTGCTCATGGAGCCCTCCGCCTGGGTGAAGTCCTTGCCGTTGCGCGCCATCCACGCCGCCCGCCACACGAGCAACCGGGCGGCGTCGATCCGGGTGGCCATGTCGGCCAACAGGAAGGCCACCCCCTGGTTGTCACCGATGGGCCGGCCGAACTGCTCACGCTGGGTGGAGTAGTCACGCGCGTACTCGTAGGCCGCACGCGCACAACCGACCGCCATGACGCCGACGCTCGGACGTGAGGCCTCGAAGGTCTTCATGGCGGCCTGCCCCTGGGAGCGCTTGCCCTCGCGGGCGCGCGCCAGACGCTCGTCCAGCTTCTCCTTACCACCCAGCAGACAGGACCCGGGCACACGGACGTCGTCCAGGACCACCTCGGCGGTGTGCGAGGCGCGGATGCCGTGCTTGGCGAACTTCTGCCCCTGCGACAGCCCCGGGGTGCGCGGCGGCACGATGAAGGACGCCTGTCCGCGCGAGCCCAGTTCGGGTTCCACACTGGCCACGACGACGTGGACGTCGGCGATGCCGCCGTTGGTGGCCCAGGTCTTGACGCCGTTGAGGACCCACTCGTCCTTGGCCTGGTCGTAGACGGCGCGGGTCCGGATGGCGGAGACATCGGAACCGGCGTCCGGCTCGGAGGAACAGAAGGCGCCGAGTTTGATGTCATCGGCGCTGCCGAACATCTGCGGCACCCACTCGAAGAGCTGCTCCCGCGTGCCGTTGGAGGCGACGGAGACGGCGGCCAGACCGGTGCCGGTGATCGCCAGCGCGATGCCGGGGTCGCCCCAGTAGAGCTCTTCGAAGGCGACGGGGATGCCCAGGCCGCTGGGTTCCAGCCACTGGTTCGCGAAGAAGTCCAGGGAGTACAGGCCGATCTTGGCGGCCTCCTGGATGATCGGCCAGGGGGTCTCCTCGCGCTCGTCCCATTCGGCGGCGGCGGGACGGATGACGTCGGCGGCGAACCCGTGGGCCCAGTCCCGGACGTCGCGCACGTCCTCGCTCGGTTCCAGGCTGAAGACGGGTGCGGTGGCCTCACTCATGCGCATACATCCTTTGTCGGACCCTCCGGGGGCGAAGGGGCGGCCAGTTTGTGTTACCAACGGTAACACGTACCGTTGCCCGAGCACGGAGCAGGGCGCCCCACAAGAGAGCGCCCGAGGTGTTCCGGGATGAGAAGCGGACCGCTGCCGCACACGCGGGACGGTCGATCCGAAGATGAAGGTGCCGGGCCGGCGCAACGAGGGGCACGGCCCGGGCGACGGCACACCGCCGGGGCGACCGAGCACCGCGAGATGACTCACGCGCAGGGAACGAGGCCGGCTTCACCAGGGGCGGATGCGAGGGATCCGAGGAGGAATCCGGCACGAGGGGCCGATAAGGAGCAGCGGGGGCCACCGAGGAAGCGCACGGTCGGCCCGGGAACGCTCACGCGAGCCGGGCCCTGGGCGGGCGACCGAGGACGGTGGCGACGTGCGTGGCCACCTCGATCGGCGTACGGGCGGGGAGGAATCCGTTCCGGTCGACCCACCCCCGGTCGGTGTACATCAGAAACGTCTCGCGACGCTCATGGTCGATGGTGATCATTCGTGCGCAACTACGCACAAGCACCTGAAATCCGCTTTTTCTGAGCAAATCCGCGACCTGCTCCAGATCCGAACGGAGTTCTTCCGTCGTGATACCCATAAACACCACCTTGGCCCGACGGACGGACCTCCCGCCACCAGAAGGATGATTCTTGTGAACTTACGAACACGCACCGCAAGACTCTCGTAATCTTGAACGCATGAGCAACCCTCCCTTCCATGAGAGCCTCAAGAGATACCGCGTACTCAAAGGCCTGACTCAGGAACAGCTCGCTGCTCACCTCGGATGTTCGGCGGCTTCGGTCTCCAGGTGGGCACGCGGTCATTCGCTCCCCTTCCGCGAGACCGCCGACCAACTGGACAGGCTTCTCGAAGCCGACGGGAAACTGATCTCTTCATGGAAGTTGGCCAAATCGGGCAGATCCACACCAGAGTGGGCCAGCTCCCTTTCCGCAGTGGAGGAGGGGGCGCGCACACTTCAGTGTGTTTCTCCGGTACTCGTCCCCGGTTACCTTCAATGCGAGGAGTACGCGGAATGGCTCTTTCGCCTGGGCTGGCCACTGGCCACGGACGAACAGATCGCCCACTTGACCCAGGTGCGGACCACGCGACTGAACGAACTCCCCCGACTGCGCGTCGCGGCCGTTTTTCCGGTGACCGCACTCCTGGGATCACCGCCGCAGACCCACAAAGCGCAAGCTCTTCACCTGCTGAGACTCATGGAAGAGCGCTCGGTCTCGATTCACCTGGTGCCCGAGGGTTCGATCCTGGCCACGATCACTTCACCACTGCTGGTGTTCCGCCTGCACTCGGGAGAAACCGTTGTCTCCAGCGATCACGTGAACGGTAACGTGATCTATGACGATAGTGACCCCGAACAAACGGCCTCACTAATCATGGGGGCCATGGCGGTGTCCCTCCCCGCCGGGCATTCACAGCACATATTGGAAGGCTTCACAACATGAACGAGTGGCATAAATCCTCATACAGCAACACAGGGCACAACTGTGTCGAGGTCCGGGAAAACCCCGCGGGTGCCGACGTTCGTGACACTCAGCACCGGGAGGCCGGGCACCTGCGCTTCTCCGAGGGCGAGTGGTTCGCCCTGCTGAAAGTCGTACGCTGACGATTCCCCCGTCGACCCCCGTGTGCGCGCATGCGGGGGTGACGGCCCCCGGGTCCCGCGACGACCGGGCCCCGGGATCCACGGAAGCGGGCCGGTGCGCACGCCTGCTCATCGAAGGCGGGTCGACCGCACGCCGCGCACCCGTGGCTTGCGCCCTCGCACGCGTGGGGGTCGACATCGGTACCGCCGCGGGGCACTTCTCACGCCACGGGGATGACGAGCCGCTCCTCTCATCTCCGATGGCCACGGGGACGTCGAACGCGCCACGTCCAGGGGTGGTCCGGCCCTCAGCGCACCGGCGGAACATCCGGAAAGCGACCTTGGACCTTTTCTTCCGCCGGCGAGTGCAGTACCCCTGGCTTCCATGAGCGACAGCAGAGAGATCACCTGGGAAGGGTTCTTCAACACCCGTGACCTCGGCGGACTCCCCACACGCCACGGCCGCACCACCCGACACGGGGCCTTCCTCAGATCAGCCGACCTGCGTTTCGTGACGACCGAGGGGTGGCGGGCCGCCCACGCGGCCGGTGTGCGCACCGTCGTGGACCTTCGCAACCCGGACGAGATACGACCGAGCCCGGACCTGGGTCCGACGCGCCGAGGAGGGTCCGCCGCCTTCCGAGCAGAAGCGGCACAGACGCCCCTCCCCACGGGGATACGGCGACTGGAAGTGCCCCTGGACCATGTCGAGGACATCGAGTTCTGGAAGGCGATCAACGGCGAGCGGCTGAACGGCAGCCCGCTGTACTTTCGGCCCTTTCTTGAGCGCAAGGCCGAGCGGTGCGCCACCGTGATCACCGCCCTGGCACGGTCGGAGCCCGGCGGTGTGCTCTTCCACTGTGGGGCGGGACGCGATCGAACCGGTCTGATCACCCTGCTGTTGTTCGCCTCGGCCGAGGTGGAGGCCGAGGCGATAGCCGACGACTACGAACTCTCCACCGCCGCCCTCGTGCCGCTCTTCGCCCTGATGGGGCAGACCGACCAGGGGCCGGCCATCGAGTCTCTGCTGGCCGACCGAGGCCTGACGCTGCGCGGCGCCCTCCTCGACGTACTCGATGACCTGGACGCGCGGGCCCTACTCCTGAAAGCGGGAGTGACCGAGGAGGACTTCGCCACGGTCAGGGATCGCCTGCTGAACTGAACACACCCCGGCAGGGGATGGACCGTGTCTTCCCGTAAGGGGCGGCGAAGAGCCTCCAGTGAGGCTCGGTGAGGGTGGGATGTGGGTCCATCCCCGCGTCCGCGGGGAGCAGGGACTCGGTGGCCACCACCGTCAGCCGGTAGCCGGGTCCATCCCCGCGTGCGCGGGGAGCAGGTTGACCCCTTTGACGACATTTTCGCCTAGATGGGTCCATCCCCGCGTGCGCGGGGAGCAGCCGTACTCCGCGCTCCAGCAGATCAAGGAGCAGGGTCCATCCCCGCGTGCGCGGGGAGCAGGAGACCTCGACCGCGGACCCGGCCGGACCGTGGGGTCCATCCCCGCGTGCGCGGGGAGCAGTCTTCGGGAGGCTGGGCCACCGGGACGACGTCGGCGTTGTTGGGTCCATCCCCGCGTGCGCGGGGAGCAGTCCCGGTTCCCGCGAACTGGTTGCTTTTCGTGGTGTTCGAGGGGGGTCCATCCCCGCGTGCGCGGGGAGCAGAGTCGTGGATGTGGGTGGCCTTCGCCGCGCTGGGGTCCATCCCCGCGTGCGCGGGGAGCAGGGCCGCAGGAACGGCAGGAACGCCTTGCCACCGGGTCCATCCCCGCGTGCGCGGGGAGCAGGGGTGTCAGATGACAGTGATGCGGATGGTGTCGGGTCCATCCCCGCGTGCGCGGGGAGCAGTCTCGTTGACCTGCGGTTCTATCCGGCGGCAGGGGCCGAATTCGCATGTTGTCGAGAGTCGGACAAAACGGACACCTTCTTATTGCCGGAAGCTCACAGGAAGATTCGCACGACCGCGCCACTTGATCAAGGTCGTGGGTCCCACCATCCGACCCGTCTAGCGTGGGGGCATGAGTGAACCACGCGTCGAACTCGTGCGCTCCTGGCGGGGAATGCCCCCGCGCGAACGGCAGGAGGCCCGGCGGCAGCGCCTCCTGGAGGCAGGGCTGGAGGTGTTCGGCACCGCGGGCTTTCGCGCCGCGACGGTCGGTCGGATCTGCCGGGAGGCCGAACTCACCAACCGGTACTTCTACGAACACTTCGCCGACCGGGAAGCGGCTCTGCGCGCGGTCTACGACATGTTGGTCGACGACGCGATGGACCGGATCTCCCGAGCGATGAGCGCCCCGGCGGGCTCCCTGGAGGCCCGGGTGATGACCGCCGTCGACGCCTACCTGGGCTTCTCCCTGGACGACCCCCGCCGCCCCCGGATCATCTCGGTGGAGAGCGTGGGGGTGAGCCCGGCCCTGGAGGAACGCCGGCGTTCCGTGCGGCACGCGATCGCCGGCGTCTTCACCTCCGAGTACGAGCGCTGCGCCCGGGAGGGCACGGTGGTGGACCGGCCCTTCGGCAAGCAGGCCCTGGCCTTGGTCGGCGCCGCGCATGAGCTGGTCATCGACTGGGTGCTGGGCGACCGCTCGCGCACCCGGGAGGCGCTGTCGGGGGACATCGCCGAGGTGTTCGTGCCGGTGTTGCGTTCGCGCGAACATTGACACACGCGTGTGTCAACTTGGATGATGCCGGTCACCCCCTTCCCGTTCGGAGGCGTACATGGGATCGCGTTACGGCGACTACCAGTTGGAGATCTACCTCAACGGACTGACCGGCGTCGTACCGCCCTACCCCATGACCTTCACCGAGCTGGAGCGCAGAGCCGCCGAGGCGCTACCGCCGTCGGTGTGGTCCTACGTCGCCGGCGGCGCGGGCGACGAACACACCCAGGACGCCAACGCCACCGCCTTCCATCGCTGGGGCCTGTACCCGCGCATGTTCGTGGGAGCGACCGACCGGGACACGTCGGTCGACCTGTGCGGGATCACCCTGCCCTCGCCCCTGATGATGGCCCCGGTGGGGGTGGTCGGCCTGTGCTCGCAGGACGGGCACGGTGATCTCGCCACGGCCGAGGCGGCGGCGCGGACGGGGGTGCCGATGATCGCCTCCACCCTGTCGCAGGACCCCTTGGAGGAGGTCGCGGGGCGGTTCGGCGACACCCCCGGGTTCTTCCAGCTGTACACGCCCACCGATCGCGAGTTGGCGGCCAGTCTGGTCCGCCGGGCCGAGGCCGCCGGTTTCCGGGGCATCGTGGTCACGCTGGACACCTGGATCACCGGCTGGCGTCCGCGCGACCTGGCGACCGCGAATTTCCCGCAGTTGCGCGGCCACTGCCTGGCCAATTACACCTCGGACCCGGTCTTCCGGGATCAGGTCGGTAAGGACGCGACACCGGACGCGGTGGTCGCGCACTGGGCGGGACTCTTCGGCAACCCCTTGACCTGGGACGACCTGCCGTGGCTCCGTTCCCTGACCGATCTGCCACTGATCGTCAAGGGCGTCTGCCACCCCGACGACGCGCGGCGGGCGGCGGACGCAGGCGTGGACGCCGTCTACGTGTCCAATCACGGAGGTCGGCAGGCCAACGGAGGCATCCCGGCGCTGGAGTGTCTGCCGGACGTGGCCGCCGCGACCGACCTGCCGATCATCTTCGACTCCGGGGTGCGGTCGGGGTCGGACGTGGTCAAGGCGCTGGCGCTGGGCGCCACGACGGTCGCGGTCGGGCGCCCGTACGTGTACGGATTGGCGCTGGGCGGGACGGACGGGGTGGTGCACGTGCTGCGCTCGTTGTTGGCCGAGGCCGACCTGCTCATGGCGGTGGACGGCTACCCGTCGCTGTCGGACCTGACCCCGGCGGCGTTGAAGGAGCGCCGGGCCTGAACCGCGCCCCGCCCACGGTGACCGTGTCGCGGGCCGTGCTCGCTTCTCCCGCGCTCCCCGTCCCGTGCGGGCTTCGGCCGTGAGGGGGCCGCTCGCCCTTCCGCACGACACGACGAAGGGCCGGCGGGTGCGCGCCGGCCCCGGGCGTCGTCGTGGTGCCGAACCCGGCGGCTCACTCGGCGTTGTGCTTCTCCAGGAAGGTGTAGACGTCGTGTTCGTCCACGCCGGGGAAGGTGCCCGAGGGCAGCGCGGACAACACGTGGGAGTGGGCGCGGGCCGAGGGCCACACGTTGCCCTCCCAGCGGTTGGCCAGGTCCGCGGGCGGCCGCACGCAGCACTCGCCGCTGGGGCAGTTGGACTTGGTGCGGTTGGTGGTCTCACGCCCGCGGAACCAGCGCGACTCCTTGTAGGGCACGCCCAGGGTGATGGCGAAGTTGCGCTCACGGCTGGGGTCGACGTGCGCCACGCACCAGTGGGTGCCGTTGGGCTTGTCGGTGTACTGGTAGTAGATCGAGTACCGGTCCGGCGACTGGAACACCTGACGGCCCGACCACTGGCGGCACATGCGTTGGCCCTCGATGGCGCCGGTGTCGTCGGTGGGGAAGACGAGTCCGTCGTTCTCGTAGGCCTTGTAGATGATGCCTGTCTCGTCGTTGCGGATGAAGTGGCAGACGAGGTCGAGGTGGCGGTGGGCGAGGTTGGTGAACCGGTGCGCGGCCATCTCGTAGGAGACCGAGTAGACGTCGCGCAGGTCCTCCACCGACAGGTCGCGGGCCTTCTTGGCCTCCTGGAGGTAGGTCACCGCCGTGGTCTCGGGGATGAGCACGGCCGCGGCGAAGTAGTTGGCCTCCACCCGCTGGCGCAGGAAGTCACCGAAGTCCTTGGGCCGGTTGTGCCCCAGGATCACGTGGCCGAGGGTCTGCAGGAGGATCGTGCGCGGGCTGTGCATGCCCAGGCTGGTCTCGCGCTTGAGGTAGATCCGCCGGTTGACGTGGTCGGTGAGGGAGCGCACGGAGCGCGGCAGGTCCTGCACGTACTTCAGGGAGAAACCGTGGTGGGTGGCGATCGCCAGGATCTGCCCCTGGGAGAGGGGCCCGGCGGTGTAGTTGACGGCCTCCAGGGTCTCGGCGGCGGACCGTTCGATGCTCTCGAAGTAGTTGCCGCGCTCGCGCATCTGACGCCGAAGGTCGGCGTTGGCCCGGCGGGCCTCCTCCGGGGTGGCGGTGGGCTTGGCGTGGCGTCGCTTGAGTTCGTCGTACAGGCCGACGATGTGTTCGAGGACGTCGTTGGGGACCCGCTTGCCGATCTTCAGGTGCGGGAGGTTGAGGTCCTGGTACAGGGGGTCGCGCTGGGCCTCCTCGACGGAGATCTCCAGTTGCGCGCGCCGGCTCGGGGGCTGCTTGGAGAGCAGTTCCTCCACCGACACCCCGAGCGCCGACGACAGGGACGCGAGGAGGGAGAGCTTGGGTTCACGTTTTCCGTTCTCCAACAGCGAGAGTTGCGAGGGCGCCCGCCCCACGCGCTCCCCCAGGTCGGAGAGGGTCATCCCGCGGGCCCGCCGCAGGTGACGGAGCCGCTGGCCGAAGGTGACGAGATCTAGGTCACCTGTCAAAGACGGTATTTCTTCAGCACCAAAGTACGCCATGGCTTCATCCTAGGGAAAGAAACGACGATCTTCGCCCGATTTCGCGTGGAAAAGCTCTGGATCTTGCCCAAGAATCATAGTTACCGGCGGGGAACTTACCGCTCGGGGCTCAGCCCCCGGCCCCGGCAGAACCACCCTCGACCGGTGTGAAGACCATGGGGACTACACGTAAGGCGGGAACGAACATGAGCACCAGCGCTCGTCGTCAGGAAGCCAGCGCCGCGCTCCAGCGCGACTGGGAGACCAACGCCCGCTGGGCGGGCATCGAGCGGACCTACTCCGCCGACGACGTGGTCAGGCTGCGCGGTTCGGTCACCGAGGAGCACACCCTGGCCCGTCGTGGCGCCGAGCGCCTGTGGGACCTGCTCCACTCCGAGGACTACGTGAACAGCCTCGGTGCCCTGACCGGCAACCAGGCCGTGCAGCAGGTCCGCGCCGGACTGAAGGCCATCTACCTCTCCGGTTGGCAGGTCGCCGCCGACGCCAACCTCTCCGGGCACACCTACCCCGACCAGAGCCTCTACCCGGCCAACTCGGTCCCGTCGGTCGTGCGTCGCATCAACAACGCGCTCCTGCGCGCCGACCAGATCACCTGGTCCGAGGGCGACGACACCGCCCCCGAGTGGCTCGCCCCGATCGTCGCCGACGCCGAGGCCGGCTTCGGCGGCACCCTCAACGCCTTCGAGCTGATGAAGGGCATGATCGCCGCCGGTGCCGCAGGCGTCCATTGGGAGGACCAGCTGGCCTCGGAGAAGAAGTGCGGCCACCTGGGCGGCAAGGTGCTGATCCCCACCGGCCAGCACGTCAAGACCCTCAACGCGGCGCGCCTGGCCGCCGACGTCGCGGGCGTCCCGTCCCTGGTCATCGCGCGGACCGACGCTCAGGCCGCGACCCTGATCACCAGTGACATCGACGAGCGCGACCAGCCCTACATCACCGGTGAGCGCACCGGCGAGGGCTTCTACCGCTTCCGCAACGGCGTGGACGCCTGCATCGCCCGCGGCCTGGCCTACGCGCCCCACTCCGACCTGCTCTGGATGGAGACCGCGACCCCCGACCTGGAGGTCGCCCGCGACTTCGCCGAGCGCATCAAGGCGCAGTACCCCGACCAGATGCTGGCCTACAACTGCTCGCCGTCCTTCAACTGGAAGCGGCACCTGGACGACGCGACGATCGCGAAGTTCCAGCGCGAGCTGGGCCACATGGGTTACAAGTTCCAGTTCATCACCCTGGCGGGCTTCCACTCGCTCAACCACTCGATGTTCACCCTGGCCAAGGGCTACGCCCAGAACGGGATGACCTCGTACGTCGAGCTCCAGGAGGCCGAGTTCGCGGCGGAGGCCGCCGGCTACACCGCGACCCGCCACCAGCGCGAGGTCGGCACCGGCTACTTCGACGCCGTGAGCACGACCATCGCACCCGAGGGCAGCACCACCGCCCTCACCGGTTCCACCGAGGAAGACCAGTTCTCAGCGGCTCACTGATTCTGGTCTTCGCTTCCCCCGAGGTCGTCCCTCCCCGCTTTCGTGGCTGGGGCGGGGCGGGACGGCCTCCCCCCCTGGCCGTCGGCCCCGCGCGCTCCGTGTCACACGCGCGGGGCCGACGGTCGCTTCGTGCCCGGGTACCGACCGAACGGGAGCGCACCGCTCGGTGTCGGGTGATACGCCCGATGATCGGGTGACCATCGAGAAACAAGTGACTCCGGGTGACCGTGGGGAGGCGACCTGCGGCGTGCCACCGAACGCGCAGGACCCCTTCCCGACCCGGGAGAATCACCCCGTGCGCCGGGCCGTTCCTCCCGTTCGCCTCACGTTCCACCGCCGTTCCCTTGCCCTCGGCGGATGCACCCGGGAACGGCACACGCATCCCTCGGAAAACGGCCGGAGAAAGGGTCGGAAATCGCCGACCCGACGCCGGATGAACGTCCTTATACCCCTCTACCAGGGACGAAGGGGTATCCGATGACCGACACCGGGGAAATCGTGATCACCCCCCTGTTCACGCCGGAGAAACACCTCTAGGGTGAAAAACGCATGGGTCACGGAACGATAACATCCGATACGCGTCGTCCCCGTGGTCGCTCTCGAAGAGCCGGCCGTCGGCGTTCGTACGGGTGGACCCACGGCACACATCCCCGATCACATGGAGTCACTGTGAAGCTCGAGGACATCAGCAAGGAGTTGCTCACCACCGGTCGACGCGTGCTGGCCGGAGGCGCGATCGCGGCCGTCGCCGTCCTCGGTGTCGCCGCCTGTGAGGACACCGCCACCGACGACCCGGGCGTCGAGCTCGAAGGCGAGGACGGTCTCGACGACGGCATGGAAGAGGACGGCATGGACGACGGCCTCGAAGAGGACGACGACTGACCCCCGACCCCACACCGCACCACCGCACGGGCGGGACGGCGAGGACGCGGCGCCGCCCGCCCCGTGCCCCGGGCGCCGAGCCGCGCACCGCCTCCGAGCCACCGACGACACTCCAGCGCGCCTCGGGACCCACGGGTACATTCGACTCGTGACCGACAGAATCCACCCGGACCCGAGCGAGCCCACTCCTTCCCTCGCGGGCCCCGTGCCGACTCCCGACAGCCCCGCGAAGGCCCCGGGCCCGGCCGTGACCACCACGATCCCGAACCTGTTGCCCGGCCGCTCCCTGCTGCGCTGGGAGATCCTGTGCGTGCTCGCCCTGTCCCTGGGCGCCGCCGCGATCTCGGCGACCATCTCGTTCCTCGGCGTGCTCACGGCGCCGGAGTCGATGGCCGATCAGACCGCGAACCTGATCCGCTCCCGGGCCGAGGACCGGCCGTGGCTCGACCTGTCGTTCCAGCTGTACGCGGTGATCTTCGCGATGGCCCCGGTCGCGCTGGTGGTGTACCTGATGCACCGCACCGGGGAGTCGGCGCGCACGTTGGGATTCGATGGGCGACGCCCCTGGTTCGACACCTGGAGCGGGCTGCTGTTGGCCGGGCTGATCGGTGCCGGTGGCCTGGTCGTGTACCTGGTCTCGTGGCAGCTGGGGCTGACCCGCACCATCGTCCCCAGCACCCTGGAGGGCCAGTGGTGGGACGTGCCCGTGTTGATCCTGCAGGCGCTCAAGAACGGGGTCCTGGAGGAGGTGATCGTGGTCGGATACCTACTGCACCGACTCGGTCAGATGGGCTGGTCACCGTGGAAGGCCGTGGTGGCGAGCTCGGTCCTGCGCGCCTTCTACCACCTCTACCAGGGGGTGGGCATGTTCTTCGGGAACCTGGTCATGGGACTGGTGTTCGGCTGGTTCTACCTGCGCTACGGCCGTGTCATGCCCCTGGTGGTGGCGCACACGGTGATCGACATCGTGGCGTTCGTGGGGGCCGTGTACCTGATCGGCCGGATCGACTGGCTCCCGGTCTGAGACGGCGGTGGTCCCGGACCGTTCGGTCCGGGACCACCGGAGGCGGGCGCCCGGTCCCGAGCCCGGGCGCCCGCACGCGTGTCAGCTCCGTGCGCCGCGGTAGGTGAGTCGACGCAGCAGCGTCTCCGCCGGACCGCGCACCCCGGCGCGGTCCATCCAGAACGCCAGCACCACGGTGCACAGCCAGGTGGCCACGGCCACGAGCGCCGCGGACCAGCTCGACAGGTGGACGCCGAGCCCCAGACCCCAGGCCGCCAGGAACGGGGCGAACACCAGCGACTGGGCGAGGTAGCCGCTGAGGGAGCGCCGGCCCAGGGCCACCAGGGCGCGCACCGGCAGGGCCTCCCGGGTGCGGCGCGTGTCGATGCGGTGGGCGATGAGCCCGAAGAGCGCGGCGTAGCCCACGCCGGCGAAGATGCCGGTGTAGAAGTGCGCCCCGCCCAGAGCGGTCGGGGGGAGCACGTCCAGGACGCCCACGTGCTGGAGTGCCTGGACGACACCGGTGGTCCAACCGACGAGGATGCCCAGGAACGCGACCCTGCGCAGCAGCGACAGGTGGCGGGCGGGCTCTTCCAGGAGACGGTGCCGGGCCGCGAGCATACCGATGAGGAACGCCGTCGGCAGGGCGAGGGTGAACAGGCCGGAGAACAGGGTGACCAGCCAGGTGGGGAAGCGGATCGCGGCGGAGTCCACGTAGTCGGTCTCGGCGATGCTGAGCCGCTGGAGGTCGGCCGTCACGGCCGCGTCGGGGGTCTGCGTCATGCCCGCGATGGTGGAGGCGAGGGTGATCAGGGCGCCCACGACCAGCAGGCAGATGATCCAGATCCGGAGGGTGCGATCGGTGCGGCCGAGGAACAGCGGCACCATGATCAGCCCGATGAGGCCGTAGACCCCGATGATGTCGCCCTGCCACAGCAGGGTGGCGTGCACCGCGCCGAAGACGAGCATCCAGAGGTGGCGGCGGCGCAGGAGCCGGCGGGCGTCCCGGGGGTCGGTGCCGCGCGAGGTCTGGCGTACGTACAGCTGGCCGACGCCGTAGGCGAAGAGGAACCCGAACATGGTGTGGGTGCGGGCGTCCACGATGATCACGGTCAGGGCCTGCGCGATCCGGTCGGCGATGCCGCCCTCGATGGGGTGCAGCATCGTGGCGCCCACCGGGGTCTCGTAGAGGAACCAGGGCACGTGGGCCAGGGCGATCAACAGCAGCATCGTGCCGCGCGCCAGGTCCGGCGCCAGGGCGCGTTCGGCGACCGGTGTCGACCGGACTGCGGTGGCGGGGGTGTCGGGGCGATGGAGCGTCATCGTGGTGGACTCCAGGTCGAAGCGTTCGCGGGCATGGTGACAGCCTCGCTCCCGGGCACCGGTCACGGGCAGTGCGGCCACGTCACCGTTGGCGCGTGACTTTTCTCGGAGGTGCCCGTGACGTGGCGTCACTGGTGGGGGCGCGCCAGGGGTGGCCGTTCGGGGCACGCGCCGCAGTACGCCGGGCCCCCGGCGCGCGGACACCGCGCGCAGGCGGCCCCGGTGCGCTCCCCCAGCGGGACGCACCCCCACGCTCACGTGTGCCGTGCCTCTCGGGCGAGGCCTCGTCCGGGGCCGTCGCCGGGAGGGACACGACGGCACCCGGCGGGAGCGCGGAAGGGCCGGTCTCAGCCGGTGGGGCCCTTCGAGGCGCGCACGGCGGTGCCGATGGCGGTGCGCAGCCCCGGGAACGCGGCGTCGAAGCGACCGTGGAACGCCGCCAGGGTCCTGCGGTGGTCCCACCGCTCCCGGGCCGTGAACGCCGTCTGGATCTCTCCCTCGGAGGCGATCACGGCCAGGGCGAGGTCTTCCCCGTCCACGGCGGCGACGTCGTGTTCCTCGACGACCGCGGCGCGCGTGCGCGCGTGCAGCCCACGGACACGGTCGGCGTCGGTGAGTGTGATCGTGCGGGACGGGAACAATCCCAGGATCCGGCGTCCGCCGACGGTGATCACCCCGCGGGCGGCGAGCCCGTCACGCACGTGTTCCTCGGACTCCACCATGCGGCGGTGGACGAGGTCGACCCAGTGGCGCGGTCGGTGCGACGGGACGCCCGACAGCACCAGGGACAGCAGCCGGTCGTCGGGCGTCCGGGAGGAGAGTGTGCGTTCCACCCGGCCGTCGCGTTCGCGCAGCAGTCCCCGGCCGATGAGGTCGACCACCGCCGCCGCGCACAGCAGCCGCCCTCGCTGAGCGTTGCCGACCGGGTCCGGGCGTCCCCTGTCGACGTCGTAGCCCAGCAGGTAGAGCCGTTGGGGCAGGTTCAGGTCCATGTCGTTCTCCTCAGGCACTTCGAGGTCGGCCGCCACGCGGACGGGTCAGTGGCGCGGTTCCCAGCGGAACAGGCGGGTCGCCGCGAGGAGGGCGAGGACCACCCACGCCAGGGTGGGCGCCAGGAGCAGCAACGAGTCCGCCAGGGGAACGCCGCCGTTCCAGGCACCGACGACCAGCTCGGTGGCCGAACCGCCGGGCAGCAGCCGCTTGATCAGCGTGAGTTCCTCGGTTCCGGTGAATCCCACCCAGCCGGACACCGCGAGAGTGCCGATGAGCAGGGGCAGCGTGGTGACCTGGGCGTGGTCGGGCGAGTTGGTGACCCCGGCCGTGGCCAGCCCCAGGCCGACCATCATGGTGAGCGCGGCGAGCACGGCGACCACGAGCAGCAGCGGGTGCGCCGGTGCCTCGGTGACCACGCCCAGCACGGTCAGGATCACGACCGACTGGCCGGTGGCGATGGCGGTGACCGGCAGGAGCAACCCCACCAGGATCCGGGCGTCGCTCGCCGCGGTGGACCGCAACCGCTTGAGGAAGAGGTTCTGCCGACGGGAGGCGAGGGTGGTGACGACGGTGGAGTACAACCCCATGGACATCACCAGGAACAGCAGGATCGCCGCGACCGCCCCGGCGTCCAGGCCCGGGATCCGGTCCTGCAGGTACATGTAGAAGCCGCTGAAGGCCACGGGCAGCACCAGCATGGTGACCATGACCAGCCGGTTGCGGAAGATCTGGATCAGCTCGCCCTGAGCGATGGACAGCATGGTGAGGGTCCTTTACGAGTGCGGGTTCAGGCGTCGGCTGTGTCGAGGGCGCGGAAGACGTCGTCCAGGCGGGTCGGGCCCGCTTCGAGTCCGCGCAGTTCCACGGCGTGGTCCTGGGCCCAGCCGAGCAGGGTGTGCAGGTCCTTCTGCAGGCCGAGGGTCTCCACGACGAACGTTCCGTCGCCTTCGCGGGTGGCCGGCAGCGGCGGCTCCGGCGCGGTGGCCGGGAGGGAGAAGCTGATCACCGACGGCAGGGCCCGCGTGAGCTCGGCGACGGTCCCCTCCTGTCGCAGCGTGCCCCGGTGCATGAGGCCGATCCGGTCGGCGCGCTGCTGGGCCTCCTCCAGGTAGTGCGTGGTGAGCACGATGGTGGAGCCGTCCGCGCGCAGCCGGTCCACCGCCTCCCACAGCGCGTCCCGGGAGCGGATGTCGAGTCCGGTGGTGGGCTCGTCCAGGAACACGAGTTCGGGCGTTCCGTAGACGGCGGTGGCGAAGTCCAGGCGTCGCTTCTCGCCACCGGACAGCTGGGACACCTTCGTGTCGGCCTTGCGGGTGAGGTCGACGACGTCGAGGACGCGTTCGACCCGGTCGGTGCGCAGGGTGAGCGAGCCGATGAGCCGGACCGTCTCGCGGACCGTGAGGTCCGGGGAGAACCCGCTCTCCTGGAGCATGACGCCCATGCGGGGGCGCACCGAGCGCCGCTCGCGCGGATCGTGCCCGAAGACGCGGACCGTGCCGGAGGTGGCGGAGCGGTGCCCCTCGACGGTCTCCAGGGTGGAGGTCTTTCCCGCCCCGTTGGTGCCGAGCAGTGCGTAGAGCTCGCCCTTTCCGACCTGGAAGGACACGTTTCTCACGGCCTGGAAGTCGCCGTACTCGACGTTCAGGCCTCGGACGTCGATGACCGGTGTTTTCGTCATGCCACCGATTACAGCGGTCGCCGCTCCTACGGGGCAGTGCCGTGACGTCAGCACCCGGTGATGACGTTTCGGAGGGTGCGGGCATGACGTGGCGTCACTGGTCACGCCGGTGTCCGGCGAGAATACTGTGGCCGGTCCCGAACCACGGAAGGTCACCAGGATGCCCGAAAAGCCCGAGTCGACGCCAGGACGGCTCCGCGCGGTCAACGTCGGCGTCGTCTCCGCGTCGCTGTCCGCCGTCGGCACACCGCTCGTGGTCAACGACACCGAGGTGTGGTGGCAGGCGCTCTGGCTGGCGTCGGGCCTGGTCGCGGCGCTGTTCACCGTCTCCCGATCGACGACGGACGACCGCCTCGCTCCGCTGCTTCCGGGACTGGCCTACAACGTCCTCGTGTGGGTGTCGGCGGTCCTGCTGTACGGGATGACGTCGGCCGCCTTCGCGCTCGCCATCATGGGCACGTTGGTCGTGGGACGGTTGTCCCGTCATCGGCGCGCGGTGATCGCTGCCCTGGTCGCGCTCGTCGTCGCCGTACTCCTCGCCGAACCCCTGGTCTCGGACGTCACACCCGCGCAGTTCCTCCAGGGCGCCGTCTCCGCCGCGGCCGTCTCCATCGCCGGCATCGTCCTGGTGTCCCTCATCGAGGTGGTCACGCAACTGGTGACGGAGATGGAGCGGGCCCGCCAGCGCGAGGCGGAACTGGCGGTGGCCCGTGAACGGGTGCGCTTCGCCGGCGACCTGCACGACATCCAGGGCCACACGCTGCACGTGGTGAAGCTGAAGGTCGCGCTGGCCCGCAAGCTGCTGGAGGGGGACGCGGAGCGGGCCGACCGGGAGTTGGGCGAGGTGTACGAGCTGGTCGGTGACACCATCGCCCGGACCAAGGACCTCGCCCACGCCCAACGGCGGCTCAACCTGTCCGCGGAGCTGGAGAACGCCCGCAACCTGTTCGAGGCCGCGGGTATCGAGGTGTCCGTCGACCGGCGTGAGGAGGCGGATCCCCACGCGGGCGAGATGCTGGGCCAGGTCCTGCGCGAGACGACCACCAACATCCTGCGGCACGCCCAGGCCGAGCACGTGCGGATCACCCTGTCGGAACGGGGCATCACCATCAGCAACGACGGCGCCCGCTCCGAACCGGTCACCGAGCTGCGCGGGCTGGCGACCCTGCGCGAACGCGTGTCCGACCAGGGCGGTGAACTGACCGTGGAACACTCCGGTGGGGACTTCCTCACCGCGGTGACGTTCCACTCCCCCACCACCCCTGTCACCGCACCCTGATGATCTGGAAGGACGATCGATGACCACCGTGGTCCTGGCCGACGACGAGGCCCTCCTGCGCTCCGCCCTGGCGGCGCTGCTCCCCATGGAGGGTGAGATCACCGTGCTCGCCGAGGCCGAGGAGGGCGGGTCGGCGGTCGAGGCCACCCTGCTGCACCGACCCGACGTGCTCGTCATCGACCTGGAGATGCCGGGTGTGGACGGGCTCGACGCCGTCGCCCGGATCCGTCGCGAGCTTCCCGAGCAGGTGATCCTCATGCTGACCCGGCACGCCCGGCCAGGGGTGCTGCGCCGGGCTCTGAAACTGGGCGTCCAGGGCTTCGTCAGCAAGTCGGCGGAGCCGGCGCACATCGCCACGGTCGTGGGCACCCTGCACGAGGGGCGACGCTGGATCGACCCGGACGTGTCGGCGCTGGCGGTGATCGACGACTGCCCGCTGACCGACCGGGAGATCGACGTGCTCCAGGAGACCGGTGAGGGGTACTCGGTCGCGGAGATCGCCGCGCGGTTGCACCTGGCCCAGGGCACGGTGCGCAACTACCTGTCCAGCGCGATGCAGAAGACGCAGACCCGGACCCGGCACGAGGCGGCCCGCTACGCGCGCGAACACGACTGGCTCTGAGTCCGGGCCGACGGGGCCACGGGGCCACGTGGCACGCGCGGGGCCGGACGCCCGCGCGCACGGGGGTTCGAGCGCCGCGGAGCGGCCACGGGCCGTGGTCGTGCGGTGGCCGACGCCCGCGACGGCCGGGTCCCGCGGGGGCGGGCCCGGCGCAGGCACCCGGCGGCCCCATGGGGCCGTTCAGGACCGCGCGGCGCGGGCGTCCTGCTCGGCGATGACGTCCTCCAGGTAACGGGGCCGGCCCACCAGCAGGCCCACCCCGAGGTTGAGGACCACGATGCCCATGACCATGGCCATGGGGGCGTGCCATCCGCCGGTGAGTTCGTGCAGCAGCCCGAAGAGGAAGGGCCCCGCCCCGCCCAGCAGGTAGCCCAGGCTCTGACTGGCGGCGGACATGGCGGCGGTGCCCTCGGCGGTGCGCGTGCGCACGGCGAAGACGGTCAGCGCCAGCACGAAGCTGCCCATGCCCAGGCCGATGAAGGTGGTCCACACCCAGGTGCCGACCAACGGGGACACCCACAGGCCGGTGAAGCCCATCAGGTACGTGAGGACGAACAGCGCCACGAAGGGGCGCTGGTCGCGCACGCGGACGATGAGCGAGGGCAGCACCAGGGACAGGGGAATGCCGAGAGCCGTCAGGTAGGCCAGCATCACCCCGGCGGACTGGGCGTCCATGCCCTGGTCGCGCAGCATCTGGGCGAACCAGCCGAACATGATGTAGGCGATGGAGGACTGGGTGCCGAAGTACAGCACGCCCTGCCAGCCCAGTCCGGTGGACAGGACGCGCCCCGGCCCCAGGGCCCGACCACCGCCGCCGCCGGCGGGTTCGTGGCGCAGGACCAGCAACCAGGGCAGCAGGGCGACCAGACCGAAGAGGGCGTAGACGCCGATGGCCACGCGCCACTCCCCGGTGGCCTCCTCCACCGGCACGGTGACGGCGGCGGCCAGGGCGGTGCCGACGGCCAGCCCGGTGGTGTACACGGTGGTCATCAGCCCGACCCGGTGGGGGAAGTGCTGCTTCACCAGTGCCGGGAGGATGACGTTCCCGACCGCGCCACCGGCCAGGGCCACCACGCTCAGCACGAGGAACAGCCAGGGTTCGGGGGCCAGTGCCCGCGAGACGAGACCGAGGGTGAGCGCGGTCAGCGCGTACACCAGAAGGTGGTGCGATCCGAGCCTGCGGGCCAGCAGAGGGGTGAGTCCACCCAGGAGCGCGAAGCACAGCACGGGCATGGTGGTGAGCACCCCGGCGCCGACGGCGCTCATTCCCAGGCCTCCGGTGACCTCGCCCAGGACGGGCCCCACGCTCGTGATGGCGGTGCGCAGGTTGAGCGCGGCCAGGGCGATGGCGACGCCGACCAGGATCAGGGCGCGACGCGGGGTCGTGGAAGTGAAGACGCGGCTGTTCGGGGCGGTCCGGCGCGGGGCGGGCTCATGCGTGGGGGCGACGCTCATGGAAGGTGACTCACATAATCGTAGGATGACCCTATGTACTTCATGAGGATAACGCATTGCCGTTGACGGCCTATTCCGGTGCGGGACTGGTCTAGGCTCCCTCCTTAACCGATCCGCACCTGTGCGCTGGCCCAGTCATCCGGCGACCCGCCCCTAGGAGGTAAACGCGTGCCCCTCGCCTCGACACGCCGGACCGGTCTCGTCGACCAGGTCATCAGTCAGCTACGAGCCCAGATCGACTCAGGTGAGTGGGGCGTGGGCGATCGTATCCCCACCGAGTCGGAGCTGTCAGAACAACTGGAGGTCGGCCGGAACACCGTCCGCGAGGCCGTGCGCGCCCTGGCCCACGCCGGACTGCTGGAGATCCGCCAGGGGGCCGGCACCTTCGTGCGCGCCTCCAGCGAGCTCGGCGGCGCCCTGCGTCGGCGGCTGGAACGTTCGCGCCTCCGGGAGAACCTGGAGGTCCGACGCGCGCTGGAGGTCGAGGCGGCGCGCCTGGCCGCACTGCGCCACAGCGACGAGGACATGGCCGACATCGACCGGGCCATGGCCCTGCGCGAGGAGGCCTGGCGCGCCCGCGACCTCGGCACGTTCGTGGAGGCGGACTTCACCTTCCACCGGTGTGTGGTCAACGCCACGCACAACACACTGCTCATCGACCTCTACGACGACATCGCCCAGGTGGTCTACGCGAGCATCGCGCACACCGCCTACGAGCAGAGCGACGAGGCCGCCGAGCGCCCCTCCTCGGCCACCGACGGGATCGACCACAGCAAGCTGACCGAGGCCATCCGCGAGGCGGATCCGGTGCGGGCCGCGCGCGAGGCGACCTGCTACCTCGACGAGCTGTTGTCCCTCACCGAGGACTGAGCACCCTGGGAGGGCCGCCTTCCGGCGGTGGCTCCCCGGATGCGGCCGCCCCACCGGACGGCGCGCGCGCAGGGCCCCGGGACGCACACGCACGCGTGTGACGTTCCGGGGCCCTGCGCGGTCGACCGTGGGCGACGGGCGCCGGGCGGTCTCACTCGCCGCCGTAGACGTCGGTGACCGCCGAGCACGGGCCGCGTCGCGTCCGTGCCGCGGGGTGCTCGCCTGCGCGCGGGTCCCGACGCGGGTTGAGGGCGCGGGGACGGCTCCGGCGCCCGCCGAAGTCGGCGGAGTGGTCGCCGGCGCCCTCCCAGCCGGCGACCCGGGACGGGTCCAGACCCAGCAGGTCCAGGGTGCTCTCTCCCGCGCTCACGGCGTCGATGATCTCCCGTGAGCGGGAGATACTGCTCATGGTGTCGGCGATGATCGTGCTCACCTGGCCGCGCGGCAGGCAGACCACGCCGTCGTCGTCGGCCACGATCCAGTCGCCGCGGCGCACCGACAACGGGACGGGGCCGGTGGCCTCCATGTCGACCCGGCGCCCCACGGAACCACCGGCGTCGTGTCCGACCTCGCGGACCGAGACCCCGGTTCCGAAGACGGGGAGTTCGCACTCGGCGATGGCGGCGATGTCGCGTACGCAACCGTCCAGGATGATCCCGGCGATGCCCCTGGTGCGGGCGGCCACGGCGAGGATCTCGTCCACGTAGCCGTACTCGGACTCCCCCGCCACGTCGACGACCAGCGCCGAACCGGTCGGGGCCTGGGCGACGGCCACGTGCAGCGCCAGGTTGTCCCCGGGCGCGCAGCGGACCGGAAAGGCGGTCGCGGCGAACGCGGCCCCCGGCCAGACGGAGAAGAGGTGGGTGCCGAACGGCCGCCCTCCGCATCGGGCCAGCGCCACCGTGCCCACAGCCGTCAAGGTCTTCGCAAGCGCCACGTCAGCCTCCATTACACCCGCGCCCGGTGTGGTCGGTTCGCGCCGACCCCTTACATACTCACGGGTAACTTAAGCGTGACGCAAGGCATACGAGAGCGAAACACGTAAAAATGTTACCGCTGGTTACAGATACGACCGAAACGCACACGGACACGGACACGGACACCTACCGCGCCGTACCGACCGCGGCCACGGCGTCCAGGGCCGCCCGCGCCGCCGGCACGTCGTGCACCCGGAACACCCGGGCTCCCTCCCGTGCCGACACCGCCAACGTGGCCAGCGTGCCCTCCCCGCGCTCGGTGAGCCCCGCACCAAGGGTCTCCCCCACGAAGTCCTTGTTGGAGACGGCCACCAGCACCGGCCACCCGGTGGCGGCCAACTCGCCCAAGCGGCGCGTGAGCTCCAGCGAGTGGTAGGTGTTCTTGCCGAAGTCGTGCGTGGGATCGATCATCACCCCGTCGGGCCGCACCCCCAGGGAGACCGCCCGTTCGGCCAGGGAGCGGACACCGGCGATGACGTCGGCCACCACGTCCGTGTAGCGGACCCGGTGCGGGTCGGTGCGCGGCGCCAGCCCGCCGCTGTGGCTGCACACCAGCCCGGTGCCGTACTCGGCCGCCACCCGGGCCAGGTCGGGGTCGGCACCGGCCCAGGTGTCGTTGATCATGTCCGCGCCGGCCTCGGCGCACGAGCGCCCCACGGCGGCGCGCCAGGTGTCCACGGAGATCACCACGTCGGGGTGGCGGGCGCGCAGTTCGCGCACGAACGGCACCGTGCGCCGGATCTCCTCGGCCTCGTCCACGTGCGCCCCGTAGCCCGCCTTGACCCCGCCGACGTCGATGATGTCGACCCCCGAGGCCACGGCGTGGTCAGCGGAGGCCAGCGCGGCCTCCAGCGCGTAGGTGGCGCCGCGGTCGTAGAAGGAGTCGGGGGTCCGGTTGATGACCCCCATCACCGCGTACCGGTTCCCCTCGTACGTGTGCGAGCGCAACCGCAGTGTCCCCGTCCCCTCCGGCACCGCCGGGCCGCCTGTCACCATGACACCCATCCTCGGGCATCGGCGGGCGCGAGGTCACCCGGGGCGGCCCGGCGGTGAGGGGCGAGGATCGACTCACGCCGGGATCCAGACCTCCGGCCGCTCCCCGCCACGGCGTTCCTTGCGCACCCGCAGATGCTCCCAGGTCTCCACGTGGCCGACACCGGCCGTCCCGCGGATGGTCTCCAGCGCCTCCACCAGTCGGCAGCGGTCGGGCGCGGACAGGGTGCCGATCACGTCGTAGCGACCGAACCCGCTGGCCAGGAAGGAGATCCTCGCCATGTTGGCCAGGGCCGTGCCCAGGGCGTCGGCGTCGCCGCGACAGTGCAGACCGAAGCCGAGTTGTTCGTTGGCGCCCACCGCGGTCGGATCCACCAGCGCCGTCACGTGCACGACCCCGGATTCCAACAGGCGCACCACCCGCGACCGGGCGGCCGCCTGGGAGAGCCCGACCTGACGTGCCAGGTCGGCGTAGGAGGCCCGACCGTCCTTGATGAGCCGGCGGACCAGGCGCCAGTCCAGCGCGTCCAGTTCCACGTCCCGGAGCTCGCGCACACTGCTGTGCGCGTCCTTGTACACGGCGTTGGCCCGGAAGACCTCCGCCCCTTCCACCCCCGGCAACCCGCGCAGGTGGGCCATCTCCTTGGTGAGCGCGGCGTCGTCGGCCACCCGCACCTGCGCGACGGCGGGAAAGCGTCCGGCCGTCTGCGCCGCGAAGGTCACCGCCTCCCGCTCCTCCAACGCCTCCAGGACCGGGGCGACCGGGCCACCGATCCGGAAGGACACGTGGCCGAGCACCTCCATGCCCACCACGCCGGCGTGCAACACGCCGACGATCCTGATCGCCCCCGACTGGACCAGTTGCCGCACCCTGGCGCGCACCGCGGTCCGAGACAGACCGACCCCGTCGGCCAAGGCCTGGAATGTCGCTCTGCCGTCCCCCTGCAACGCGCGCATGAGCGCCGCGTCAACCGCATCGAGCACGATGCCTGCCTTTCGTTCCCATGTCGCCGTCCATTCCCCCGGACGGCGCCCCCTCCTCCGGCCAGATCATCGCAGTTGTCAGGCGCTCGCACTACTGATCGCGAAAGAAATCGGTTGATTCACCCCTTTGACCAACCGGAAAGAGCCAGTCAAAGCCCCAAGCGCAACCTCTCGACCACATAACAGACTTGTATAGAACATCCCTCGACAGGTGGACTGAGCGCACACAACCCCGACAAAGCGCCACACTGATCTGATGGGCCCGGGACGCCTTCCCGGACCACCCGGGATCGTGGGACCCCGGCCGCCCCGCCGGCCGGAGGGCTCGACGGGGAACCGTGGGGACGTTCCCGGACGTGTCTCTCGGAGGAGGCACGACCGAAGGCGGCCGCCACCCGGAACCGTGGCGTGGGGCACAAGACCAGTCGGGGGCGGTCCGGATCGTCCCTCGGTGTGAGAGGAATGCCGGTGGCAGCGGACGACGAGCGGCGGGACGAGGGGCGGCCGCGCCGGAGTGCACGCCCGGGCACGGGTGGTGCTCTGTTGTGGACCGCCCTGTCGGTCCCCCTTCCCGGGGCGGCCCACCTGCGCATGGGGCGACGCGTGGCGGGCGGCCTGATCCTGGGCATCTACCTTCTGGGCCTGGGCGCCCTGGTTCTGTGGGCCTACCGCCTGGGCGCGCACGGTTCGGACGCGATGACGCGGCTGGCCGGGATGGTCGTACAGGACGTGTGGTTGCTGGGCGCGATGGGCGTGGTCTTCGCGTTCGCGGTCGTGTGGATGAGCGTGATCGTGCACGCGTGGGTGATCACCCGACCTGAGGGCGGGGGGCGGGGCCTGCGCCTGGCGGGGGTGGTCACCGTTCTGGTGTTGTGTCTGGCCGTGGCGGCCCCCTCCGGGTGGGCCCTGCACGCCGGCTACACCGCCTACGAGACGCTGGGGTCGGTGTTCGACGCCCCCGAACGCGAGGATCTGCCCCCGCACGACGCGGCCGACCCCTGGTACGGGGCGGAGCGGGTCAACGTCCTGTTGATCGGTGCGGACTCGGGGGACAACCGCTACGGGGTGCGCACCGACACCATGATGGTGGCGAGCCTGGACACGCACACCGGCGACACCGTGCTGATCGGGCTGCCGCGCAACCTGGAGAACGTGCGGTTCCCCGAGGACACCGAGTTGGCCGAGCGCTACCCGGAGCCCTACGGGTTCGACCTTCTGCTCAACGACATCTACCAGACCGTCGCCGAGGAGCCGGAGGAGTTGGCGCTGAGCCCGAACGCGCCCGACCCGTCCGCCGACACCCTCAAGAAGGTGGTCGGCCACAACCTCGACATGGACGTCGAGTACTACGCCATGGTCGACATGATGGGCTTCCGGGACCTCATCGACGCGGTGGGCGGCGTGGAGGTGCACATCACCGAACCCATTCCGTACGGGGTGCACGGCGGGGTGCTGGAGCCGGGCGTGCAACGCCTCAACGGGCACGACGCGCTCTGGTACGGCCGTTCGCGGATCGGCACCGACGACTACGGTCGGATGGGCCGCCAGGGCTGTCTCATCAAGTACGTGGCCGAGCAGGTGGAACCCACCACGGTGCTCACCAGCTACCGGCGTCTGGCCGGGGCGACCAAGCGGACCCTGAGCACCGACATCCCCCAGTCCAAGGTTCCGGCCTTCATCGAGCTGGCCGACCAGGTCACCGATGAGGGTTCCATGAGCGCGCTGCAGCTCTCGCCACCCCAGGTCAACACGGGTAACCCGGACTGGGAGGAGATCCAGGAGCTGATCGTGCAGGCCATCGAGGAGGCCCCCGGCGAGGGCGAGGAGGTGCCGGACGACCCCTCACCGTCGGAGGGTTCCTCGGAGGAGGCCGCCGAGGACGACGAGGCGCTCACCGAGGAGGAGTCGCAGGACTGGACGGAGGAGGAGCGGACCGAGTGGCAGGAGTACACGGGCCTGGACGAGCCCGAGCCCGCCGACCCGGGCCGTCAGGTCGGTGCCGAGGCGAGTGACCTCAACACCCTGTGCCCGTAGCTCCCCGCCCCCGGTCGAGTCCCGAGGGGTCCGGCCGGGCGGGGCGCTCGTCTGCCCGACCCCGTCTCCACCCAAACCCCGCGGTGGCCGACTGACCGGGACCGGTCAGTCGGCCACCGCGCGTTGTCAGGCCCCCGCCCCCGTGTGACTCTGACGCGGTGACCGCCGCGCAGCTCTGGACCCTCGTCGCCCTCGGCGCCTTTCACGGACTGCATCCCGGGATGGGGTGGTGGCTCGCGGTCGGGCGCGGCCTGCAGGAGGGCGGTCGCGCCGAGGTCCTGCGGGCGTTACCGGCGATCGCCCTGGGTCACGCCGGCAGTGTGGCGGTGGCCGCGGTGGCGATCACGGTGACCGGCTCGGTCACCGCGTCGGTGCTCTTCCCGGTGGTGGGCGGCGCGGCCATCGTGCTCGTGGGACTGGTGATGCTGCTGTCGCAACGGCACGTCCACCGGCGCGAGGTGCGGTTACCGCTGTGGCAGTTGACCGCCTGGTCGTTCCTGATGGCCTCGGCGCACGGTGCCGGTCTCATGCTCATGCCCGTCCTGGCCGGTGGTCTCGCGCACACCCACACAGGACACGGGGGGCACGGCGGGCACGGCGCGGCGTCGGCTCCCCAGGAGACCGGGTCGGTGGATCCGGGGTCGGCTCGCCAGGACACCGGGACGGCCGGAGCGACGGAGGCGGTCGAGGGGACCTGGAGCCTGTGGGACGCCACACTGCTCGGTCTGGCGGCGACCGGTGTGCACACCGTGGCGATGTTCGCCGCGGCGGGGGTGGCGGCGCTCCTCGCCTACGACTTCCTCGGAGTGCACGCGTTGCGCTGGAAGGGTGTCACCATGGACCGGATCTGGGCGCTGACGCTGGTCCTGGGCGGAGCGTTCGTCCTGTGGTCGGTGCTCTGAACCCCTCGGAGGGGCGGTTCCTCCCGCTCGTCGGCTTTGATTCCGGCCACAGTCGGGAATGAGACTTAAGTCCATTGTGTCCAATAAGCGGAGTACCTCTTCGACGAGGCCGCGAGACACGTGCGCCAGGGACGAGAAGGCGGCGACCGGCCGCCCGCCCTCGGCGTGGAGGGGCAGAGTCCATGACGCATAGA
Source organism: Nocardiopsis sp. MG754419 (assembly GCF_018207095.1). GTDB lineage: Bacteria > Actinomycetota > Actinomycetes > Streptosporangiales > Streptosporangiaceae > Nocardiopsis. The sequence continues at coordinate 30,363 of NZ_QOCZ01000015.1, read as the reverse complement.
GCCACCGCACCCGGACGCCGATGGCACGGGGTGATCCTCTCGGGGGCGATCCTGATCGTGCTGGCCGTGATCGCCGCCCTGGGCACCCGGTGGGTGGTGAACAACCAGGAGGAACTCTTTCCGGTCTCCACACCGTGGGGGCCGGACTGTTCGGTCTGGGTCGACGACGAGCAGGTCCGGCTCGACCGCGATCAGGCACAGCGGGCCACCACGGCCGCCGCCGTGATCGCGCAGGGCGACGACGCCCCCGTCGAGCAACCGGACGTGGACGACATCCCCGACGGGGTGATGGAGGTGCTCGTGGAAGGGCCCGAGGACGACGCGGGCCCTTCCCTGACGTGCCGTTACAGCGGCGAGGAGGTCGAGTTCGAGGAGGAGCTGCCCTCCGGTATGACCCCGCGCACCGAGACCCTCAAGGCGGGCGTGGAGGACCACTTCGCCGACACCAGCATCGGCGGGTTCGTGCCCGGCGGGTACGACACGGGCCACGGTGAGGGTTCGGCCCACTACGAGGGTCGCGCGCTGGACATCTTCTACCGGCCGGTCAACGAGGACAACCGCCGCGAGGGCTGGCTGATGGCCCACTGGCTCATCGCGCACGCCCCCGAGTACCAGATCGACGTGATCATCTTCGACGACAAGATCTGGAGCACGCGCTACCCGTCCATGGGTTGGCGCCACTACGAGGCCGACCCCGACAACGAGATCCTCCGCCACCTGGACCACGTGCACGTGGACGTGCTGCGCGGCCCGGACCCCTCCGAGGCCTGATTCGGAACGCAGGCCCTACGCGCCCCGCGCACCCGAGAGAGGGGCCCGAACCACCAAGGTTCGGGCCCCTCCCGTCACGCGTACCCGTGCCGACCGGCTCGCGGCCCCGCGGGAACCGCGTCAGTCGTCCAGCCGGAAGCCGACCTTGAGCCCCACCTGGAAGTGGGCGACCTGTCCGTCCTCGATGTGCCCGCGGACCTGGGTGATCTCGAACCAGTCCAACCCCCGAAGGGTGGCCGAGGCCCGCTGGATGCCGTTGCGGACGGCCTGGTCGATACCGTCCGGCGAGGTGCCGACGATCTCGGTGACGCGGTAGGTGTGGTCGGTCATTGGGTGACCCCCTGCGTAGTCGGTAGGGCGGGCCGCACGGAGGCGGCCTCCGTTCCCTGCGTCCCCCCGATCCCCCGCGGCCACACGTGGTCGCCCAAGGTCACCGATTTCCTTCGCGCCCCAATACGAAGTGCGAATCCGGGTCCTTTGCCCTGCGTTTCCCTCGCCTTCAGTCCCGGTCGAGACGCCATTGACCTTGGTGAACGCGACCCCACGTCGGAATGTCGCGTTGAGACGCAGGGCGAAGTGTCAGATTAGTCCTGAGCTGGGCCTTACGTCCCTTCGCCGGCGGGACTCTCCCGAGACAACGTCGTAACTGACTCTTGACGTACCCCGGGGGGCGGCGGTGTACATTGGGTTCTAGCGCTCCGGTCCCCCGTCGGAGCGCCAGGCGATGTTTCGAGCCCCCGTCGGAACATCGCGTGCGACGCCGGGTGGTTTGCCCCCGTAACCACCCGGCGTCGCCTTTTGTCCACACCCGGTCGGCGCGAATACCCGGCCGTGGTCGTGGCTTGACCACGAAATCCGCTTTGTCTCCTGGGGTTCTGCTTTGGGTAATACCGCATCGCACGCGTACTGCTCCCGGAAGGGCTGCCGTGCCCCCGCCGACTGGGCACTGGTGTGGAACAACCCGAAGCTGCACACCCCCGACCGCCGCAAGGTGTGGGTGGCCTGCGACGAGCACCGCGAGTACCTGGCGAACTTCCTCGACCTGCGCGGATTCCTGCGCGAGACCATCCCCATGGACGAGTTCGAGGGCTGACCCTCCCCACGGTGACACCCGGCCCACCGGGTCACCCGGATGGCGCCCTCTGGTCGACCCGGCGCCGGGAACCCGCACGACGGGGACTCCACGCGCCCGAACTCGTCGGCCACCGACAGCGCGCCGGTGAGGCCCCTCTTGGGCCGTTCCAGCGCCGTGGGCGCCCGCACACCGCGCCGGAGGCCTCCCCTGCGGGCCTCAGTACGGGGAAGGGGCGGCCACGCGCCGATCCGGGCCTTGAGGCCGCACACGCGCCGTCTCACGCACGAGGCCGGCCGACCCTGCGGGGCGTGCCGGCGTCGCAACCGCCGTAGGCGTCGGCCCCGGGGCGTGCGCGGAGCCGGATCGGCGCGGACTCATGCGCCGGAGTCGTCCTCCAGGTCGGCGCGGGCCCGTTCCAGTGCCTCGGGGGTGTCCACGTCGAAGGAGACCGGGCCACCGGTGAGCGGCACGGGCACGGGCGCGAGCGGGGTGAGCAACCCGTACAGCGATCGGCCCGTGTAGGCGTCCAGGGCCCCGCGCAGGGTTTCGGTGCGCCACAGACCCGTGAGCCACTGCTCGCGCCCGGAGGCGTCCACCAGGACGGCGCCGTCACCGGTCTCGGCGGCCCGGGCCAGGGCGGTGAGGTGGTCGGGGCTCAGATAGGGCAGGTCCGCCGCGAGCAGCGCGCACCAGGGGGCGCGCACCGTCGGCAGACCGGCTCTCAGTGCGGGCACGGGTCCCGCCCCCGGCGGATCCTCGCGGACGTAGGTGGCCCGGGGCCGTTCCCGGTCGGGACCGACCACGGTGACCCCGGCTCGGGGGTCGTACGCGCGCACGGTGTCGGCGACGTGTTCGAGCAGGGTGTGTCCGGCGATGGTCAGGCCGGGTTTGTCGACGCCGCCCATGCGGGTCGCCGCTCCCCCGGCCAGGACGACCGCGTCCAAGTGTGCGCTCACGTCCCCAGCATGCCGCATGGGGGCGCCGCCGCCGCGACGGCGCCCGTGCGGTTCAACCCTTGACGCACACCACCTGGCGCAGGTGGGCGACCACCGCGACGAGGTCGGTCTGCGCCTCGATCACCGACTCCAGGTCCTTGTAGGCGGCGGGGATCTCGTCGACCACCCCGCGGTCCTTGCGGCACTCCACGCCCCGGGTCTGCTCGACCAGGTCGGCCTCGGTGTAGGTCTTGCGGGCCTTGTTCCGGCTCATTCGCCGTCCGGCGCCGTGCGAGGCGGAGTTGAACGAGGCCGGGTTGCCCAGACCCTTGACGATGTAGGTTCCGGTGGCCATGCTCCCCGGGATGACGCCGAGGTCGCCCGAGCCGGCACGGATGGCGCCCTTGCGGGTGACGAGCACGTCCACCCCGTCGTAGGTCTCCTCCGCCACGTAGTTGTGGTGGCAGGAGATCCGCTGCTCGAAGGTGGTGCCGGGGACCTGTTCGGCGAGCACCTCGCAGGCCAGCCCCATCATGACGTCGCGGTTGCGGCGCGCGTAGTCCTGGGCCCAGAACAGGTCGCGCCGGTAGGCGTCCATCTCCGGGGTGCCGGACAGGAACACCGCGAGGTCGCGGTCGGGCAGGTCCTGGTTGTGCGGCAGGGCCTGGGCCCGCGTGATGTGGTGGTCGGCGAGCTCCTTGCCGATGTTGCGCGAGCCCGAGTGCAGGACCAGCCAGACGAACCCGTCGTCGTCCAGGCACACCTCGAGGAAGTGGTTGCCACCGCCCAGTGTGCCCATCTGTCGACGCGCGCGTTCGGCACGGGGGCGCACCGCCTCGGCCAGGTCGTCGAACCCGGACCAGAACGCGTCCCAACGGGTGCTGCGCACACCGCGCAGACGGGTGGGGTCGACCGGGGTGTCGTGGTGATGGAAGCCGACCGGGATGACCGCCTCCAGCGCCGAGCGCAACCCCCGCAGGTCGTCGGGCAGACGGTCGGAGGTCAGACCGGTGCGCACGGCGGTCATGCCGCATCCGATGTCGACGCCGACGGCGGCGGGGCTGACGGCGTCGCGCATGGCGATCACCGAACCGACCGTGGCCCCCTTGCCGTAGTGCACGTCGGGCATGACGGCCAGCCCGTGCGTCCAGGGCATGCGGGTGACGTTGCGGAGCTGATCCATGGCGGCGGACTCGACCCGGTCCGGATCGGCCCACATGCGGATCGGTACGCGATCACCGGGGATCTCGGTGTGGGACATGGGGCCACCTCCCTTTCGTGTCGGCCCCGGGGACGTGGATCCACGTCCCCGGGACATCACGTCAGAACGGGAGTACCGGGGCAACCGGATTCTCGCGCCGTCGGGACCCCGGTCCTCCGGTCCAGGGTCGTGGGCACGCTCGACGGGGCGCGGGCCGGCTCAGCCGCCGATCGCCGACATCGGGCGGGCGGGCTGCAGGAAACTGGGGTCGTTGATGCCGTGGCCGGGGAGCTTGCTCGCCACCGCCGCCAGCCAGCGCTCGACGATCTCGTCGTCCGTGGCGCCCTCGCGCAGGGGCGTGCGCAGGTCGGACTCCTCTCGGGCGAACAGGCAGTTGCGGATCTGGCCGTCGGCGGTCAGCCGGACCCGGTCGCACGCGCCGCAGAAGGGGCGGGTCACCGATCCGATGACGCCCACGGTGGCGGTCCGCCCGTCGGGGAACCGCAGGCCGCGCACGTGGAACAGTTCCGCCGGAGCGCTGCCGCGGGTGTCGGCGTCGGCAGGTTCGAGGTCGAACTCGGCCTCCAACCGCTGGAGGATCTCGTCGGCGGTGATCATCGTGTCGCGCCGCCACCCGTGCTGGGCGTCCAGCGGCATCTGCTCGATGAAGCGCAGTTCGTAGCCTTGCTCCACGCAGAAGCGCAGCAGGTCGGCGGCCTCGTGGTCGTTGACGTCGCGCATGAGCACGGTGTTGACCTTGACGGGGGTCAGACCGGCTTCCGCGGCGGCCGCCATGCCCTCGAGGACGTCGTCGAGACGGCGACGCCGGGCGAGCTTCTCGAACACCACGGGGTCGAGGGTGTCGAAGGAGACGTTGACCCGGTCCAGACCGGCCTCGGCGAGCGCGGGTGCCATGCGGGCCAGGCCGATGCCGTTGGTGGTCAGTGCGGTCTGGGGCCGCGGGGAGAGTGCGGTGGTGCCGGCGATGATGCCGGGCAGGCCACGGCGGAGCAGGGGTTCACCACCGGTGAAGCGGACCTCGTCGATCCCGAGTCGGGTGGTCCCGATACGGATCAGGCGTAGGAGCTCGTCATCGGTGAGCAGTTCCGGCTTGGGCAGCCACTCCAGCCCTTCGGGAGGCATGCAGTAGGTGCATCTGAGGTTGCAACGGTCGGTGAGCGAGACCCTCAGGTCGGTCGCCACGCGGCCATATGAGTCGGACAGCACGGGCGTCACCCTCTCCAGTCTGTGTCGCCGAGCAGGCGGTACGGCATGGTGCACCCTCCCGAGGGATACCCACTCCTCAGCGTAGAAGATCCTTTTTCACGTTGAGTAGCCTCGATCACGTCTTTTGCGGCATTTCGTCGATGACCACGACGAATCCCGCTCATGTGTGGACCTTCACCCCAAGGAACCGGGGGAATCGTTGCCCGAACGTTGTGCGCTTCCATGTCCGCTCCACTCGGCGCGCGGGTGGTGTCACCGCCGTACCGGGTGCCCCATGCTCTAGGGTGAGCCGGCCCGGCGGCGACCCTTCGATCGTCGCAGACCGGCACGGCGACGAGGAGGCAGGACACGGTGATCAGCACACGCGAGTGGGCCCTGGCGGGTGGGCCGGACGGTTCGGCGAGGTTGGCGGCACGGGCCTGGGTGTCCACCGAACGCGAACCCACCTGGCTGGCGATCCTGGTGCACGGGTACGGCGAGCACCTGGGCCGCTACGGGCAGGTGGCCGAGGACCTGTGCGCGGCCGGCGCGGTGGTCTACGGCGCCGACCACCGCGGGCACGGCGGGTCCTCGGGAGAACGTGTCCTGATCGACGACTACGCCGGCGTCGTCCAAGACGTGCACCGTGTGATCACTCAGGCCCGCACGGCCTACCGGACCCTCCCGCTGGTCCTGATCGGCCACTCGATGGGCGGCATGATCGCCGCCCGCTACGCGCAGGTGTACCCGGAGTCCGTGCAGGCGCTGGTGCTCTCCGGACCGGTCCTGGGCCGCTGGACCGCGGCCGAGGAACTGTCCGCCGCCGCGGAGATCCCCGACGTCCCCATCGATCCGGCGACCCTGTCCCGGGACCCCGCCGTGGGACGGGCCTACGTCGAGGACCCGCTGGTCTGGCACGGCCCGTTCAAGCGCACCACGGTGAACGCTCTGCTCACCGAGTTGGAGCGCGGCACCACCGCGGGGAGTGTGGGATCGCTGCCGTTGCTGTGGGTCCACGGCCATGAGGACGCGCTGGTACCGGTCTGCGACACCAAGGTGGGGATCGAGCGCCTGGCCGGCGAGGACGTGACCGCGCGGATCTTCCCGGGCGCCCGTCACGAGGTCTTCAACGAGACCAACCGCGAGGAGGTCCTGGGCGAGGTGATCCGCTTCGCCCACCGGTTCACCGTGTGAGGACCCCGCCCGCGGGCCGTCCCCCTGCCTCCGGGAGGGCCCGCGCGGTGGTGTCCCGGCGCGGTGCGAGGCGTGCTCCGGGCAGGGCGCCGCGCGTGCGGGCGGACCGTGCCGGTTCACACGTACAGGCGGCTCCGGGGCTGGGCGGGGTGGGCCAACGTCTCGTGGTAGGCGGCGGCCAACCGGTCCACCGCGTCGACCATGACCTCCGGCGGGCGGGTGTAGGCCAGCCGGAGGTACCGCTCCAGGGTGCCGTCCGTCCCGAACACCGGGCCCGCGGCCGGGTGGACCCCGTGCCGGATCGCGTTGGCCGCCAGAGAGCCGGCCATCGGCTGGGGCAGGGCCGCCCACAGCACCAGCCCTCCCCCGGGCACACTGGGACGCCAGTCGGGCAACCGTTCACGCAGGGCGGCCAGGAGGGCGTCGCGGTTGCGGCGCAGCTGACGGCTGCGCTCCGCCCGGATCCGCAGTACGTCCGCGAGCAGGTGGGTGGCGGTGAGCTGGTCGTGCACCGAACCGGCCAGGTCGAAGCGTTGGCGCACCTGCATGAGCCGGGACACCATCGGTGGCGTGGCGCGTACCCAGCCCACGCGCAGCCCGCCCCAGAACAGCTTGGCCACCGAACCCACGGTCAGCACCCGACCGTCGGTGTCGTGGATGGCCACCGGGGCCGGCAGGTCCCCGGAGTCGATGGCCAGTTCCGCGGCGGACTCGTCGACGATCAGGTGGGTGTTGGCGCGGCGCGCCTCACGGACCAGGACGTGACGCTCGTCGTCGTCCATGAGCGCGCCGGTGGGGTTGTGGAAGTCGGGGACCATGTACGCCGCGGCCGGTTTCCACTGGCGGAAGGCGTCCACCAGGTACTCCATGTCCCACCCCTGGGGCGTGACCCCGGTGGTGCGGATGCGCGCCCCGTTGCGGCGGGCGGCGTCCAGTCCGTGCGGATAGGTGGGCGATTCCAACAGCACCTGGTCGCCCTCCTGGACCAGCAGGTCCATGGCGAGGGTGATGCCCTGTTGGGCGCCGTTGGTGACGAAGATCTGTTCGGGCGTCGTGGGCAGACCGCGTTCGACGTAGCGACGGGCGATGGCGTGGCGCAGTTCGGGCAGGCCGTAGGGGTAGTAGCCCAGACCGGAAACGTGCGCGGCGAGCTGTTCGCACGCGTGGAAGGAGGCCTCCCGCAGCCCCTCGACGGCGGGCGGCGCGGCCACCCCGAGGTCGATGTGCTCGGCGGCGGGGGCGAACGAGGAGGACTCGTGGATCCCCGCGTCCGGCAGGACCGTCCAGCTGCCCGCGCCCTGTCTGCTGTCCAGGAAACTGTGGTCGCGCAGCCACGCGTAGGCGGCCGTGATGGTGTTGCGACTGACGCCCAGGGCGGTCGCCAGGTCGCGCTCGGCGGGCAGACGGGTGTGGGTGGGGACCCGCCCGTCCAGCACCAGACCGCTGATCGACTGGGCGATGGCCAGGTAGAACGGGCGTTCGACGGGGGCCTCGCCGATGAGGCGGGCCAGAAGGCGCCCGTTGATCCTGCGTGTTCCGCCGCCGGTTCCGGGGCGATCGCTGCGCTGCTTCGCCATGGGCCCCTCTCGCACGGTAGGAATCGGGCCACTTGTCCCGATTGGCTCTTCAATCCCGGCACTGCGTGGTCCACGATACCGAAGTGGCACCCCATGAAGGATGGTCATCCAATGACCGGATGATTCGTGTCGAAAGGAAGGCCGTGTTCTCTTCGGTCCGCGCCCTGCTCGCCGGGGTCCTGATCGCCCCGGCCCTGCCGCGGCCACGCCTGCGCCGTCTGGTCCAGCTCTACGCGGGCCTGTACCTGTACGGCCTCAGTGGCGCCCTGCTCCTGCGCTCCGACCTCGGCGCGATGCCCTGGGACGTCCTGCACCAGGGCCTGTCCCTGCAGACCGGGCTGTCGATCGGCACCTGGAGCGTGCTCGTCGGCGCGCTGCTCATGTTGCTGTGGATCCCCCTGCGGCAACGGGCCGGGATCGGCACGCTGAGCAACGTGGTGATGGTCGGTGTGTCGGTGGACGTCTCCCTGTGGCTGCTGCCCACCACCGAGGTTCTGGCCTGGCGGGTGCTGCTGCTGGCGTCGGGGGTGCTGGTCTGCGCGGTCGCCACCGGGTGCTACATCGGCGTCGGACTGGGCCCGGGCCCGCGCGACGGGTTGATGACCGGGCTCGCCGCGCGGGGACTCTCCGTGCGCTCGGCGCGCACGCTCATCGAGGTGACCGTGGCGGTGTCCGGCTTCCTCCTCGGCGGCACGGTGGGGGTGGGCACCGTGGTGTTCATGGTGGCCATCGGCCCCCTGGCACAGGTGTTCCTGCCGTTGATGAGGATGCCCGCACCGAACCCCTGGGGCGAAGGGGATCCGGAGGGCGCTCCGGCCTGAGCCGAGACCGTGCTCTTCGGGTCCCGCGCCCGCCTCGGCCGGCCCGCACTCGGTCGATGATCACCACGTCATAACTTCTCCATCGAAAAACTCCCCTATTTCCACCCATACTTCCGCGCACCGGCAAATGCACGTGCACCTGAGGGTGGCGGGGGCCACCGTCGGCGTGGAAGATGGACCCCGGTAAACGGCAGGGGCCGGATTCGGCACATTCTCCGACCGATCTTTTCGGCTGCCCTCACCTGGGCACATAACCGGGTAGAGGCTACCGACGGACATCCGGAGGAGACTGTGCTCCGAACGGCGCCCCGACCTGGAGGCGGGTCGGGCGACAACACCCCCGAGGGGCGCGCACAGGGACGTGCGCGCAGCGGTGCGCGACGGTGCGACACCCCCCGTGCGATCCGGGGTACGTGCGCCTGCCGCGTGAACGTGACGACGTGATGGGGGTGAGCCGCGTGCCCGGCCGGATTGAAGACTACGCAATGATCGGCGACATGCAGACGGCCGCACTGGTCGGTCGCGACGGTTCCATCGATTGGGCGTGCCTTCCCGACTTCGACTCCTCCGCCTGCTTCGCGGCGCTCCTGGGCGACGAACAGAACGGTTGCTGGGTCCTGCGCCCTTCCGGCGATCAGCCCCACGCCCACCGACGTCGCTACCGCGGCCACACCCTCATCCTCGAACAGGAGTGGGACACCGACACCGGAACGGTGCGGGTGATCGACTTCATGCCTCCCCGCGGCGGCACCCCCCACATCGTGCGGATCGTGGAGGGTGTGCGCGGCACCGTGGAGATGACCACGACGCTGCGCATCCGTTTCGACTACGGACACGTCGTCCCCTGGATGCACCGGACCGGGACCGAACTGGTCGCCATCGCCGGTCCCGACGCCATCTGGCTGAGCAGCCCCGTCAACCTCCAGGGGCACAACTTCACCCACGACACCACCTTCACCGTCTCCGCCGGCCAACGGGTCCCGTTCGTCATGACCTGGCACCCCTCCCAGGTGGAGGAGTCCGACCACCTGGACGCGGAGAAGGCGCTCTCGCGGACCGAACGCTTCTGGGAGCGTTGGGTGAGCCAGTGCCGCTACGAAGGCCCCTACCGTGAGGCGGTCGTACGGTCCCTCATCGTGTTGAAGTCCCTCACCTACCAGCCCACCGGCGGAATCGTCGCCGCCCCCACCACCTCCCTGCCGGAGGAGATCGGCGGCGTCCGCAACTGGGACTACCGGTACTGCTGGCTGCGCGACGCCACCATCACCCTGGAGGCGCTCATCCGCTCCGGGTACAAGGACGAGGCACAGGACTGGCGTGAGTGGCTGGTCCGTGCCGTGGCGGGCGAACCCCAGCTGATGCAGATCATGTACGGCATCCGCGGCGAGCGGCGGCTCACCGAATGGGAGGCCGACTGGCTGCCCGGCTTCGAGGGTTCCCGTCCGGTCAGGGTCGGCAACGCCGCGGTGGGCCAGTACCAGCTGGACGTGTACGGCGAGGTCATGGACGTGCTGCACCTGGCACGACGGTCCGGCATCCGCGGTGGCGACTACCTGTGGGGGCTCCAGAGGTCCCTGGTCAACTACCTGGAATGGTGCTGGGACGAACCCGACGAGGGGCTGTGGGAGGTGCGGGGCCCACGCCAGCACTTCGTGCACTCCAAGGTGATGGCCTGGGTAGCGGCCGACCGTGCCGTGCGCAGCATCGAGGAGTTCGGTAAGGAGGGCCCCATCGAACGCTGGAAGGCCCTGCGCGACACCATCCACGCCGAGGTCTGCGAGTACGGCTACGACCCGCACCGCAACACCTTCACCCAGTACTACGGCAGCAAGGAACTGGACGCCGCCCTGCTGCTCATCCCCGAGGTCGGGTTCCTGCCCTACGACGACCCCCGCGTCATCGGCACCATCGAGGCGGTCCGCAAGGAACTCATGGTCGACGGGTTCGTACTGCGCTACCGCACCGACCTGGAGAACTCCGCCGACCAGCTGCCCGGTGACGAGGGCGCCTTCCTGGCGTGCAGCTTCTGGATGGCCAACGCGCTGCTGTCCATCGGCCGCCTGGACGAGGCCAAGGAGCTGTTCGAACGCCTGCTGGCCCTGCGCAACGACGTGGGGCTCCTGGCCGAGGAGTGGGACCCGCACGCCGGACGCCAGGTCGGCAACTTCCCTCAGGCCTTCAGCCACGTGCCGCTGGTGACCACCGCGTTGAACCTCGCCGACCGGCAGGGCGGTTGGCGCGCCGAATAGGAGCCCGCCCCCGCGCACACGGGTGCCCCGGGGCACGGGACCGAACGGTTCCGGGGCCCGGGGTCCTCCCTCGCCCCGCTCCGGAGGTGGAGCCTCGCGACGACGAGAACCTGATCCCGCGTGCGGGAGCGCGGCTCGTCGGGGACCGCCGGTGCGCCGTGGTCGCGTCCCCGACCCCCGTGGGCCAGGCCCGCCCTGCGCGGAAGGATGTGACCTCCTCACCCCCCGCCCCGGCCGGGCGGGCCCGGTCCGTTCGCGGGGTTCCCGGGAACCCCGACGCGACGCGGCGACGCCCTCACCCCCGGACCGAGGGCACCGCATGCCCGGAGGCGCGCAGAACACCGTCACCGGAGCGGTTGTACGCTTACGCCCCGTACGCCCCTGAGCCCGGTGCCGGCCGGGGGCAGGTCCGATCGCTGGGGGTCACGCGTGCCGGAGGTAAGGGTCCTGGGCGGCCGCTACCGTCTGTTGTCCAAGCTGGGTGCGGGCGCGATGGGCCAGGTCTGGCGGGGCGTGGACGAGTTGTTGGACCGTCCGGTCGCGGTGAAGCTGATCCAGCAGGGACGCGTGGGCTCGGACGAGGTCACGGCCCGGTTCCGCCGTGAGGCCCGGCTGACCGCCCGTCTTGCCGGCCACCCCAACGTGGTGATCCTCCACGACTTCGGCCACGACGTCGACGAGGCCGGCGACCCCGAGGGCATCGTCTACACGGTGATGGAACTGGTGCCGGGGCGCCCGATGTCGGAGCTCATCAGGGAGAGCGGCGCGCTGCCGATCGACCTGACCGCGTCCCTGGCCTCGCAGGCGGCCGCCGGGTTGAGCGCCGCGCACGCGGCGGGGATCATCCACCGGGACGTCAAACCCGGCAACCTCATGGTGGTCGAGGGCGAATTCGACGGGCCCGCGCTGAAGATCCTCGACTTCGGTATCGCGGCGGTGACCGCGGCCACCCAGAACGACCGCATCACCCGGACGGGACAGGTCATCGGCACCCCGCTGTACATGCCGCCGGAGCAGGTGCGCGGTGAGCGGGTGGACCGGGCCGGGGACCTGTACTCGTTGGGCGCCATCCTCTACCAGATGCTGACCGGGCACCCCCCGTTCTACAGCGACCGCCCGCTGACGGTGCTCCGCATGCATCTGAACCAGATGGTGCGTCCGCCCTCGGTGCTGCGGCCCGAGATCCCGACGGCGCTCTCCGCGCTCGTGTCGCAGATGCTCGCGAAGAAGCCCGGCGACAGGCCCGCGGGCGCCGAGGAGGTGCGTGAGCGGTTGGCCGCGCACTTGCCCTACCACTCGGGCCCGATCCGGATGTCCCGGCCCGTACCCGTCGTCTCCCCCCACCCGAGGGAGGATCGCACGGAAAGCGACGGCGGTTCCTCCCCGCTCCGGCTCACGGCACTGGCGGACGCCGCCCGGGAACGCATCGACGCCGGCGAGTACGACACCGCGGCCGAGGAACTGCGCACCCTGGTCCCGCTGCTGCGCGACGCGTACGGCGCCGACCACCCGGCCACTCTGCTGGCCCGCCGCAGGGAGGCCTACGCGATCGGGAAGGGGGGCGACCACAGCAGGGCCGTGACCGGGTTCGAGACGCTGCTGCCCGATCTCATCCGCGTGTACGGGCCCCGCCACCCCGAGACACTGGCGGCCCGTTACTACCTGGCCACCAACGCGGGCCGGACCGGCGACCACGGCCTGTCCGCCCGCACACTCGGTGCTCTGCTGCCCGACCTGGTCGCGGTCGAGGGGCCGGACTCCACCAAGGCGCTCACCGCCCGCCTGTACCTGGCCATGGAGGTGCACGAGGTGGGCGACACGGCCCGCGCGATCGACCTCCTCGGCGCGTTGATCCCGGACCTGTCCCGGCTGCGCGGCGCCGACGCTCCGGTGACCCTGCGCGCCCGCCACTACCGTGCCGCCTACCTGGGGCAGGACGGACGCCCGCAGGAGGCGGTGCGCGCGTACGAGGCGCTGCTCGCCGACCACACCCGGATCCACGGCGCACAGGCCAAGAGCACCCACGGGATCCGCGCGCATCTGGACCATTGGCGCCCCCACACCGGCTGACCGACCCGATCGGGCGACTGCGCGCCCGGCGGCGGCCGGCGCCGAACGCCTCCCGGGTCTCGCACCCACGATCGGTGGTGGACCGATACCCGCCACACCGGGGAAAGGAGTGGGCCCCGCTCCCTGGAGCGCGTCAGTGGAGGGTGACCGACGGCTGCGACGCGGCACCATGGGTCGCGTGTGGGTCCGCGCCGAGCATGACCTCGGCGACGGCCGCCGCCACGGCGTCACCGACGTCGAGAGCGCTGTCCTCACCCCGCACCGCCCGTTCCCTCGCCTCGGCGCTCCGGTCGGAGGCGTTCGGCGCTTCGGAGGCGGCTCGGTCGGGCCCTGGTCCGGGTTCCCGGGACAGGGCATCGTGTGCGCCCTCCAGCCGTCCCTGGTTCCGCTCATGGGCCGCGTACCGGACGTCCTCGACCGCGTAGGCGACCGGCACCGGATAGTCCATGCCCTGGAGCCCCTCACCCCCGCGCCCCAGGTGTGTCCGTTCCCGAGCCGCATGCCGCACGCCGGGAGCGGGTGGGGAACCGGTCCCGCCCACCGTCCCGGGACCACGCGCCGGCCGTCGTCCGGAGAAGGGACTCCTGGGAAAGTCGGTGACGCTGGTCCGGGCTCTAGCGCCGTGTCGACCTGCCTGGTGCATCTGGCCCCTTTCTCCGAACGTCCTTCGCGGGACTGAGGGCGCCGCCGCCCAGAGCGCCCCGCAGTCCCGATCCCTCACCGATGACCCTGCCGTGCCCGCGCTCACCCCGAGGCGCGTCACCCGCGCCCGTCCCCGGGTTCCGGCCCCGAGCCTCCCGGGTCGACGGCTCCCGGTCCCGTCCCTTCGTGGGCGGGCTCCCCGCGGGTCCCTGCCCGGGTGCGTCAACGCGCTCGGGCCCTCGCGCCTTCGGCCCGGCGGATCTCACTCTGGCGAGGTTCTTCTGGACTCTGTCCCGGGATTTCTCGGCCCCTCGGAGCTCCCGCTTCGCCTGCCGACGCTCCCGGTGCGCGGATCGGCGCTGCGACCGGTCTCCGGACCTGGTGAGGACCCTGTGCTCGGCGGCACTGAGCTTCGCACCCTTCTCGTCGACCACCTTCTGGGCGCTGATGAGCTCCTTGCGCAACTGCTCCACCCCGGGCTGCGCGCGCGCCGACCGTCTCCTCTGCGACCTGTCGGCTCTCTCGGCCCTGCGCCGCGTCCGAGTGGCCTTACTCTGGGCCTTGCGCTGCGCCCTGCGTTGTCTCCGGGCCGGAGCATTGCGCGCGTAGGTACGGACCGCCTCGACCAAGGCCCGGAGCACCCCGGTGAACGAAGCCGATGCCGTTCTCCTCTGTTCGCCGGACTCCTGTCCTCGTCCGGCTCCGAGCAGCGCCCTCAGCAGCCGAAGGAACCCTGCGAGAAACCGTCCGACCCCGGTGGCCGCACTTCGGACAGCGGAGCCGACGCGCCCTCGCGCGCGTTCGCCGGCGCGCTGACGCGGAGAGGCCGACCGATCCGCGTCACCTCGACCACCCCTGGGTGTACTCCCCCGCCCCACGTTTCTCTGCGGCCCCCGTCCCGCAGGCCGTTCAGCGCGTTTCCCCGCTCTTCCACCTCCGCGACCACGCAGGGGCAGGGACCCCGCGGCCTGCCGGGCCGCATCGGTCAGGGGGTCACCGTTCGGGTCGATCGGACCGGTCGACGCCTCCGCCACACGAACCACCTCCAGGAAGACCATCGCTCGGGCATCGTCGTTGCGGGGAGACCGCGGGGACCGAGAAGGACCATCGCGGCGCGAACGGGGTGTTCACGTCCCGCATCACCGTGCTCAGCAAGCGACCACATCCGGACCGAAGAACGACACGTGGACGTGGTCGTAGTGCCCGAGCGTCAGACCTTGGCCCCCGTAGGAACGCCAATTCTCAAGAGTCGCCTTCTCCTCATGGGACCACCAGATGCGGTTGTACCAAATGATGTACATGACGCCGAGTACCTCGTGATTGGTCATCACCCACTCGGCGATGTCATCGCCGTTCTGTTTCTCGGTGGCGTTGGGCATGGACGTGCCGTTGAGGATCATGTAGTCCATGGCACGGCCCTTGGGATGCTCGAATCCGTCGGGCGGACAGCGGCCGGCGTGCACCAAGTGCACCCCGTCCCCGAACCTGTCGTAGATGACTTTGTGCGCCGCACACGTCAGTGGCGTGATCTTCTGCATCCCGCCGGCCGTTCCGGGGACCACACAGTCGTCGGGTGGCAGGTCGACGATGGCGTCGACGTCGAATTCCTGGGGCTCGACCGACATGTCGGAGGCATCGCTCACGCACGCCTCCTGCGAACTCCGCTCCTCGCCCGACGTACCGACGGTGAAATTCCCGTCGGCGTACAGTTCGGCGTAGTCCAGCACATCACTCGCGTATTGGCTCGATGTCTTTTCGGTACTCGAACCATGGTTGTACCGGGTCAGCGCAAGGGTCTCGTCATCCTCGATGCCCAGGTAGAGAAGGTAGCCGGCCGCACCCTTGGACGCGTCCCTGATGTCGTAGACGTCGATGTAACCGTCCCCGTCCGCGTCGACGGCGAACGGCCGCCACACACCACCCTCATCGAAACGCACGCTGGTGTCGTCCCAGAAGGTCGGGTGAGTGAAATCGTCCGTGGGAATTCTGCGCGAGCCGTTCTCGGGGTGCGTCCAGGCGTTTCCCGATGCTCCGTCATTGAGCACGCCGAACTGCATCGGACCGGCCGCACCCTTCGCATTGGTTCCGCTGTCGATTCCGCTCGAAGCGCCCGTGCCGTGCGTACTCTCGACCATGCCGACACCGGCGAGAATGGGCCACGGAACATTGGTCTCCCGACCGCTCTCCCGATACGCCTCCAGATACGCCTCGCTGATCTCGGTCCTGGCGTGATCGCTGGCACCGGGCTGATCGGAAAGCACACCACCACCGCCACCACCGGGAACGCACGCCTCTCCGGATCCGCCGCCACCCATGATCGTGATCGTCACGAGAAGGGAGAGCACGAGCAGGAAGACCCCCAGGGCCCCGCCCACCGCCAGCGCGGAACCACGGTCATCGCGCCACCCGGAGGCCGATCCATGTCGGGAACGCACTGACATCACCTCATCCGGACAGAAGAGCGGGAACGGCCTTAATGGATGAATCGGTTGACCGAGGAGACCTTCCACAGGCCGGAGTCATCCTCGACCAGGTCGACGTCGATCAGCCCCAGGGGGACCGGGTCGGCGTCCGAACGCGCCTCCGTCTGTACGGACACCTTGACGACCCCCGCGCCTTCGACCCGCAACGCGAAGATCTCCCCGTGACCGTGCACGTCGCGGTCCAGGGTGGAAAGCTCGTCGTACAGCCGCTCGACGTGGGGATCCCGCGGCAGCTCCAGGGCCAGCGAGAAGTCGACATGGTCGGCGATCCTGTCGTGGTGGTCGCTGGGGGACTCCCCCACGGTCAGGCTGGCGAGCTCTTCGGAGAAGTCGACCGCCTTCCCACCGACGAGCGCCAGGTCGTGCCCCCCGTGGAAGAGCTCCGAGAGATCCTCCCGGGTGGCGTTCTCCGCGGGGGGTTCGGAGGGGGAAGGCCCGGGAGTGACCTCCTGGTGCGCCTCCGACCGACCCGACGACTCCCCGCCCGGGAAGGCGAGGCCGCCCAGATGGACGACGAGCACCACCGCACCGGCCAACGCAAGGACACCCATGACAGGTGTCAACCATTCTCGCCACCCCCGGGCGTAGTAGTCGCTCATTCGGCATGCCTCGCAAAAACAGAGAGTGGACGCCTCACGCATCCGCACAGGGGAAACGAAAGGACCTTTCTCGCGGCGGTAACGACCGAAGTTCTACCACCGCCCGCACACAGAATGCGAACGTGACCAGGGTCACATTTACTACCCTGCGTGACTGCCACCAGGGAAACCCGGAACGCCATCGCACAGCCGTGACCTCCTCAGACCCGATCCCGCCCCAGCTGATCTTGGTCGACCGAGCCATTTTCATCACCTCCTGCGACTCTCCGGGCGATCACTTTTCGCAGCAACTCTGTTTTGTTCTGGCCGGATCCGGCCACGGCACAATCGAACTCCGCACAGGGGCGTGCTATCTACTAAGCATTCCCGAAACACCCTCGGGAAAAATGTGAGAACCAACGTGAAGATATCTGCGTCTACCCTCCGAAACGAGTGCACGCAGAGATATCCAGACCGAAGAATGCCAAGAAAGTGAAAGTGGTGCCGCCTTGAGTACCTCTGGCACATGGACCCCGGCCGACCTGCGGTTCTCCCACGGTTCTAAGCCCACGCTCCCGCACGGCCCCGACGGGGACCCACCGCGTGAGAGGGGACCGGCCTTCATGGGCTGTCACGGAGGTGCGGGGACGACCACGTTGTCCGAGCTCGTCCCCGGTAGCGAGGACCTCGGGACCTTCCACCCCCGCACGTTCGAGGAGCAGTCCGTCGGCGACAACCTCTTCCTGGTGTCGGGGGACGGGGTACCCGCCGGCAAGAGGGTGACCGAGGCCGTCAACGTCCTCAGCTTCCTGGGACAACCGATCGCGGGGCTCGTGGTCGTCGCACGGACACCGGCCGCCATGCCCTCGCACACCCGTTCGCGGCTACGACTACTCGAAGGCAAGGTGCCGCACATCCTCCGCTTTCCCTACGTGGCCCGGTTCCACTTCGTCGACCGGGAGAACGCACGGAGCATCAGGCTCCCCCGCAAGGCCCGTGCCGTGCTCGGCACACTCACGACCCTGGTCGTACCGACGACCCACACTCCCCCG
Organism: Nocardiopsis sp. MG754419; assembly: GCF_018207095.1. Classification (GTDB taxonomy): domain Bacteria; phylum Actinomycetota; class Actinomycetes; order Streptosporangiales; family Streptosporangiaceae; genus Nocardiopsis. Next base: position 12,509 of record NZ_QOCZ01000015.1, on the reverse strand, counting down.
TCGCACCCTTTCACCGAGAGCAGCTGAGGTACTCATGGACAGCCTTCTCATGGTCTCCACCCAGATCGACCTGGCCGCGGCCCCCATGCTCGTCCCCAATCCCAACGCCGACCTCCCCTCGGAGGTCAACAGTTCCCTGGACACACTGTTCGGTTGGGCCAAGGGCGTCATCGTGGTCGTCGGAGTGATCGGCATCCTCTTCTCCGCGGGACGCATGGCCCTGGGCAAGATGGGACGCACCGACCTCGCCGCGGACGGGATCGGCTCCCTCGTGTGGGTGGTCTTCGGCCTCTCGCTCATGATGGTGGCCATCCCCATCGTCCTCGGCTTCGTCTGATGCCGGACGGCTCCGCACACCGGATCACCGCTCTGGAGCAACGCGGGTTCCTCCACGAGGTCGCCGCGCGACAGGACGCCTCGGTGCTGATCAGGGTTCCCGAACCCTACGGCGGGACCGTGCCGCTCATGGGGGCGCTCTCCTGGCTGGTCCTCATTCTGGCCGTGATCTCACTTCTCGTCATCGCCGCGAAGATGGTCATGGCCGGCATGCGGAGGAACGGTACGGATGCGGCCGAAGGAGTGTCCCAGATCCCGTGGGTACTCCTGGCCGTCTGCATGATCTTCCTGTCCGTTCCGTTCGTCGGTGCGATCCTCCCCGAGAGCGGCATCGCCGGTGGCCTGGCGGCCACCCCCGACCTCCTCACGCAGACGGGTGCACGAGGGTCCGGTTTCCGCAACGGAATCGACCTCATCATTTCCTGGGGAAAGGGAATCGTGACGGTTCTGGCCGTGCTCGGAATTCTCTGGTCGGCCGGGCGTATGGCCCTGGGCAGGCTGGGAAGCAGCGATCTCGTCGTGGACGGGGTCGGCGGAGTCACCTGGGTGGTGTTCGGCGTCTCTTTGATGCTGTTGTCCTCGGTCATCATCTCCGGCTTGTCCGAGATAGGCTGACCGGTTTTTCGAAGATCGCCGACCCAAGGAGGAATCTGATTTATGGAATGGCTGTTCGGATCGGTCGCGAGCTGGGTCGGCGAGGGCATCGGTGGACTCTCCTCGATCGCCATCAACGCCTTCATCTCGCTATTACAGCTCTTCCTGATGGGGTGGGCGCTGAAGCCGACGGTCAGCATCACCAGCGGTTCCTCCGGGGAGGTCGCCGTCGGTATCCAGGACCAACTGATGGGCATCGTCGGGGTCATCGCGGTCTTCGGCATCCTGGCGGCGGCGGCCCGACTCGCGTGGATGCGCCGTGTCGAGCCGATGGCCAATCTCGGGAGCGGCATCGTCACCATGGTGGTCACCACCTTCCTGGGGCTGGCCATCGCACAGATCCTCATCGACGTCTCCGACGAGACCTCGCGTTTCCTCATCGGGGACACCGTCAGCGCGGCCACGCTGAAACCCGATGACGGAATCATGGAAGGGGGTCTCCAGATTCTCGCCTACGCGTTCTTCATGCTTCTGGTCGCACTCCTCGGCACACTCTTCCTCTTCGCCCAGATGGTCTTCATGCTTCTCCGCGATGCCTCGATCATCATCCTCGCCGGCGTTCTTCCGCTCGCCGCCGTCGGACGCATGATCCCCGGAACCAAATGGTTCGAGAAGATCACGGGGTGGATGCTCGCCCTGATCTTCTACAAACCCTGTGCGGTCATGGTGATGTGGGTCGGCTTCAGTCTTCTCGAAGGCGGGTCGAACTTCGGGGACGACTCCTTCCTGAAGGACGCACCCGATCTGGGCTCGGATCCGAGCGCGATCGGACTCGACACCGAGGACGTGGAATTGGAGGGGGACGCCCAACTGACCATCGGGAGTCTCCTGGAGATGACGTACACGATGACGATGGGCGTGATCGTGCTCGGGCTCGCCCTTCTCGCCATGCCGGCCATGGTGAAGTTGTTCGACTTCGCCGTCGGCCACGTGGGCGGCCTGGGCAACCCCGCTCCCGCGATCGCCGGTGCCGCCATCGGTGCCGGCACGGCGGTGGCCACGGGCGGCGCGAGTGCCGCCGCCGGCGGCGCCGCCTCCCAGGCGGGCAACATCAACAGCGGCCTCGGGGACATCAGTGGTGGCGTCAGACCACCGGAGGGCTCCGGCGCGGACACCGGTACCCCACCCGAGAACGGGCCGGGTGGCGGCGACGGTGGAGCCTCCAGGCCGAGCCCGCCCACCGGTGGTGGAGGAGGCGACACCGGTGGCGGTGACGGCGGTACCGGTGGTGGCGGAACGGGCGACGGTGGCGGCACCGGTGGGGGCACGGGCACCGGTGGCGGTAGCGGTGACGGTGCGCAGAAACCCACGGCCCCGCCGCCCCACGGGGGTGGCGGAGAGGGCGGCGCGAGCGGCCCGACCGGGGCCCCTCCCGGCGGCGACGGTCAGTCGCCCCCGGCTCCGAACGGCGGCGTCCCGGGCGGCTCCGGTGGAGGCGGGACAGGGGCTTCGGGAGGTTCTCCGAGCGGCCTCCCCGAGCTGGGAGGCAGCGTCCCCTCACCGCAGGACGCCGCAGAGTCCACCCAGCCGACCGACGACTAGAGGAGCACCGCACCCATGGCTCAGCCACGAATGTACGGCGGATGGCGCAGGCAACGGAGCATCGGGATCGCCGGCCTCGGCCTGGGCGCGACGATGAGTCTCATGGGAGGGCTGGTCGTGATCGTCGTCGCCGCCTCGGTCGACCCCGGCCTTCTCCTCTACCTGGGTCCTCCCTTCCTGCTCGCCATCGCGGTGATGATCATCCCGGTCCAGGGGCAGTCCCTCGGTCAGTGGACGGCACTGAGGATCCGCTGGAGCCTGGCGCACCTGAAGGGACGCACCCGCTACGTGGGCGGCGTCATGGTCGAGCACCCACGGGCCTTCCAGCTCCCGGGGGTGCTGGCCCCCGTCTCTCTGTTGGAGGTCGAGGACGGTCGCGGTGGGCAGTACGCCCTGGCGTGGCACCGGCGCACCGGTCACATGACCGCCACCGTCCGCACCGCACCCAACTCGACGTGGCTCGCGGAGTCCGGTGACGTGGACGGCTGGGTCGCCAATTGGCACAGTTGGTTGGCGAGCCTGGGGTACATGCCCTGGGTGGCCTGGGTGAGCGTCACCGTCGAGAGCGCCCCCGACCCGGGGTCGACCCTCCGGGACCAGGTCGCCACCCAACTGGACCCGAACGCTCCGGCCGAGGCCCACAAGATCATCAACGACCTGGTGGCGAGCACACCCTCGGTCAGCGCGAACGTGGAGACCCGGATCTCCATCACCTTCGACCCGCGGAAGTTCCCCGCGAGCCCGAAGACCCGGCTGGAGGCCATCGCCGAGTTGGGGAACTACCTCAACGAACTGGAGAACAGCCTGGGTAACTGCGGGGTGAGTCTGCTGGGGCGCGCCACCCCCGCCCACCTGGTCGCCACAGTGCGCAACGCGTACGATCCGGCGGCCCGAGGGGAGACCAATCGCCTCATCTTCAGCGACCCCGGGGGCTTCTCCACGAACAACTGGTCGGACGCGGGCCCGATGTCGGCCCAGCTGCAACACGACCGCTATGTCCACGACAGTGGCACGAGTGTCTCCTGGGTGTGGCAGGAGGCACCACGCACCAACGTCACCTCGAACGTCCTCGCCAAACTCCTGGCCCCGACCCGGCACAGCAAGCGGACGACCATCCTGTACCGACCCTGGGCCGCCGCCAGCGCGGCCACGGCTCTGGAGAACCAGCGCACCGCCACCCAGTACAAGTCGGAGATCAGCCGCAGGGTCCGGCACCAGGTCAGCGCGAGGGACCGGCAGGACGAGGAGCGCGCCGCGCAGGCGGCGCGTGAGGAGAGCATGGGCGCCGGCCTGGTGCAGATGTCGATGTACGTGACGGTCACCGTGCAGGACGAGGAGCACCTTCCGGCCGCCATCGCCCAGACCGAGTCGGCCGCGGAATCGTCCCGTATCCGCCTCCGTCGGGCCTGGGGCAGCCAGGACGTCGCCTTCGCCACGTCACTCCCCCTCGGTATCTGCCCGCCGTGGATGCTCCAGCGAATGAACGGTTGGTAGGAGGAACAGTGTTCGGGAAGAAGAACAGGACCGTCGATCACGAGCGGCTTCGGCACCGGGGGACGAGCGACCAGGACGGCCCCGGCCCGGCGCCCGCGCAGGGCCCGTCGACCGACGGTCGCACTGCCGGACGGATTGAGAACGGCGGCGGTCGCGCGGACCGACGGACCACGAAATCCGGGGGCGACGCGTCGAACGCCCCGGAGATCCCCGGTCGCCGGGACCACAACCTCGAGGGCCCCCTGCCTCCGCTCCTGGGCTGGGGCCACCGATCGGGCGGACACTCCCCCAACATCCCCGCCGTGGTGGAGTACCAGGCGACCACCAGCCAGGCGTGCGGCCTCTTCCCCTTCGTGACCAGCAGTAAGCCGCCATCGGTGGGGACCCCGATCGGCCGTGACCAGCTGTCCGGTGAGGTGGTCTGTCTGGACCCCCTCGCCTGGCTTCGGGCGGGTCTGGTGACCAACCCCGGCGTCTTCGTCCTCGGCCAACCCGGTACCGGTAAGTCGACGCTGGTCAAACGCATGGTCACCGGTTCCATCGCCGCGGGGACACGGACCCTCGTCCTCGGCGACACCAAACCGGACTACAGCGACCTGGTCGAGCACCTGGGCGGACAGGTGATCAAGATCGGTCGGGGCATGGACCGCATCAACCCCCTGGACACCGGCCCCCTGGGCGAGGCGATGGCGGCGATGAACCACGCCGACGCGGAGAAACTGCGATGGGAGGTGCGGGGACGGAGGATCGCCCTGCTCATGGCGTTGTGCATCCTGATCCGGGAAGCGCCGATCGACAACGCCGAAGAGGTCGTCCTCGGGACGGCGGTCGACCTGCTCGACGAGAAGCTACGGGCGAGCGGGCGTCAGCCCACCGTCGTGGACGTGCTGAAGATCGTGGAGGAGGGGCCCGAGGCACTCCGCAGGGCGGCGCGCGAGTCAGAAGGCGCCACCTACGACAGACGTGTGGACAACCTGATCTTCACTCTGCGACTCCTCGTCTCCGGATCCCTGGCCGGGGTGTTCGACCAGGAGACGAGTGCGCCCCTGGATCTGTCCAGCCCCGCCGTGAGCGTGGACATCAGCAGGGTCGGCGCGGCGGGCGACAAACTGCTGACCGCCGCCATGCTGTGCACCTGGAGTTACGGCTTCGGCATGGTGGACGCGGCCTCCACCCTCGCCGACGCCGGTCTGGCACCGAAGAGGTCCTACCTGGGCATCATGGACGAGCTCTGGCGGGCGCTGCGCGGGGCGCCCGGTCTCGTCGAGTACGCGGACTCCCTGACCCGACTCAACCGGTCCAAGGGCATGGCCTCGGTGATGGTCACCCACTCCCTGTCCGACCTGGAGGCCCTGGCCACGGAGGAGGACCGGGCCAAGGCACGGGGCTTCGTGGACCGCAGCGCCATCCTGGTCATGGCGGGGCTTCCCCCGCGGGAACTGGCACGCGTCCACCAGATCACCCCCCTGACCGGCCCCGAGCAGAACCTCGTGGCGTCCTGGTCCTCTCCGGACTCCTGGCAACCGGGTGCCCGACACCCCGGCCGCGGCAAGTACCTGATCAAGACCGGCGCGGAGCGCCTCGGCATCCCAGTGCAGATGGCGCTGACCCCGGACGAGCAGAACCTCTACGACACCGACCAGAAGATGAGGGCCTGAGAACCATGGCGAAACAACTTCAGCCCCGGGGAACGGGGTGGTCGGCGGCGGCCAGTCCGCTCTTCGGACTCGTCGCGCTCTGGATGGCCGTGTACCTGGTCTGGTCGGTGTGGGCGGCCGCGTGGCTGACGGCGTGGATCGTGGACGGCGCGGTCCCCTCCTTCGGCGTCGCCTGGGCCTTGGCGCTGTTCACCTGGGACACGGAGACGACATGGCCGGGTCTACCGACCCCGCTCGTGATGGTGACCTCGGTGCTGTTCGTCGGGGCGACCCTGGCCCTGGTCATGGTGGGTCTTCGCGTGTTCCACGGCGTCAGGGGTGACGCCGAGGACGCGGTGACCGCGCTCAACACCGGGGACGAGACCGTCGCCGAGCTGGCCCGGCCCGCCGCCGCGGAGAAGGCGCTGCGGTTGCGCCGCTCCACGCTCCTCGGCAGGAAGGCCCGGTCACTGAAGGACGCCGACGTGGGTCTGGTGATCGGCGGGGTCAAGCGCCCTCGGGACAAGTCCGGGCCCACGTTGTTCGCCTCGTGGGAGGACACGATCCTGGCGTACATGGCTCCCCGCGCGGGCAAGACGACCGCGATGGCGATCCCCTACGTGTTGGCGGCCCCCGGTCCGGCCCTGGCCACGAGCAACAAGGGCGACGTGTGGGCCGCGACGGCGGAGCTCCGGGAGGAACGGACCGGCGAGCGCGTGTGGCTCTTCGATCCCCAGGAGGTCACGCACCAGGGTCGGGGGATGTGGTGGAACCCGCTCCGCGGGGTGGACAACGTGGAGGCGGCACACCGCCTGGCCGGGCATTTCGTGTTGACCATCGACGATGACTCCAAGAAGGACATGTGGGGGCCGGCCGCCAAGGCGCTCATCTCCCAGCTCCTGCTGGCCGCCGCCCTGGACGACGAGACGCTGGCCATCGTCGGCGAGTGGCTGCACGACGCTAAACAGCCCAGACCGGTCAACGTCCTGCAGGACCACGGTTTCACCGCCTACGCCGACGCCCTGCGCGAGACGCAGAACATCGTCTCGGAGACCAGGGACGGTATCTACACCACGGCGCGCACCGCTGCGCGCTGCCTGGACGATCCGGCCATCATGCGGTGGGTGACCCCGCCCGACGACTTCGACGTCGACGAGTTCGACCCCCGCCCCTTCGTGCGGTCCAGGCAGACCCTGCACCTGCTGAGCAAGTCCCGTTCCGCCGCCGCCCCGCTCATCGCGGCGCTGACCGACGCGGTGTTCCTGTCCGCGGAGGAGGCCGCCGAGGGCCAGGGCGGACGGTTGGATCCGCCACTGGTCGCCGTCCTGGACGAGGCGGCCAACATCTGCAAGATCGCCGACCTGCCCGACATGTACTCCCACCTGGGCTCCCGCGGCATCATCCCGGTCACCATCCTGCAGAGCTACCGGCAGGGCGTACGGGTGTGGACCGAGAACGGCATGGAGGCGATGTGGTCCGCGGCCACGGTGAAGGTGTTCGGCGCGGGGCTCGACGACCACAAGATCGTCGAGGCGCTGTCGAAGCTGGTCGGTCAGCACGACGTCTCCACCGGTTCGTTCAGCTTCGGCGACGGCAAGGGCAACCACTCGGTCCAACTGCGCCGTCAGGAGATCATGCAGGGTTCCGATATCCGTCAGATCGCCAAGGGCGAGGCCCTGCTCTTCGCGACCGCGGCCCGACCGACACTCGTGGAGATGCACCCGTGGTACGAGAATCCCGACGCGAAGGAGATCGGCGCGGCCATCGAGAAGGCCCACGGCCTGATCACGGCCGGGGCCCGGAACCGGCTCCCGCACGGTTCGCAGACACAAGGATGACCTTCCCGACGCAGATCCGAATCCTGGCGCTCACAGCGGCCTCGGCACTGGTGGTGAGCGCGTGCACGAGTGGCGGGGAGGGACCGTCCGCCCAGGACGGCGCCGAGGGCGAGGAGTCCCCTGACCAGGCCACCTGGGCGGATTCCCCTGGCCTCGTCGTCCACACGGCGGATCGCGAGACCCTCGTCATCATCGATCCCGAGAGCGGTGAGGAGCTCGACCGGACCCACTTGGGCATGGAGGAGCCCTTCCTCGGTTTCCACGCCACAGGCCTCAGCGCGCTCTCCTTCTCTCCGGACTTCACCCACATGGCGAGGGTGGACGACGACCGGCCCACGGTCCTGCGCCTACCGGACATGGAGGTCGTCGCCGAGTACGAGGCCGCGGGCGACGGTCTGTCCACCGACGCGCGCGTGCGGTGGACCGGCTTCAGCGAGGACGGTGAACGGCTCCGGTACCTGGGGACCGTCGGAGGCGAGCAGACCCTGCACGAGGTCGAGTTCGCGGCCGAGGGAGCGGAACCGGAGGAGCTGGACACCGCACCGGAGGGTTCCCCGTTCGTCCCCCTCACCGGAGCCGATCCACTGTTGGGCGGCAGCGCCTACGAGGAGTTCGACGAGAAGAACGACGGCTACGTGGAGATCCGAGGGACCCGGGTCGGCGCGACCTCTCTTCCCGAATACCTGAGGATCAAGGTCGACCAAGAGGGCCAAGGGCCGCGCAGCACGGCGATCTTCGAGGACTTCGTCCTTCTGGACGACGGAGGCTATCTGGGATTCACCGTGAAACGCACCGGTGGGGGCGGTGGTGGGAAACCGGATATCGGTCACGCCATCGGGTTCGAACTGGACGAGAACGGACGGGTCGCCGACTGGTGGGAGCTGACGGAGGAGGGGGACATCGATGCCTTCGCCCTGTCCCCGGACGAGGAACGCATCGCCCTGAGCAAGGACGGCGAGGTCTTCGTCATCGACACCGATGGTTCCGGCACGGAGACCGTGGTGCCGACCGGAGACGAGGAGTTCCGTGTTCTCGGTTGGTTCTGATCCACAGAAGAAGAGCGGTACCGGGAGGCACTCATGACGACGGATTCGGCAGAAAAGTTCCTGGAGGAAGTCGAGGAGGCCCCCGGCGCCGACCTCGAGGGGAGGGACTCCGACACGGAGGAGTCCGAGGAGGAGACTCCGGAGCCGGTGTTCGACAACGTCGAGGAGTTCGTCACCGGACGCTTCGTGCCGGTGTTCCGACGCCCCGAGGGGGGTCAGTTCCGCTGGTGCGCGGAGTGGTGGCGCCACCCCGAAGCGGTCTCGCGTTTCCAGGCGCTCTGGCACTCCTGGGAGGTCATGCGCCTCGAACCCGGGACCGGCATGGCGATCTGGTACCGGGACTACCTGGACACACAACTCCCCGTGCTTCTGGGAGACACCGGCCCCTTCCGGGAATGCACCTCCAGACGGCACCACGAGCCCAGGCCGCTCCCCCTGACCCCCGCCCCGCAGGGGTGGTTCGATTGACCCCATGGAACATGAAATTCGAGCCTACCCCCAGAAGGACGTGATACGGCGTGATATCGGAATTAATGACCGATGCTCGACTCATCTTGTTGGGTGGCTTCACCCTAGCCGTCACGGCTATTGCCAGCCACTTCGGCCGGAAGTCCGAGGACGCCAAAGGAAAACAACTCGACACAAAGAACAAATCCATTCAGTCACCCGAGGTTCAAGCCCAGGCGACTTTTGCGATCCTGGATCGAGAATACGCGGCCATAGCGGCACACAAACAGATGGAGGAGAAAAATTTCGAAATGCGACTCTCCTCGACGCTGCAGGATGTGAAGTCATTCTCTTCGTTCGCTAAACACGGCCCCTCCCAAGGCCTCGACGACTCGGTCTACGCCATCCAGAGAATCATCAACACGTCGTCCGAGAAAAAACGGCAGAGCGACACCGAAAAAAGAAAGCAAGCCAGCAAGAATAAAGCAGTTGCGGCGAGATTGAGAAACCAAAACAGCGGCCCCAAGAAGCAGCCCAGGAAAAAGTGATAGGCCCGCATCCGAACACATAGGAGGTACCATGCAGCCCCTGACCATGAACGTCGCGATTATAATATCGATCTCAATTCTACTTTTCTTGATCTACGCCTTCCACAAGGCAAGAGTAGATTCTTCGGAGGTGATCGTTCCCGATATGTCTTATCTCGAGGAACTGGAAAAACACTCTTCAGAGATAGACGAGATGCGAATCGGGATCGGAGAAACCGTCGGCACACTCAAGGCGAGAGTCAATTCATTGGAAAATACCGTTGAGACACTGGACCCGGAAACAGGGAATCCTCGTCACGCCCACGTGTCCCTCAACTTCCTCCAGGCCAGGGATGCAGCAGAACGGTCGGCCAAAGCACGCCTTCACCATCGAGCACCTCAGTGAACATCACCAACGTGCCTCCTAGAGCTCGGGAGTAAGAGATTTCCGCAGTAGCCGTAATTGGGGCGATCACCCTAGCCGTCGCATTCACCGCATTGGCGACCATTGCCGGCGCGCTCAGCTACAGCCTGTACAACAAGAGACTGGAGAACGATAAAAAACTCACGCATAACACGAAAAAAGAAAGTGAACTCACTCGAGCGCAAGCTGTAGCTGAAATTACTTCCAGCAACCAATCCATCGAAATGAGCCGAAACACGCTGACCGAAAAGAGCAAGCTGGCGGCAGAAATCAACCTCAAGACCATCAAAAGCAAACTGAACGAGATCGCAAGGGAGGAAGACAGAGTCAAGAAGCACATAGCACACGTTCAGGTTCAGCTGGAGCCGCTCGTCGAAGACGGATACCTGCGGATAAACAGAAACCAGAGGTACGAGATCATACAATCTCCAGCACTACCCGAAGGGGAGAGTAAGCTACTCAAACTGCATTTATCACATCACAACAAATATCTGGACGAAAGCGACAGGAAACTTCCACAGGCAGAGACCAGCAGGAAAGAACTCGAGTCCTACAAGGCCCGACTGGAGGAAGTCATCAAGAGCAGCCCGGATGAACTACTCGCGAAATGTGGAGCACCCGAAGAGCTACTCTCTGAAGCCAGGTCGTTCGTCAAGAAAAATCTCACAACACAAACGAATGAAGCATCAACTCCAAAAATAGAGAACAAAGATAGATCCGCGAAGCGCATTGAACCCGGAAAAAGAGCCTCTTCCGCGCAGCCCGCGTCATCTGAAAAACCGATCAAAGATACCCCAGATCTGGGAGGTAGCATTCTCTCCCGGGCCGTTGGGCACCAAACGGACAGGCTGACCGGGCGCTCCCCGGCCAGGCCAAAGCCTCCCACCCCGGGACCGACACGGAAGAACAAAGGTGCGTAGCAGTGTTCTCTGGCATCACGGGGTCCATCACCCTACTTATCATCTCGATTCCACTCTATCTGGCATTGACTCTTGTCCACGATCGATCCCGACGGCGCTCCATTCACGCCACCGATGACCTGGTGGTAGCAGGACTACTACGTGAGAGAAAACAACGAGAACTTCAGATCACCCGCGACTCCGTCAATGATCGACTGGCCGCCGTCCGCAAGTGCGAGCGACTCATCTACGGACACCTACCCCCGAGCACGTCTCCAGAACGACTCAGCGCCGTCGTCAGCGTTCCGAAGGCCCAGGAGATCCTCGAAGGCCTCCTTGAACACAACCGAACCGTGAACAAACGCACGGAGGAGCAGCTCGCCGACATGGAACAGCAGCTGACGAAGAAAAGAATGCGCATTATTGCGCGCAATCGCCGATTCCGCTTCGTAGATCGATCGCTCTACCTTGCCTCGTCCGTCGTGCGCGTATGGCTGATCATCACGGTTCTTTACGTTGCCGCCGATCTGGCATTCGGTCCTTTCTCTTGAGGTCGAATCAGCGACCTGCCCTCATGCTCAGCTTGGATCGGGTACCCACACCACAGCGAAAGGAACGCTTTCATATTCATATGAATGTTCGCGACGCGTGTGCCATCTGTCGGTCCTCGCGAACTCGGCCCCTGTGACGCCATCCACACACCCGTCCGCCCCGCACGGATCGGAAGTCACCGAACAGCCACTTCTCGTCAGTCCTCTGAGCCCTTAAGTTCGCCTGCGGCCTTGGGTACGCGACGGTCCGGCCCATGCGTGGGGAAGTTCGTTCAGCTCTGACCAGGACGGACGCGGTGGCCCTCCCCGCGTGCACCGATCGCTCGGGGAACGAAGGTCCCGAACGGGCGTGGTCGTCGCTGTCTGAAGCTAGTGTTCTGGCCATGGCAACAAGGGACCTGAACGAGATCATGGACAGCGGCTGGGCGAAGGCGTTGGAGCCGGTCGCCCCACAGATCGCCGCTATGGGCGACTTCCTCCGCGAGGAGGTGGGTGCCGGTCGTACCTACCTGCCCGCGGGCGACCATGTCCTGCGCGCCTTCCAACAGCCCTTCGAGGACGTGCGTGTCCTCATCGTGGGTCAGGACCCCTACCCGACCCCCGGCAACGCGGTCGGGCTGAGCTTCTCGGTGGCGCCGGACGTGCGACTGCCCGCGAGCCTGCGCAACATCTACAAGGAGATGGGCGAGGACCTGGGCGTCCCGATGCCCTCCAACGGCGACCTCACGCCGTGGACGGAACAGGGTGTGCTGCTGCTCAACAGGGTGCTGACCGTGGCTCCGGGCAACCCCGGTTCCCACCGGGGCAAGGGGTGGGAGGCCGTGACCGAGCAGGCCATCCGCGCCCTGGCCGAGCGCGGCACGCCGCTCGTGTCCATTCTTTGGGGGCGCGACGCCCGGAATCTGCGGCCGCTGATGCCCGGCGTGCCGTGCGTGGAGTCGGCCCACCCGAGCCCGATGTCGGCGCGCAACGGTTTCTTCGGGTCCAAGCCCTTCAGCAGGACCAACGAGATGCTGCGGGAGCAGGGAGCCGCTCCGGTGAACTGGCGGCTGCCGTAGGGACTCTCACCCCCGGAGAGTCCTGCACGGACCCGTCCCCCACCACGAACCCACCC
>NZ_QOCZ01000140.1 GCF_018207095.1 Nocardiopsis sp. MG754419 | reverse complement strand
CCGCGGAGGTGGCCCGATCCGGGTCGAGGGGGCCGGTTCCGGCGAAGGCGGAGACGGTGAACATACCGCCCGCGGCGATCGCCGCGGCGCCGACCGCGCTCATTTGGCGCAGAGAGATGCGGTGGAGTAGCAAGTTCGCCCTTTCGCGTTGACGCACGCGCGCCCAGGTCGGGGATGGCGCGTGGTGCGGGTGTGCCGCCGTCGGACCGCGTGGCCCTGATGACCTGCGTGGAGGGGACGGAACATCGCCGTTCGACCGACCACGGGGTGGGGCTCCCACACGGGAGGGGGTTGCTCAATGCAGCGCATTCAGCCTGCATCATCGTCACGGTGAAGTAACGCCGGTTTTACCGTGTCCTGACTCACATCACGGAATGTGCTCACTCCACGCGCCTCTGACCAGCGGTTCGATACGCAGGGTCAAGGGTCGGTCAAGCCCCACGGGAGGGTGTCACACCTCTCGCCGGTTCGTCTCTGAGTACCCGTACCGATGCGCCCGGTCCGTCGCCGGCGGAGCATGGAGGTATGAACGCCGAAGGAAGCCCCCCGCGGCCCGGGGCACCGCGCCGTTGTCCCGACTGCCGGTCCGCCCTGGCCGCGTCGGTGCGGTCCTGCCACCACTGCGGGCTCGGCCTCGTCGGACCCACCGCCCAGCGCCTGTGGTGGATCGACACCGAACTGGCCTCACTGGACCGGCGCAGACACGCGCTGGTCGAGGAACGCCCCGGCGTGCTGGCCCGACTGCGCTGGGAGACCCGCGTCGCCGCGCCCGCCACCCCCACCTCCGCTCCGGCGCCGCCACGCGGCCCCGAGCCACCCGATGCCCAGGGGGCGCCCCACTCCGCCGTGCGTGCCGCTCAGGGCCGCGCAGAGGCTCTGGGTCCGCCGCCACCCGACCTGTCCGCCGCTCCCGAGGCTCCCGTCCGCGAGATGAGCCGACGCTCGGCGCAGAACGTCATCCTCGGCCTGGGCGCCCTCCTCATCGGGATTTCGGCGCTCACCTTCGCCGTGTGGACCTGGGGCGACCTCGGGACCGGCGCCCGCGCCACCGTGCTCGGTCTGACCACCGTGACCTTCGCCGGTGTGGCCCTGCCCCTGTACCGGCGCGGTCTGCGGGCCACCGCGGAGGCCTTCGGCGTCGTCGCCGCGTTCCTGCTGGGCGTCGATGCGCTGGCCCTGTGGCTCCTAGTGGACGCGTTCACCGACGGGGCCGGGTACGCCGCGGCGGCGCTGGTGGTCATCGGTGCGCTGCTGACGCTCTATCCGTCGCTGGTGCCGCTGCGCGCGCCGCGGGTCCTGGCGGCGGTGATCGCCCAGCCGGTGCCGTTCCTGGTGGTGGCGGCCGTACCCGGCGCGCACCCGGCCTGGGCCCTCGCCACGGTGGCGGCCACGGGCCTCGTCGGCGTCGGCGCCGTCCACCTCCTCGGCGCACCGCGCCCGGGGGTTCCGGTCCGGACCCTTCACGGGGCCGCGGTCACCGTGTGGTCGTTCGCCCTGGTGGTCACGGCCCTGATCGTGCTGTTCGTCGACACCGCCGGAGACGACCCACTGAACTGGTGGGCCCTGGCCACCGCGCTGTTCCTCTGCGGGGTGACCGGTCTCCTGATGGCCCGGGGGCGGGGCGGCGCCCCCGACCGGCCGACCGTCTACTCGGTCGCGGGTCTGGCGGCCCTGGCCCTGCTGCCCCTGGCCGCGGGGCCCTCGACGCTTCCGACGCTGCCCCGCGTGACGGTGACGCCCTGGAGCCTCACTCCGGCGGACATGTCGGCACCGGCCGTGACGCTGCTGGGGGTGGAGGCCGGAGCGGTTCCACCGTTCGGCCTGATCCACCTGGCCGGGATCGTCGTGTCCGCGGCCTTGGCCTTGGGCGTCGTGTGGCTGCTGCGGCGCCGCTCCCTGTTCGTCACCGCGGTCCTGCTCGCCCCGGCCACGCTCCTGGCCTTTCCGCTGCTGCTGGGGCTGTCCCAGACGGTCACCGTGGTGTGGGCCCTGCTGGTCGGCGCCGCGTTGGTCATGAGCGCGGGCGTCGCACCACGCGGACTGAGCACGGTGCCGGTGCTGGTCGGCTTCCTCACGTTGTTGACGGGGACGACCTGGGCGCTCCCCGAGCGGTACACCACCCTGGCCGCCCTGCTGTTGCTCACGGCCACAGCGCTGGTGGCCGCCACGGTGGCCCGCCGGTTCGCCACGCCCGGGCCGCGCCCCGAACCGGGCGGCCGGGTCGCCGGTCTGTACATGGCGGCGATGCTGACCTGGGCGCCCGCTCTGTTGATCGGCGCGGTCTACGTGATCGTGGGCCGTATCGTCCCCGGCACCGACGGGTCCCAGTGGTGGCTGGTGAGCGTCATGGTGCTCTTGGCCGCGGCGACGGCGCTGACGCTGAGCCGGATCCCCACCCCCTCGTCGCTGCCGGCCCCGACGACCCCCGGAGCGCGTGACCGGCGCGTCGACCTGCGCGCGCCGTGGGCCTGGGCCGGTGTGCTCCTTCTACCGGCGGCGCCGCTCGCGGTGGCGCCGACCGGTGCCCCGGGGCCGACGCCGTTCCCGACCGGGTACGCCCTCTGGTCGGCCTCGCCGGACGTACTGCGCGAGCCCGCCTCGGCCGTGCTGGGGCTGCCCGCCCCACCCGAGCCCCTGGTCGGGGTGCTGTCGGCCTTCGGCGTCCTGATCCTCGGAGCCGTGGCGATGGCGCTGGTCGTGCTCATCGAACGTCGCTGGGCGGTGGCGGGGGCGGCGTTGGTCGTCCCGCCGACCCTGGTCCCGCTGCCGGTGCTGTTCGGTGCGCCGTTCGCGGTGGCGGTGGTGTGGACGCTGTTGGTCGGAGCCGCGTTGTTGCTGTCCGTGTCACGGCTGGACGCACCCCGGTTCGCCTGGCTGCCCGGGGTGAGCGGTCTGGGGACCCTGCTCCTGGGACTGGCCTGGTCGTCGGTGGAGCAGCACGCCCTGTTGTCGGCGCTGGTGCTGCTCGCCGCGGTCACGGTGGTCTCGGCGCTGTCGTCCCGCCGGACGTTCGCCGACGACACCGTCGCGGCGGTCGTGTACGGGCTCACCGTCTCCGCGTGGGGGGTGTCGACGGTGCTCTGGGCCCTGTCCCTGTCGGCCACCGCCACACTCGCCGGCGGCGCCCTGGGCACATGGTGGCTGCTGGGCGCCACCACCCTGCTGCTCGGCGCCACGGCCCTGTTGCTCCACGGAGGCGCGTCCCGACTGATCGGTCCGGGCGCCCTCGCGCCGGCCCCGCGGGGGTCCGGTACGGGGCCGTTCGCGATCGTCGGGCTGCTCCTGCTCACCGCGCTGCCGTTGGTGGTGGGCCCGGCGAGGTCTCCGGTTCTCGCACTCTTCGCCGGAAGCCGCCTGTGGGCCGAGGCCTCCCCCACGTCGCTGGGGGAACCGGCGCACGTGTTCGTCGGTCTGTCCGGCGCCACCGAGGCGGGTCCGGCGGTGGCGTTGGGAGTGCTCGTCGCCGGCGCCCTGGCCGTGGGCACCGTGTGGTCGGCCTTCCCGCGCCTGCTCGTGCCCGGGGCGGCGCTGCTGGCGCCGGTCACCCTCGTGCCGCTGCCGTTCACCCTGGGAGCGCCCTTCGTGGTCGCCCTGGTGTGGACCGTCCTGGTCGCGTCGGTCCTGACGGCCGGCGCCGGGCCCGTGCGGAGGCGGGGGGCGTCCTGGGTGCCGTGGAGCGCGGGGCTCTACACGTTCGTCCTGGCGTTCGGCTGGGCGCTGTCGGAGCCCTACGCCACCGCCGGGGTGCTCCTGGCGTGGGCGGTCGCCACGTCCTTCGCGGCGGCCTTGGCGCGCACCCGGCCGATCGCCCTGGCCTCGACGGCGTCGACGACCTTCGGTACCGGAGCGTTCGCCCTGGCGTTGCTGTCGGCTCTCGGAGTGCCCCCGGAGTACGCGGCGTTCGGCCCGCTGGTGGTGGTCGCGGCGGTGGCGATCGCCGCCCCGCGCCTGCGCTCACCGCTGGTGGAGTCCGCCGAGATCCCGGCCGCCGTGTGGGCGGTGCTCGCACTGGTCCTGACCGTCACGGCGGGCGGGCGGCCGGAACTGGTCGCCGTCGCCCTGGCGGTGGTCGGGGTGATCGCCCTGGCCTGCGCGGTGCGGCCCGGACGGTGGTGGCTGGCGGTGGTCGGCGGTCTCCTCATGTTCTGCGCGCTGTGGACCGTGCTGGCGGCCTGGGACGTCTCCGTCCCGGAGGCCTACACCGTGCCGCCCGCCCTCGCCTTCGTGGTGATCGGCTGGGAGTGGGCGCGTCGGGCCACGACGCCGCCCTCCAGTTGGCTCACCCACGCCGGTGGGCTGGCGTTGCTCCTGGGCCCCACCGTGTGGCTGGCGCTCGACGACCAGGACATGGGATGGCGGGTCCCCGCCGCCCTGGTGGCGGGTCTGGTCGCGGTCCTGTGGGGCGTGCGCGCCCGGGCCCAGGCGCCGCTGATCCTGGGCGGAGCCGCTCTGGTGCTGGTGTCCCTCCGCGCCTTCGGGCCACCCCTGTGGGACCTGACGACGCTGCTGCCCAACTGGGTGCCGTTCGCGGTGGTCGGCCTGCTCCTGCTACTGGTCGGAGCGCGGTACGAGGCGAACCTGGTCCGACTGCGCAGGGTCGGCCGGTACGTGGGTTCGCTCCGTTGACCGACGGCCGTGTCCGCACGCTCCCCCGACGCGGCGTGGGCCCCGGCCGGTCCGGCCGGGGCCCACGCGTGCGGTTCCTCGAGGGCCGGCACCGCGGAGCGGATCCGCGGCGACTCCCCCGGGCCGTATCGGCCGGTGTACGGGCGCCGAGGGCGTCACCGCGCCGTCGGCGCCCGCACCGGAGCGGCCCCTGTGATGCCGGGACCGGGGCTAGTTCTCCAGCATCTCGGTGACCAGTGCGGCGATCGGCGAACGTTCCGACCTGGTCAGGGTGACGTGGGAGAACAACGGGTGGCCCTTGAGCTTCTCGATGACGGCGACCACCCCGTCGTGGCGGCCCACCCGGAGGTTGTCGCGCTGGGCGATGTCGTGGGTGAGGACCACCCGCGAGTTCTCCCCCAACCGGGACAGCACCGTCAGGAGGACCCCACGCTCCAGGGACTGGGCCTCGTCCACGATCACGAAGGCGTCGTGCAGCGAGCGACCCCGGATGTGCGTGAGCGGCAGGACCTCCAGCATCCCGCGGTCCACGATCTCCTCGATGACGTCCTCACTGGTCACCGCGGACAGGGTGTCGTGCACCGCCTGACCCCAGGGGGTCATCTTGTCGTTCTCGGTGCCCGGCAGGTACCCCAGGTCCTGGCCGCCCACCGCGTACAGCGGACGGAAGATCATCACCTTGCGGTGCTGACCGCGCTCCAGAACGGCCTCCAGGCCGGCGCACAGCGCCAGGGCGGACTTGCCGGTGCCGGCCCGACCCCCGAGGGAGACGATGCCGACGTCGGGGTCGGTGAGCAGGTCGAGGGCGATCCTTTGCTCGGCGCTCCGGCCCTTGAGACCGAACACGTCCCGGTCGCCGCGCACCACCTTCACCGACTTGTCCGCCTGGACCCGGCCCAGCGCCCGCCCCTGTTCGGAGACGAGGACCAGACCGGTGTGGCAGGGCAGGTCCCTGGCCTCCTCGATCTCGCTCTGCCCCTGGGAGAACAGTTCCTGGATGTTGGCGGCGGGCACGTCCAGCTCCGCCATCCCGGTCCATCCGTGCTCGATGGCGAGTTCGGCCCGGTACTCGTCGGCCCACAGACCGATCGAGGAGGCCTTGATCCGCATCGGCAGATCCTTGCTCACCAGGACGACGGCGTCCTCGTCTCCACGTTCCTCCTGGAGGTTGCGCGCCACCGTCAGGATCCGGGTGTCGTTGTCGCCGAGCCGGAAGCCCGCCGGCAGGATCGCCGGATCACTGTGGTTGAGCTCCACCCGTAGGGTGCCTCCGTCGTCGTTCACCGGAACGGCGACGTCCAGGCGTCCGTGGGCGACCCGCAGGTCGTCCAGGCGACGCAACGCGTTGCGCGCGAAGTACCCGAGTTCCGGGTGGTGACGCTTGCTCTCCAGTTCGGTGATCACCACCACGGGGATGACGACCTCGTGCTCGGCGAACCGGGTCATGGCCAACGGGTCGGCGAGCAGGACGCTGGTATCGAGAACGTAGACGCGCGTGCCCTCTACCGCCTCGGGGACGGCGGGGGACTGGGTGTCACGGCGATCGGTCGAGGAACTAGCCACTCGTTCTCCCCTTGGGCACCGCGAGGGCGCCCTTCTGTCACGGGATCATGGAGGACCGGGACCAGACCCACGAGGGCCGGGTCCGGCCCTCCTCGTCGACATCCCGCCGGGGCGGAGAACATCAATGAGACGGGGCCTCCCGAACGGATGGACGAACGCCATCCGCTGACTACGACGCTACGCGCACGAGACCCCGTTTTCCAGAGACCGAACCGACCACCCCGTGAACTCCGCGTTACGTGGTGATGGTGTGGGTGGATGCGGGGGTCAGGAGCCGAAGCGCCGGTTGCGCGCGCCGTAGGCGCGTAGAGCGCGAAGGAAGTCGACCCTGCGGAAGGCAGGCCAGAAGACCTCGCAGAAGTAGAACTCCGAGTGCACGCTCTGCCACAGCATGAAACCCGAGAGCCGCTGCTCGCCCGAGGTACGGATGAGCAGGTCGGGATCGGGTTGTCCGCGCGTGTAGAGATGCCGGGCGATATCCTCGATGTCCAGGCGCTCCGCGAGCTCCTGGATACCGGTGCCCTGGGCCGCCTCCTCCTGGAGGAGCGACCGAACCGCGTCGGCGATCTCACGTCTACCTCCATACCCGACGGCGACGTTGACAACCAGACCCGGGTTCCCGGATGTGGCCTCTTCCGCCTCTTTCAGGGCACGGGCAGTGGAATCGGGCAGTACGTCGAGCGCACCCACGGGCCGGGTGTTCCACCCCTCCTCGCGCAGGCGCGCGATGGTCTCCTCGATGATGCGCACCAACGGGCCGAGCTCGTTCTCGTCGCGCGTGAGGTTGTCGGTGGACAGCATCCACAGGGTGACGACCTGCACACCGATCTCGTCGCACCACCGCAGCAGTTCGAAGATCTTGTTCGCCCCGGCCTGGTGGCCCTGTTCGGCCCCCGGCAGGCCACTGTTCTTGGCCCAGCGCCGGTTGCCGTCCATGGCGACGCCGACGTGCCGGGGAATCTCCTGACTGGTCAGACGGCGTTCCAACCGCCGTTCGTACAGCCAGTACAGGGGGTCACGGAGCCCCATGGGCGAAACCTCTCAGAGCTGGATCAAAAGACGGCGCACTCCAGTGAAGGAGGTGCCGACGGGGATGAAGTCCAGAGTAGTTCGCCTGGAGCCTTCACGTCACGGCGAGCGACTTCCGTACGTGCTTGCGGCCCTGGTGGATGCGCGACTTGACCGTTCCGAGGGCGAGGTTGAGTTCGGAGGCGATCTCGTTGTAGTCCATCTGGCACAGATCCCGCAGGACCAACGGCGCGACCAGGTTGGGGCGTTCCTTCTCCAACTGGTCGAGGGCCTCCAGCAGGTCGATCCGCGAACCGGCGATCACGCTGGTGGTGCGGGGGTCGCGCTGGTGCGGCATGCGCTCGGCCTCGGTGGGGAACTCGGCGGAGCGACGCTTCATGGACCGGTAGGTCTGCCGGGCGGAGTTGGAGACCACGGTGTAGAGCCACGTGGTGAACAGGGAGTCGCCCTTGAAGCTGTCGATCTTGCGCGCCACCCGCAGGAGCGCGTCCTGGCAGGCCTCCTCGGCGTCCTGACGGTAGGGCAGGAACCGTGCACAGCGGCGCAGTACCTCGGGTTGGATGCGACGGAGCAGGTCGTCCAGGGCGGCGGCGTCGCCGTCCCTGGCCCGACGCGCGAGCTCTTCCAGCTCCTCGTCGACGTTGCTCGCCACCCGACGGCGGGGGGTGGGGCTCTCCTCGTGGTCCGATTGGTCACTACTGCGCATGGTTCGTCTCTTCCTGGCTGACGTCAGACGTCCGTTCGTGAGGGGCACACGTCGATAGGACGTCCACGAACCCCGTTCGGCTCCGTTGCTTGACACGATTCACATGCCGACACCGTGACTTCACGAGGGGGAGAGTCCGAGGGGGTCTCCCCAGTGTCCCCTCCCCACGGGCTTCGGCGCTACCCGGGAAGGGGATCATATCCGCGGAAGCCAACGCCCGTTCGCAGATGGTGTATTAGTGGGCAACGACCGCGTAATCACCCCCAACAGACCGAGGCGGACATGAGCCAACCGGAGGCCTTCGGACGTTACCGCGTCATCCGGCGCCTGGGATCCGGTTCGTTCGCCACCGTCTGGCTGGCCCAGGACGACCTGCTGAACTACCCGGTGGCCATCAAGGTGCTGGCCGAGAACTGGGCGCATCAGATGGACATCCAGCACCGCTTCCTGGAGGAGGCGCGCATTCTGCGTCAGACCGACTCCACCTGGCTGGTGGCGGTCCACGACGTGGACGTGTTGCCGGACGGCCGTCCCTACATGGTGATGACCTACGCCGACCAAGGAAGTGTCGCCGACCTCGTCCGTCGCGGTCAACTCCCCTTGGACGAGGCACTGCGGTTGCTGACCGAGATCGGCCAGGGCATCACCGTGCTGCACAACCACGGCACCATCCACCGTGACATCAAGCCGTCCAACGTGCTGTTGCAGTCCTCCCCCGTCGGTCAACGGGTGCTCGTCGCCGACCTCGGCTTCGCCAAGTCGATCGACGAGGCCTCGGGTTTCACCGCCGCGGCGGGAACGCCCGGCTACATGTCGCCGGAGCAGAGCATGCCCGGCGGCGACCTGGACGTCCGTTCCGACGTGTACTCGCTGGGCGCGGTCGCCTACGAGCTCATCACCGGACAGCCCCCGTCACGCCCCCCGGTGCGCGTCGCTCCTGGCCGGATCCGGCCAGGTTTGCCGCCCGCGCTGGACGCCCTCATCCTCTCCGCGCTGTCGGTGGACCGGGAGGACCGTCCGGGTGACGCCAAGACCTTCACCGACCGGGTCAGGGCGATCCGTATGTCGCCCGACCTGCCGAGGACCGAACCGTGGTGGGGCCGCTACCGCATGCCCTGGCGGCGGTTCGGCGGCCTGGCCGTCGCCTCCGGTGTGCTCGCGCTGGCCGTGACCGCCTCGCTCGGCGCCCCGGGTGTGTCACTGACCACGGTCCGCCACACGGCCCAGGACGTGCGCGTGGACGTGCCCTCGGTGTGGGCCCGCGAGTTCAACGCCGACCAGGAGGCGCGTCCGGCCGTGGCCCAGGCCGGAGCCGGCCCCGGTCTGCTGGCGGCGACCGACACCGACCAGTGGCACGCCACCGACCGACCCTCCTATGGGGTGTACGCCACCGTGCTGCCCGGCTCCCCCGACCTGCGCAGGGTGGGCGACACCGACCCGTGCGCGGGCCGACCGCAGGAGCGACCGGTCCGCAGCGAGCAGTGGGAGGGCACGCTCTGGGAGTGGCCGGAGTGCAACGGCAACGGCGCGTTCACGTCCGTGGCCGTGCACCCGCCCGACACCCCGCGCACCGTGTACATGGAGATCCGGCAGCCCGACTACCGGCCGGACGTCGTCGACACCATCATCGACAACGTCCGGCTCCAGTAGCCCCGTGAGCCGGGGCCGAGGTCACGACGGTTCCACCGACCTCGACCGGCCCCGGTCGACGGGACGGTGAGCCGTTCGGCCCTCCCCCGCCGCATCGCTCAGCCCACCAGCCGACTGACCAGTTCCTCGGAGCTCGTCACGGGAAGCTTGCACGTGAAGCCCTCGCACACGTAGGCGGTGGCCCGACCCTCGATCGG
Source organism: Nocardiopsis sp. MG754419 (assembly GCF_018207095.1). Taxonomy (GTDB): domain Bacteria; phylum Actinomycetota; class Actinomycetes; order Streptosporangiales; family Streptosporangiaceae; genus Nocardiopsis. The sequence goes on along the minus strand of NZ_QOCZ01000140.1, from coordinate 4,892 downwards.
CGTGCGGTGCTCCAACAGGGGCACTCCCCCGTCATCGTGGCCGTCGCCCCGGGACAGGACGGTGCCCAGCGGGGCCCACCGCAGCACGGTGCGCACCAGTTCCTCGACGGCCGGGTCCTCGGGATCGCCGACCACGGCGACCGCGCGCGGACCGCTGAGCAGGGCCTCCCCCGCGGCCAACCCCCAGCCGGCGAAACGCGGGGCCTTCTCCGCCAGCAGCGGCACGACGCTCAGCGCGCCCTCCGCGGCGACGCGGTGGCGTTCGCTTCCGGTGAGCGCCGCGTACGTGAGCAGCGCGGAGGCGGCGGCGAACCGTCCCGACGGGGTGGCGTTGTCCGTGGGGTCCTGCGGCCGGCTGAACAGCTTCTCGGCGTCGTCGGCGGTGTCGAAGAACCCGCCCTCGTCGTCGCCGAAGTGGTCCAGGACGGTGTCCAGGAGTCCGCCCGCCTCCCGCACGTACCGGGCCTCGCCCGTCACCCCGTGCAGGGCCAGGAGTCCCTCGGCGAGGTTGGCGTAGTCCTCCAGAACGCCCGTGCCGGGACCGGGGCGACCGTCGCGCGAGGTGCGCACCAGTCGCCCGTGCCGCAGGTGGACGTCGAGGACGAGGTCGGCCGCCTCCCGGGCGGCGGCGATCCAGGCGGGACGCCCCCACAGCGCGCCGGCCTCGGCCAGGGCCGCGATGGCGAGCCCGTTCCAGGAGGCGACCACCTTGTCGTCACGGGCCGGCGGCACCCGGTCGGCCCTGGCGGCCATCAAGGCGGCGCGCACCCGGTCGTAGCGCTCGGGGTCGTCGGGGTCCTCGGGCAGCACCAGCACGGAGGCGCCCTGTTCGAAGGTGCCGTCCTCGGTCACCCCGAACAGCGCGGCCGCCCACGCACCGTCCTCCTCGCCCAGGACCTCGCGCAGACCGGCGGGGGTCCACACGTAGTAGGTGCCCTCCTCGCCCTCACTGTCGGCGTCCAGGGCGGAGGCGAATCCCCCTTCGGGGGTGCGCAGGTCGCGCAGCATCCAGTCGGCGGTCTCCTGTGCGGCCCGTAGCAGCAGGGCACGGTCGGCCTCGGCGGCCGGATCGGCCTCCGCGGGCCGTCGACTCAGCCGGGTGTAGGCCCGCAGCAGCAGGGCGTTGTCGTACAGCATCTTCTCGAAGTGCGGCACCACCCAGCCGCGGTCCACCGAGTAGCGGGCGAACCCGCCGCCGAGCTGGTCGTAGATCCCTCCTCGGGCCATCGCCACGGCGGTGCCGCCGGCCATGAGGGCGGCGGGCGTGGGCTCGTCGGCGGACTGGAACGGGAAGGTGCGCTCGTGCTGGGCCGTGAGGAACGAGAACAACATCGACGGTGGGAACTTCGGATGGTCGCCGAACCCTCCGTGGGCGGTGTCGTAGTCGCGGACCAGCCCCTGGACGGCCAGGTCCAGGTCGGCCGTGGCGGGCGGCGTCGAGGACACCGAACGGCGCGGGGCGCCGAGCGCCTCCACGACCCGGGCGCCCTGGTCGACCAGGTCGGAGCGCTGGTCCCGCCAGGCCGTGGCGACCCCTTCGAGCAGCCGCTGGAAGTGGTCGCGCGGGAAGTAGGTGCCGCAGTAGAAGGGCGCACCGTCCGGGGTGGCGAACACCGTCATGGGCCAACCACCCTGGCCGGTCATCGCCTGGGTGGCCTCCATGTACACGGCGTCGACGTCGGGACGTTCCTCCCGGTCGACCTTGACGTTGACGAACAGGGCGTTCATCCGGCTCGCGGTGGCCTGGTCCTCGAAGGACTCGTGGGCCATCACGTGGCACCAGTGACAGGCCGCGTAGCCGACGGAGATGAGGAGGGGGACGTCGCGGCGGCGGGCCTCGGCGAAGGCCTCCTCGCCCCAGGGCCACCACTCCACGGGGTTGTCGGCGTGCTGCAACAGGTACGGGCTGGTCGCGTCGCTCAGGCGGTTGGACATGGTTCCACTCTGCCGGCCATGCTCCACCCCGAGGTGGGGGCCCGTGGCACAGGAGGGTCGACGTGGACCACCCGCCGGCGCGTCTCCGGGGCCGGAGCGCCCCTCACGGGGTCACTCCGACCCCGGTGGACCCGGTGCGCGGCCTCGGAACCGCAGGGGATGCGTTCGGGCTCCGGCGGGACCTGCTCTCTGGAACCCGGGCAGATGCCGAGGGTGGGATCGCGAGGAACGATCCCACCCACCACGGGCGTCACGGGTTCCGGACCCGCCGTGGAGTGCCCGGACGGGCCCTAACCCTTGACGTCCGACCCGGAACCGTTCTCGACGGTCCCTGTGGACTCGGCGGCGGCGACGTCCACCCCGGACGTCTCCGTCTCCGGCTCCGCCGTCTCCGCCCTCTCCGACGCCTGGGCGGTCTCCTCCGTCTCCTCGGCGCGGGCCGCGACCCCGCGCAGCTTGCCCAGCATGTTGCGCATGAGGAAGTACAGGGCCACACCGATCACGAAGATGGCGAGGAAGCCCATGACCCCGGGTGTGACGGTGTCCTTGTCCAACGAGAAGCCACCGGCGAGCACCGGCGCGGACGCGAGAAGGGTGTTCATGGGCTCATACTCTCATCGACTCACGGACACCCGCGAAGAGGTCCGTTTCCGGGACCTCGGTGTCCACCAGGGACCGCACGAGGTGGTAGTCCTCGGTCGGCCAGGCCTCGGCCACGACGTCGTTGGGAACGGCGAACCAGAAACCGTTCGGGTCGATCTGGGTGGCGTGGGCCCGCAGGGCGTCGTGTGCGACGTCGAAGTACTCGTTGCACCGCACCCGGGTGGTGATCTCCCAGCGGCGCCGCGTGCTGTCGTTGATGCGCTTGGACCACTCCTCGAAGGGGTTCTCCAGGCCGCGCTCGGCCAGGACCGTGGCGAGGGCCTCGAAGCGCTCGGGCGGGAACCCCACGAAGTAGTACAGCTTGAGGGGCTGCCACGGGTCACCGGTGCCCGGGTAGGCGTGCGGTTCCGGCGCGGCGTCGAAGGCGTGCATCGACACCTTGTGGGTCATGATGTGGTCGGGGTGCGGGTAACCGCCGTTCTCGTCGTAGGTGAGGATCACGTGCGGACGGAAGCGACGGATCGCCGCGACCAGCGGAGCGGCGGCCTCCTCGACCGGAAGGGTCGCGAAGCACCCCTCGGGCAGGGGCGGGAGCGGGTCGCCCTCGGGCAGGCCGGAGTCGACGAAGCCGGCGAACTCCTGCTCGACCCCCAGGATCTCGCGGGCGCGGTTCATCTCCTCACGACGGACCTCGGCGATGTTCTCCCGGACGTCGGGACGTTCCATCGCGGGGTTGAGGATGTCACCGCGTTCGCCGCCGGTCATGGTGACGACCAGCACTTCCGCGCCCTCCTGGACGTAGCGGGCCATCGTGGCCGCGCCCTTGCTGGACTCATCATCGGGATGGGCATGAACGGCCATAAGCCGCAGGCGCTCGGACAACGAAGGCTTCTCCTTGGCTCGGTCGACGACCCCTGGGCAGGGACATGGCCACCACCCTGGTGTTCCACGGCTCGGACGACTCACGTGCGGGCCGCGTAGGGGGGCTGTCGGGTCGGGGATATCTTAGACAACACCGTCCCCTCGCTCGGAGATTCCCAATGTCAGCGACCCCGGAAGATGATGCCGTGAACACTGCCGACACAGCGCCGGCGCTACGCAAGCGCCACGGCAACGGGCCCGTCTTCTTCGTCGTCGGCACCCTCTTCGCGGTGGCCGTGACCTTCGGCTGGGGACTGTCCGTGATGAACTACACCGGACTGGGCGGCGGGGTCTTCCACCAGGTGGTGACGGTGTCCGCTCCGTCGGCCGACGAGGCGCGGATCTCCTTCGAGGTGAACAGCCGCGACGGCGCCGAGTGCCTGCTGCGCGCTCTGGACTCCCAGATGGTCGAGGTGGGCACGACCCGGGTCGAGGTCGAGTCCGGGAACCGGATGGTCGAGGCGAGCGTTGAAACGGTTCGTCAGGCTTCCACGGTAGAAGTGGCCTCTTGTAGGGAACAAGGTTCGCAAGACTGATTCGACGAGTCCTCCCCTACCGGGTACCAGGGATGGGGCGGAACCCCCGAGAGCACGGACACCGGACGCACGATCGCGCTCGGTGATATTCTCGTAAGTTCAGCTCTGGCCGCCTGGTGGCCTCAGCTACTAGTACACAAGGAGTTCCCGTGACCCAGACCCGCGATGACAACGTCACCTGGCTCACCCAGGAGGCGTACGACCGGCTCAAGGCTGAGCTGGACCACCTGTCGGGGGCCGGGCGCATCGAGATCGCGGAGAAGATCGAGGCCGCCCGGGAAGAAGGCGACCTCAAGGAGAACGGTGGCTACCACGCCGCCAAGGAGGAGCAGGGCAAGATGGAGGCCCGCATCCTCCAGCTCACCGAGATCCTGCGTACCGCCCGGGTCGGCGAGACGCCCCGTACCGAGGGCGTGGTCGGCCCCGGTATGACCGTCACCGTGATCTTCGAGGGTGACGACGACGAGGTCACCTTCCTGCTCGCCTCCCGGGAGGAGAGCGGCTCCCCGATCGACGTGTACTCCCCCAAGTCCCCCCTGGGCTCCGCCATCAACGGCAAGCGCGTGGGCGAGACCGTCAGCTACAACCTGCCCAACGGCAAGAGCCTCGGTGTGGAGATCATCGGCGCGGTGCCCTACAGCGGTATGTGACACGGTCCGTCCTCGGACGGACGACACCAGGCGACGGGGGGCGGCCACGGCCGCCCCCCGTCGTGTGACCGGCGGGTCGCCCCGCTCGGTAGTCTGCATTCGACGCGCCCCGCTCGCTGCGCCCCTTCGACCCAAGGAACTGGCGGCCGTATGTCCTCCCCCTACTGGCACCCCCACGGCCCTCACCAGGGCGGGCGGCCACCGCAGAGCGGCGGTTGGTCCTACGGTGCCCCGCCCGCGATGGGCC
>NZ_QOCZ01000139.1 GCF_018207095.1 Nocardiopsis sp. MG754419 | reverse complement strand
GCCTCACGCCCATGCCGCTCGCGAAAGACCCGGCCGCCCTCTAGCGGCGGCCGACCTCACCGTTTCCGACCGCCGCATCAGCGTCCCCGCCGGTGCGGTCCTTCGGCCTGCCCGGCGCCCTTCTCACCACGCCGGAAGTTCTCGTGACACCACCTTCGAGCGGCGGCACCCTCGTGCTCGTCACCGTCCTCCTGTCCACCCTGACCCTGCCGTTGGCCCTCACCGGGGCCTCCGTCGCGCTGCCCGACGTCCAGACCGACCTGGGGGTCGGCCTCACCTCGGCGCAGTGGGTCGTCAACGCCTACAACGCCTGTTTCGCCGCCTTCCTCGTGTGCGCCGGCACGATCGCGGACGCGGTCGGACGGACCCGCGTCTTCGTCTTCGGGGTCGGCCTGTTCCTGGTGAGCGGCCTGCTGTGCCTGTTCGCCCCGGGCATCGAGGTCCTGGTCGCACTGCGTGCGCTGGGAGGTGTCGGCGCCGCGGCGGCGGTCGCCGGGGGTGGTTCGATGTTGGCCCTGGCCTTCGAGGGGCCCGCGCGGGCGCGGGCGTTCGGTCTGCTCGGCACCGTGCTGGGCGCGGGCACCGCGTTCGGGCCGGCTGTCGCCGGACTCCTCGTGGAATCCGTGGGCTGGCGGTTCGCCTTCGCCGGACCCGCGATGATCGCCGTCCCGGTCCTGCTCCTCGCCGTGCGCATCCCGGTGATGCCGGGTGACGGCCGTGCCGTGGACCGGTGGGGCGGTGTCCTGTTCACCGCCGCGCTCCTGCTCCTCATCGGTGGCCTCGTGGAGGGACCCGCGCGGGGCGTCGGCGTCCTGGTGGGGCTCCTGTCCCTGGCGGGTCTGTGCGCGGTGGCCTTCGTGCTGGTGGAGCGGCGCCGCGCGGAGCCGCTCGTGGACCTGGACCTGCTGACCGACCGTCGGTTCGTCGCCTACGCGCTGGCGGCGGCCACGTTCATGTCGGTGCTGGTCCCGCTGCTCGTGTACCTGCCGTCCTACCTGATCAGCGTGGTCGCGCTCGGCCCCGGCGAAGCGGGGTCGTGGCTGTTGTTCCTGACCGTCCCGACACTGGTGCTCCCCACGGTGGGCGCGGAACTGGCCGCCCGGCTCCCGCACACGGCGGTCGTGGTCGGGGCGCTCGCGCTGACGGGGGCGGGGGTCCTGGGGCTCACCACCCTGGGACCGGACGCCTCGTTGGGGTCCGTGGCCCTGCCGTTCCTGCTGGTGGGGGCGGGTGTGGGCCTGACCGGCGGAATGATCGACGCCCTGGGCCTGGGCACCGTGGAACCCGACCGCATGGGGGCGGCCGCGGGGGTCTTCAACGCGACCCGGCTGAGCCTGGAGACCGTCTCCATCGCGGTGGTCGGCGCACTCCTGGCGATCCTCACCGGTGGCCGATTGGCGGGTGCGGCCTTCACCGAGGCCCTGCACCTGGTCGCGCTGACGCTCGCCGCGCTGGTCGCGGGGGTCGCGGTCGCCGTGGTCGCCCTCACCCGGGGATCGGGGGTCCGCGCGCCGCTGGAGCGGTGAACCCGGGGACCGGGACGCGCGCCCCGAGGGGTACGGGCCCCGGTCCCACGGTCCTGACCTGTGGCTCCGTGGGGAACGTCACGAACCCGCGGTTCTCCGCGCCGCTACGCACGATTCGGCGGCCACTGGGCATGATGGAGGGGGGAGTGATCGGGAGGACGTATGACCGACTGGCCGGCGGGCACCTTCATGTCCAGGATCGGGGCCCGCGCCGCCGAACGCCTGCTGTCGCTGGCACCGCCGCAGTATCTGCCGGCCAACCGGGTGCTCATCTCCCAGGGGGACGCCGGCGAACAGGTCATGCTCCTCGGGCCCCCACCGGAGGGCGAGAACGAGGAGTCCGCCTGCGTCAAGGTCACCTCGGTCCTGCGCAACGGGACGGAGGCCATGTTCGGGATCCGGCTGCGCGGCGACCTCGTCGGTGAGCTCAGCATGTTCCGCGACACCCCGCCGATCGCCACGGTGACCTCCTGTTCCCCGCTGTCGGTGCGCGCCTTTCCGCACGCGGTGTTCGAGTCGTTCCTGGAGGAGCACCCCGAGGCCTGGCGCGCGCTCGTCAGGATGATGGCCGAACGTCTGGAGTGGGCCGACCGCCACCGCGCCGAGTTCTTCGGCTACGAGGTGGAGGCCCGGCTGGCGCGGGTCCTGGTCGACCTCGCCGAGCGCCACGGCACCCCCACCTCGCAGGGGGTCGCCCTGGGGGTCCGGCTCTCCCACACCGATCTGGGCAAACTCATCGGAGCGCGCACCGACGCGGTCGGCAACGCGATCCGTCGCTTCCGCTCGGAGGGGTTGCTGGAGTCGGGGTACCGCCACGTCGTCATCGTGGACATGGAGCGGTTGAACGGGGTCTACGAGAACGCCTGAGGGATTGCCGACTGATCGGTGGTCCCGGGGTCCCGAAAAGGACAGACTCGGACCCGGGCACCACGCCCGACCCCTCGCTTCGCCTTCAGTAACGCCCAGTCCTCCGGCGTTCCCCCCGGGCGGAGGAGAGCGGTCCCGGCCGTCGGAGTGGTGAGGACGGCACCATTCCGGCGGCCTCCCCCCACATGTCCTGGATCGATGCAGCTCACGGGCCTAGCCTGGTGTTCTGGACGCATCGACCAGGGAGCGACCCGTGACAGCGACACAGCAGCGTCCGCTCACTCTGGACGCCATCGAGACCGACACCGAACGCCTCGGCTTCACGATGTCCTGCGAGGAGGCGGTGGGGCGGCTGCTCCGCGCCCTGGTGGCCGCCAAGCCCGGCGGCCACTTCCTCGAACTCGGCACCGGAACGGGCGCGGGCACCGCGTGGCTCCTGGCCGGCATGGACGATCACTCCCGGCTGGACACCCTCGACAACGACCCCGCGTGCCTGGGCGTGGCCCGCCGACACCACACCGCTGACCCGCGGGTGACCCTCTACGAGGCCGATGGGGGCGCGTGGCTCGGGGACCGCGCCACCGACGACGGTCCGGGGTACGACCTGATCTTCGCCGACACCGGACCGGGCAAGTTCACCCACCTGGACGAGGCCCTGTCCCTGGTGGACCGGGGCGGTTTCTACGTGGTCGACGACCTCGCTCGGCAGCCGGCGCGCACCACCCTGCCGGAGGACCACTGTCTGGCGGTGGAGGCGCTCATCTCGGACCTGGAGTCCCGGGCCGGATGGGAACGGCTCCCGTTGCTCGGCTGGTCCTGTGGGGTCCTCGTCATGGTCCGCCGTTGAGCCATCGGCGAAAGGCGAGTTCGACGCCCCGCTTCCGGGTAAGAGTCGCCACCGTACGCAGGGTGACCACGGAGGGGGAAGCATGGCCCAGGGACGGCTGTGGCAAGGGATCGACCGCGCCTATCGCAGACGGGGTTTCGAGCGGGAGACCGCCGTCCTCATCCTCAAATGCGCCATCGCCGCCACACTCGCCTACGTGGCGGCGTATCTTCTGGGGGAGTCCACCCAGATCGGGTTCGCCCCGTTCACCGCGCTCCTGGTCGTCCGACCGAGCGTGTACGGGTCGGTCCTCCAGTGCGGCCGCTACGTGGCGGCGGTGTTCGCCGGTGCGCTCATGGCCGGCATCACCGGCCTCACCGTCGGCCCCGCGGTGTGGGCGTTCGCCCTGGTCGTCCTGGTGGCCCTCATCGCCGGGCAGGTGCGGTTCTTCGGCCAGCAGGGCACGCAGGTCCCCGTCGTGGCGGCGTTCGCGCTGGCCGGCGGCACCGCCACCAACGTCGAGGACCTGGGGTCGCTCCTGCTGATGGTCTGTGTCGGCGCCGCCTGCGCCCTGCTGACCAACGTCGCCCTCGCCCCCGCCGTCCGGTTCCGGGACGCGGAGAACGCGGTCCTGGACTTCGCGGACGGCCTGCGTTCCCTGACCGGTGACATCGCCGCGGGGCTGCGTGGCGGCCGGGACGGCGTGCGAGCCGACTACTGGGGTGACGCCGTGGACGGGCTCGACGGCACCATCCGCAACGCCCAGGAGTGCGTCGATCGTCAGAAGGACCGGATGCGGTTCAACCCCCGCCGCCTGCTGGCCGACCAGGAACCCTCGCCCGTCCAACTGGACGTCTATCGAGACTGGATCCAGGCCCTGAGCCGGGCCTCGCGTCACGTGCAGTCCCTGGTGCGCACGCTGCGCTCCACCACGCGCTCCGATTCCAGGTTCCCGCCACCGGAAGAGGCCTTCCTGAGGGAACTCGCTCCCGTGCTGGAACGGGCCTCGGAGATCTTCCAGACCGTCCACGACCGGGAGGAGCCGGAGAACCAGGCCCCCTCCGAGAACCTGCGCGCCATGGTCGAGGACGCGCTGGGCGAGGTGGACACCCTGCGCCGGCGCGTGGACCGGGAGTGGGACGACGAGCGGCGTCCGGTGTACAGCGCCCTGCTCACCGACACCGAACGCCTCCTGGAAGAGGTGAACCAGGGGTACGAGAACGTGGAGAGAGCCGACGGGCGGTGAGCGTAGCCCGGCGCTCAGTGGGCAGAGGTGCGGCATGGCACATACACCTACGCGCCTCGTGGCGCGGAGAACCACCACCACGACATGTGCCCTCCTCGGCACCGTCCTCCTTCTCACCTCGTGTTCCGACGGCGACGCCGAGAACATGAGCGACGCGAACGGTTCGGCCGGTGCCGGCCCCCTCGACCTCGGCGCCCCCCAGGACCTGGCCACCGACCTCGACGTTCCCTGGGGCATCGACTTCCTTCCCGACGGGTCGGCGTTGGTGGCCCAGCGGGACTCGGCCGTCGTGGCCCGCGTGACACCGCAGGGGGAGGTGTCCGAGGCCGGGAGCATCAACGGTGTGGAGCACGGTGGGGAGGGGGGTCTGTTGGGGTTGGCGATGGACCCGGACTTCCCCGACGAGCCCTACGCCTACGTGTACTTCACGACCTCCTCGGACAACCGGGTCGCCCGCGTCGCCTACGACGAGGAGACCGGGAGCCTCGGTCAGGCCGACGTGATCCTGGACGGCATCCCCGCGGCGAGTACCCACAACGGCGGGCGGATCGCCTTCGGGCCCGACGGGTACCTCTACGTGGCCACCGGAGACGCCGAGGACACCGACACCTCCCAGGACACCGACTCGCTCGCGGGCAAGATCCTGCGCGTCACGAACGCCGGCGAACCGGCCCCGGACAACCCCTTCGACAACCACGTCTACACCTACGGGCACCGCAACGTGCAGGGCCTGGCCTGGGACGACGAGGAGAACCTCTACGCCACCGAGTTCGGCCAGGACACCCTGGACGAGGTCAACCTCATCGAGGCGGGCAACAACTACGGCTGGCCGATCGTCGAGGGGCCCGGGGGCGAGGACGGGTTCACGGATCCGCTGGTCACCTGGGAGCCGGCGGAGGCCTCGCCCAGTGGCGCGGCCATCGCGGGCGACTCCCTGTGGGTGGCGTCCCTGCGCGGTTCGCGGCTGTGGGAGATTCCGTTGACCGGTGAGGGAGAGGTCGGTGCGCCGGAGGCGCACTTCGTCGACACTTTCGGTCGACTGCGCACGGTCGTCGCCCACCCCGACGGTGACGCGCTGTGGCTGAGCACGAGCAATCGGGACGCCTGGGGTTCGCCCGAGGACGGCGACGACCGCGTCATGAGCGTCCCGCTGGAGTGACCCCGGACCGTGCACGGGCTGTGTGACGTGGGGCGTTTTGCGGGTCGGATCCGCAAAACGCCCTTGTCTCACCTTCGGGCGTCTTGCGCGAACAAGAGTTACTCTGTGTTGTTGCGTGGCGACGAAAGGTGATCTATGTCGGTGTTCAGGCGGTCCCAGTCCCCGGCCGTGCGACCGAGGCGTGCACACAAGGTGACGGCGCTGAGCGTCGCCCTGGCCCTGTCCTCCACCCTGTGCGTGCTGCTCACGGGTCCGGCCGCGGCACGCACGGCGCAGGAGGAGGCCTTCGTGGTCGTGCGCACCGACGGCGACCGCTCGGCGGTCGGCGAGGTCGCGCCATCGGAGGACGTGGCCCTCGTGCTCGTGGACGGCGCCGGCGGGGACCCGATCGAGGAACCCTGGGCCACCTGCACGTCCGCCGCCGACGGCACCTGTACCTTCACCATCCCCCTGGGAGACGGTGGCGTCGCCGAGGGCAGCCGCCTCGCGATCGCGCGCGCCCAGGGCGACGGTGCCGGGGAGAGCGCGCCGTCCCGGATCGGCCGGACCCCCGAACTCCGGCCCGGGACCACCTACGACTCGCTCACCGACGACTTCGCGCGCGGGTCCGAGATCGTGAACGGCCGGCCGGCCACCCCCGATCCCGCGCCGCACGGCGTGTGCGGTGTCGACGCCACCTCGCCCCCGGACCCTCCCGACGCGGAGGACGGTGCGGGAGACAGCGCGGGTGAGACGGCCACGGGCGCTGCGGACGGATCCGACGCGGACGCGCCCGCCACCGGTGACGCCCCGGACGCGACCGACACCGCGGGGCCGGCCGCGGCGGGCCGGGGCTCGGACGAACGGCCGTGCTCGGGCACGGTGTCGGTGACCAAGTACCTGGTTCCGCCCGGGAACGCCGGAGACCTCGGCGACGCGGTGCGGGCGGAATCCGGCTGGACCTTCGACGCGGACGTGTCGGGCACACCGGGGGCCGTGGTGGCCCCGGCGAGCGCCACCACGGACGCGACCGGTTCCGTGCGCTTCGGGCTGGTGCATCCACAGGGTGTGGACGACCTCGTCGTCACCGTCGCCGAGGGCACGCAGGACGGGTACCGGTCGATCGCCCGGGAGGGGGAGCCGGCCGTGTGCTTTCACCGTGACGTGACCGGTGAACGCGGACGGATCGACCTCGCGGAGGAGGCTCCGGTCGGTTCCGCCCCGGGTTTCTCGGTGGAGGTCCCCGCCGACGGGACCATCGAGTGCGACGTCTACGGTGAGCCGGCCCTCGGCGGCGACCTCACCGTCGACCGTCGCTGGGAGATCGACGGTGAGACCGTCGACCACCAGGACCGTCCCGACGGCTTCGACGCGCGCCTGGCCCTGGCCGGCCCCGACGGCGCCGACCCTCGGCCGCAGGAGCCGGGCCGGGTCCGGTCCGGATACCCCCTCGACGCCGCCGTCACCGGCACCGAGGACGTCGAGGTCCCCGAGGGCTGCGTGGTCGACGCGGTGCGCATGGCCCGGGGAGAGGACCCCGACACCGCGCCGTCGGTGGACCCCGCGGACCTGGACTTCGAGCTCTACGCGCCCTCCAGCAGGTACGTCCTCACCCACGCGGTCTCGTGCGACACCACGTTGACCCTGGCCCGCACGGCCGACCACGGCGCGGTCGGCACGGCCGTCACGACGGACTGGACCCTGACCGCCGACGGCCCGACCGCGGTGGAGGGGACCGGCGCCGGCGAACAGGTGACGGACGTGGCGGTCGGCCCCGGCCGCTACGCGCTGGGGGAGAACGGGCCGGAAGGGTACGCGCTCGACGCGTGGACCTGCCGATCCGACGACGCGGGCGAGGCGATCAACGACGGCGGCACGGTCGACGTCGGGTTCGGTCAGAAGGTCACCTGCACGGCGCACCACGTGTTCGAGGGGACGGAGTCGACAGCGGGTTCCGGGACGGGTGGTGAGACGGGTCCGGAGCCGGGTTCCGAGACCGGTTCCGACCCCCGGGCCACGGCGGGCTCCGGACCGTCCGACGCCGGACCGGGGGCCGACACCGGTCAGGCCGCGGGCGAGGGGCCCGCGTCCGACTCCGCGTCGGTGACGCTCGCCGAACCGATGGACGGGTCGAGCCCGGCCGCGGGGGCCGGGCTGCCCATCACCGGCGCGACGATGGGCGGCATCATCGGTACGGCCGCCCTGCTGCTCCTCGCCGGCGTGCTGTCGATGGCCATCGTGTGGCAGCGCCGGGAGTATCCGCACGCGTGAACCGGTCCGGGGTCGGCGCGGCGTCGCCGGCCCCGGAACCTTCGGGGTCGATCAGTCGAGCAGGCCGCGCGGGATGACCTCCTGGCCGAGCACACGGCGGATCTCGTCGTCCTCACCGAGGTGACCCGGGTGCTCCGCGCCTTCGCGCAGTCGGTCGCTCACCGCGGCGACGACCCGGTCGTCCAGCAGCGCCCGGGCGAGCGGGGCCGCCTCCACGGCCTCACGCCACCGGCGCAGCGCGTCCAACCGGCCGTGTTCCACCGCCTCACGGGTCATGTGGAACAGCCCGTCGACGTTGCGGTCGTGGGCCTCCTCGTCCAGGAGGTCGACGTCGACGATCGGCACGGGCAGGTGTCCATCGCCGTCGGCGCGCAGGTGGTAGACGCGCCACACCCGGCCGTTGGTGAGGTAGATCCACTCGGCGCCCTCCTCGGAGGCCAGCCGCCGGGACATCTGGATGTTGCGCAGATCCAATTCCTGGCCGATCCGCCGCACCTCGACCGGGGCGAAGAGCGCGCCCTCCAGCATGATCGCGTAGTCGATGGAGTCGCCGCTGGTGCGGTACTCGGTGGTCATGTCGCGGTACTTGCTGAAGTTGAGGCCGACGTCGCAGAAGTCGGCGACCAGCAGGCGGGTGTCCCCGTCGTTGGCGTCGCGCTCGGCGAGCTCCGCGAGTGGGCCGGAGAACCGGTCGACCGCGGCGGCCACACGGCCTCGGACCGCGGACTCCCACCCGTGACTGGTGGTGTACTCGCCGGTCCTGGTCATGACCTGGGTCTCTTCAGCGTCCATGCCGTCCGTTTCCGTGTCTGGGGCGACCCCGTCACACGGCGTTCTCCGGAGGGCGGGGCGCGCGGACGGGGGGAGAATCCGCCACAGATGCTACCGCTCGGCGGGGCCCCGGCTCGAAGCCGAGGCCCCGGTGTTCAGGGGGTTCGCCCGCGTTCAGGGGGTCGGACCGTCATCGCCGTTGAGCTGTCGGACGAAGCTCCGGTAATCGCGCAGGGCCAGGCGCAGCACCTCGGTGTCCGCGTTGTCGGCGTCCTCCCAGGCGGTGCGCAGCGCCGTGCGCCGCTCCTCCAGGGCGGCGACCACGGCCGAGGCGACCTCCGCCGCCAGCGCGTCCGCCTCCAGAACGGCCGAACGCGGATCGTCCACGAACCCGATCTGCAGTTCGTTCCAGCGCTCCCGCAGCCCGTCGCTCTCCAAACCACGGGGCCGGAGCCGCCAGGGCTCCTCGTCCCGGTTCGAGGGCCGACCCGAGGTGGACGCGGGCCGATCGGGCTCGGCGGAGCGGGCCGCGGGCTTCTTCGGCTCGGCCGCGGGGCGCTTGCGCGCCGGGGAACTCCGTTTGCTCCGACCGCTGCTCCCCGGTTCACGGTGGGGGAGGGGGTCGGGGTCCTTCACCTGGGCGTCGACCTCGGTGATGGTCGGGTCGACGTGGTCCGGCGCGGGGACCCAGGGTCCGTCGTCGTCGGACGCGGGGGTCGTCGCCGCGGCGTCCGGTTCCTTCGAGATCTCCACCGGTCGTGCCTCCTGATCCGGTCGTCGGGTCCGTGTGTGGTGTGCGCGCAGGGTCCAGCGGGCTCCGCCCCCGCCACCTCCGGAGAGGCCGGAACCGCTCACCGACCTTCCTCCGCGGCGTTCTCGACGGGCTGATCACCGGTCGAGGCGGGCCGCTCTCCACCGGACCCGCCGTCGTCTCGCCCGGACCCGCCGTTGCGGGGCGCGAGTCCGCCGAGAAGCGAGTCGGCGAGGCGGCGGTAGGCCACCAGCGCCTCGCGCAGGTTCTCGGTCTGTTCCTGGTCGGCCTCGGCGAGGTGGCCGGCGGCGTGGGTGCGACGGAAGTCGGCCACGGCGGCGGGGTGGTCCACGGACAGCACCTTGGCCAGGCGCTCGAAGCCGTCGTCGTCGGCGGTGACGGTGGGGACCTCGGGGTAGCCGACGTCCCGCATGACCGACTCGACGAGACCGCGGGCGTCGTGCACGGCGCGGACCGGGTCGTCCACGAAGTGCTGTTGGATCGTGGTCCAGGCGTCCGCGTACGTCCGACGTTCTTCGTCGGTGAGGTCGCGGAGTTCGATGCCCTGGCGCTGGTAGAGCCGTTCCGCGAGGTCCTTCTCGGCCCCGGCGGTGTCGCCGTGGGTCTCCACGGCGTGGTCGTACTCCGCACCGAAGCGCTGCTTGAGTCGGGCCGTGCGCCGGGCCGGCAGGATCGAGGACCGCGCGGCGAACGTGATACCTGCGACGAGCACGGCCGCGACCACGACGAGTATCGCGATGATGACTAGGGTTTGCGTCTCCACGGGGGTACCTCCTGTGCGGCTCTTGCCCCTGAGCGTCCCCATGAAACGCCGACCCCTGGGCGACGCGGTGTTCGCGCTGATCAGGGGGTGTGCGGTGGGGGATGGTCGGTTCGCCGTGTTTTCGACCGGCCGATTCTTCGCGGTGCCTGAGGGGACGTGGGGGCCGCGAGTGCGCCCTGGGCGCGTGGTGACCGCTGGGGAGGGGCACCCGTGGTGCGCGCGGGGTGTCCGGGCACGGTGCGCGGGTGGGACGCGGGTGTACGCCGCCGAGGAGGGGTGCCGCGTGCTCTCCCGGCTGCGCTGCGCGGGTGGGACCAAGCCCTGAGCCCGCACGCGTCCGCAACCGCAGGGGTGCCCGCGTACGGCGCGCGGGGGTGACCGTGTACGGGCGCTCAGCCCGACGGCAACCGCTGTCCGAGCCGCAGATCGACCCCGCCGTCGGCGGGGACGGCCGCGGCGACCGTCCAGACGCGCTCGTCGACACGGGTGCCCCGAGCCGTGGTGTAGCCCGCCACGACCAGGACCGGGGGACTCTCGCCGTCCTCCCGCAACAGTCGCGCGCTCGACCGCGCACCGTCGGAGAACTCCACGCCGAACTCCTCCGGCGTGTGGTGGATCGCGCCGTGTCCGCTCTCGGCCTCGACCCGCATCCGGGCGCCGGGGAACAGATGGCTGTACCCGACGTGGGCGGTGGCTCCCGTCGCGGGTTCCTGTGCGTCCGCCATGTGCGTCCCCCACTCGCTCGGCTCCGTTCGTGATCGTTCCCCGTCCCGACCGTTCGCTACCCCCGTCCTTCGCCGCCCCGCCGCTCTGAACAGGGCCGACGGGGTGCGCGCCGGGCACGTTCCGGCGCCGTGCGTGACACGTGCCGTGGCTCGCCCGCCCGACCCGCGCGTGGCCCGTGCGCGGGCGTGGAGCGCTCACCTGGCGTTCCAGGTGGCCGCGTGGCCGCGTGTTCCATCCCACATCCGGTCGGGAGCCAACGCCGGGAGCCGTGAAACAAAACCCCGGGTCGGTCCGGAAAAAGGTCGGAAAACTTCGTCGGCGATCTCCGTGTGTCCTGTTATGTGGCAAAAGTGATCGCTCGGAAAAGTCGAAAACAAGGATATGAGGACCATGCGAGTTCTTTTGGGCAAGCCTCTTGATTGCAGATCAAGATTAGATCTCGGACAATCATCTTGTTGTTCATGAATGCGTTGAGGATAGGATTTGAGCGATTCGCAGGAACAGGAATCACGGGCGCGAAATGCTTCTCTGTCGCCGGCGGTGCTTGTAATCTCTCTCTTTCAGCCGGCCGTGGGTCGAACGACGAGTACGCAGGGCAGAGCGATCCCCTTGGCGTCATCCCCCACCGTCACCCATGTATTCCGAACGCCGGCCTGAATCCATTTCATCACCCCGCAGGACGTGGAGAGTGTCCGTGAGCCCCGACACCGCACAAAGTCATCCAGGAACCGTTGCCGCCGAGAAGCAGGCGTTGTACGCCCGTTCGGCGCTGGCCGGGTACTTCTTTCTGACCGGCGCGCTACTGCCCGTGTGGGCGTCACGGATCCCGGCCGTGAAGGACCAGGCCGGCGTCGGCGCCGACCAGTTGGGCCTCGCACTCCTCTGCATGGGGGTGGGGGCGATGGTCACGGCCCGTCTGGGCGGAGCACTGCTCGACCGGTGCGCCCCCCGGTTCGTCATCGCCCCGGCCGCGGTGGCCGCGGCGCTCTGCCTCATCCTGCCCGGGACGGCCCGCGGGCCCCAGGAATTGGCGGCGGCGCTGTTCGTGCTGGGCACCGCCCACTCCCTGCTCAACGTCAGCGTCAACACCCACGCGGCCGTTCTGCAGCGGCCGCTGGGACGGTCGCTGATGTCGTCCTTCCACGCCTTCGTCTCTCTGGGGGCGTGCTTCGGCGCTCTGTGCGGGATGTTCACCGCCTACGCCGGCCTGTCACCTCTGGTCGCGTTCCAGTCCATGGGCGTGCTCCTCGCCCTGGTGGCGCTCCTGCCCGTGGGCGCCCTCGTACGGTTCGTGCCACCGGAGCCACGACATCCGCGCCCCGACGGCGGGGCCGAACCCCGGCCCCGGCTCTCGCCGCACCTGCTGCTGGTGGGGGCGCTGGTCCTGGCCGCCATGCTGTCCGAGAGCGCCGTCCAGGACTGGAGCGCGCTCTTCGCGCAGGAGAGCGTGGGCGCGTCCGGCACGTTCGCGGCCTCGGTGTTCGCCGCGTTCACCGTCACCATGACCCTCGGCCGTCTGATGGGAGACCGTCTGGCCCTGTGGTTGGGCCGGGTCAACCTCCTGCGGTCCGGCGCGCTGCTGGTGATCGGCGGGTTCGCCATCGCCCTGGGCATCCCGTGGCCGGCGACGGTGCTGTTGGGCTTCGCCCTGGTCGGACTGGGGCTGTCGTGCGCGGTGCCCCAGCTGTTCAGCGCGGCGGCGGAGATCGACCCCCGCCACGTCGGAAGGAACCTGGGAACGGTCGCGGCGATCGGTTACCTCGGACCTCTCGTGGGAGCTCCGGTGATCGGGATGCTGTCCGCCCAGTTCGGTGTGGGGACCGGTCTTCTGCTGCCGGTGCTCCTGGCGTGCGGCCTCGCGCTCGGGGCCGGTGTGGCCCGTCCCCGCGGGCAGAGCCCCCTGGGCTGACCCGCGACGCGCCGGCGGTGCGCGCGGCCTCGACGTGCCGTGGTCCGGTGGCCACGTCGTGCCGTGAGCCCGTGGCGGGACCGGGTCGGGGTGAGCCGCCACGAGTCCGGTCCGATGGCCCGTACACGAGCACGGCCCCCGGTCCGCGCGACATCGCGTGGACCGGGGGCCGTCCCTCGTGTGGAACCGGTGGCCGGTGGCCGCGCGCACCGCCCGGTGTGCCGTCGCCGGATCGTCCCCCACGCCCGGACCCTCGCGCCCACGGGTCAGGGGCGGTCCTCGACCTCCGCCACCCAGGCGGTCTCCGTGATCACCGCGTAGTGGTTCACCCTCGGGTACTCCACGTCCTCCGGTTCCGACGCGTCGGGCTCGACCGCCACGATCTCCAGGTAGAGGGGCGCCCCGGTGTCGGCGTCGAACATGATGCGGCGCTCCAACGACCCGCCCTCGACCGACGCGTCGTCCTCGACCAGGAACAGCTCACCCTCGCGGCCGTGCCGGTCCTCCGCCGCACCCGCGTGCAGCACACCGTCGTGTTCGGCCAGGGCGCGCAGCACCGCCGCCTGCACCCGCGGATCGACCGGGGCCTCGGTGTACAGGCTTTCCAGCGCGTAGAACAGCGTGGCCTCCGGGCTCCCGGCGTCGAAGCCGGCCCCCCGCAGGAGCTGTCGCTCCACCTCCTCCGGGTCGGTGGACAGGGCCTCCGGGTCCCAGGTGAAGAACCACCCGTCACCGCCCTCGCCGGGGCCCCACGTGCGGGCCGCGACCACGGCCCCGGCCGTGGGACGGACCCGTTCGGCGCGCGGACGCCGGGGGACTTTCGCACCCGCTCGGTGCTCAGTGCCGCACCTGCGGCGGGGCGGGATGGGCCGGCTCCACGTCGGGGTCGAGCCTCTGGTGCAACCAGGCCATGAAGGCGCCGTACCGCGCCGCGTGACTCACCCGCACCGGTGTTCCGTGGTCGGCCGAGGTCGTGCGGCCGATCGCGTCCACGACGAGGGACAAGGGGCGGGAGTCGACGAAGGGCAGGGCGAGGGCGGCGCTCAGGGCCAGCGCGTCGTGTTGTTTCGAGGCCGGATGGAAGCGCGTGAACCAGCGGTCCAGGTGGGCGGCCAACAGCCCGGCCCAGTCGGGGGCGTCTGGCGCGGCCAGGGTCCGGTAGAGGGGGTGTGCGGCGTGGACCTCGGTGTCGGGGACGAAGGTGATCTCGGAAGTGACGAACTCACCGGGGGCCAGGCGCCCGTCGGCCATGGCGGCGAACACCGTGTGCACCGCGTCCACGTCGAGGCGGAAGTTGTGCTCGGCCCGGTCCGGGTGGCGGTAGCGCAGCGCACCGCCCATCTGGGTCACCCGGAGCCGGGGGGTGAGTTCGGGGGCCTCCTCCACCAGGCGGGCCAGGTTGGTGAGGGGGCCCATGCCCACCCAACGCAACGGTCCGGGGTGGGCGGCCGCGACCGTCCTCACCGCGGTGACGACATCCGTGTCCTGCGCGGGGACGGTGTCGGGGACCAGGCCGTCGACGCAGTAGTAGGGAGTGTCGTCGAGGCTCGCCCCGGCGACCACCGGCACGTCCGCGCGGCCGAGACCGTCCAGGAGGTGGCGGGCGAAACGGGCCCGTCGACCGGGGCCGTGCGCACCGCCGGTCTCGTCGCCGGTCAGCAGCAGCGTCAGGTGCGGGGAGCAACGGGCCGCGGCCGTCACGGCGAGGGCGTCGTCGGCGTCGCCGCCGATGTCGGTGTCGATGATCAGCGGGGTCGCTCGCAGGTCCTCCACCCCGGGGCCGTCGTCCCGCAGCGCCGCCGCCGCGTGCGCGGGCCCCGCTTCGCCTGCTGTGGTCGGCCTTGAGATACGTTGGCGCCCGCCGCTCGGCGGGCGCCAACGTATCTCTTCACCCGTCGACCATCCGGGCCCGGCCTCGCGCGTGCGGACCGGGCCGGGTCGGCCGCGGAGCCGGTGCGCAGGCGCGGCGCCCGGCCCGTTCCGCGCGGTCGATCCCGGGAGGCCCCGTACGCACAGGGGAGGAGCCCCGATCCTTCTTCGGATCGAGGCCCCTCCGCGCGGATGCGGTGCCGGACCGCCCGGCCCGCGGTGTCGCCCGAGCTAGCGGACGTGGACGAGCCACATGTCACTGCTGCCGCTGTACTCGCACTTGTATTCGGTGTAGTCGTGCAGGTCGCTGTTGTTCTCGATGTAGTCCTGGCCCTCGGTGTTGCACGCCGACTGCGTGGGGAAGCCGCCGACCACGGTCCAGTCCGAGGCGGACGCGGGGCTCGAACCCAGGGCCAGGGCGAGGGACGCGGCTCCGACCGCCAGACCGGTGGCGATGCGCGTGCGCATGGACTTCATGGTTCCTCCTGTGCTGTCGCTTGCGGTGGTGACGTCACGTGGGTCCGGTGTGACGGGTGGGGGACAGGGCTTCGGTGTCACACGCGGTGTGAGGTGGGATCAGGGGTTCTCGGGAACGGTGACCAGGGCGTGGAAGGTCGCGGGACCGACCTGACCGTCGGCGTCGAGGCCGACCTGCTCCTGGAAGGACTCGACCGCGGCGTGGGTCGAGGGGCCGAAGGTGCCCGGCTCGGCGGTGTGCGTCTCGTATCCGTCGGCGCCGAGGTCGTAGCCGAGCTTCTCGGCCAGGGCGGTCTGCACGGCGGCGACCGCGTGTCCCTCGTCGCCCTGGGAGAGCGTGCCGGCCTCTTCGGTCAGGAACTCCCAGCTGCGGGTGTCCAGCACACCGGTGACCTTGAGGTCCGTGCCCTGCTGGTAGTCCATCAGGGACTCGACGGTGGCCTCGTCGAACCGGTCGTCGAGGACCTCACCGGGCTTCAGGGAGCCCTCGTCGGCCAGCAGGTACTTGGCGATCGCCACGTTCCAGCCCATCTCGCCCTGCCGGTACTCGGGCCAGGTGCCGGGCTCGGCGGGGTCGCCGATGGGCGGTGCGGCGCCGCCGTGGACGGTGTCGTCGATCCAGTCGGCGTGCGCGACGGTGTCGGTGAAGACCGTCGGACCCACACAGAGGGGGTTCTCGTCGAAGTCGCCGTCCCGGCTGATGACGCCGGCCAGTTCCCAGGCTCCTTCCTCGCCGCGGAGGACGGGGCCGCCGGAGTCGGTG
>NZ_QOCZ01000138.1 GCF_018207095.1 Nocardiopsis sp. MG754419 | reverse complement strand
CTCGGCGCCCCGCCCCCCGGGGCGTGGTCGGGTCCGCACGGTCCGGGTCGTGTGGGTATCGAGGATCGTCCCGTCGACCTCGACCCGGAGACCGCGTTCCTCGGTGGGCTCAGGCGTGTGCGACACGGTGGCCCCCTGGGGGTACGGGCAGGACGACGACGGTGATGTTGTCCCTGCCTCCCGCTTTCAGGGCGAGGTCGACGTAGGCACGGGCGGCCTCCAGGGGCGCGGCGCCCACCTCCGGCACGGCGTCGGCCAGGGCCTCGGCCTCGGCGTAGTAGTTCCAGAGACCGTCGCTGCACAGCAGGACGGTTCCGGGTCCGGTCGGGGTCACGGTCGAGATGTGCGCGTCGATCTCCCCGGAGTCCGCGCCCATCCAGGCGATGAGGGCGTGGGCGTTGGCCGAGCGCATGGCCTCCTCGCGGGAGAGCGCACCCATCTGCACCATCGCCTCGCTCCAGGAGTCGTCCCTGGTGAGCAGGGTCGACGTGCTGGATCCCGGCCCACCGGAGAGCCAGTAGGCGCGACTGTCGCCGACCCAGCCCACGGTCACCGAGCCGGTGCGCGGATCCGTCACCGCGCAGACGAAGGTGCACGCGGGGGCGGAGTCGGGCCCGTCGGCGATGGCCGCGACGGCCCGGGCCGCCCGGGTCATGGCCGCCCCGGTGGCCTCTCGGGCGCCGACCCCCTGGCGTAGGCGTTCGGCGAGGACGGTGGCGCCCGTCTCGGCGGTCACCCGGGAGGCCTCGTCGGAGCGGGGCGAGCTGGACACCCCGTCGCAGACCACCGCGACGACGGCGCCCGCCGCGTGGGGTGCGTCGTCCCCGAGCACACGGATGGCCATGGCGTCCTCGTTGCGTCGGTGGCGCAGGCCCCGATCGCTGACCCCGAAGGCCCGGCCGGCCCGCACCTCCACGTGGTCGCGGCCGGTCGGCTGGAGGAAACCGCACTCCTCGCAGTACCCGTCCGACACCCGTCCCGGGCACCACACGCACAGGCCCGGATCGTCCACGGCGACCGAGGTGCCGCCGACGGGCGGCGGCCACTCGGGGACGATCCCGGGCGACTCCGGCAGCGACACGATCTCCGGTATCACGGCGTCCCGGCGCAGGGG
This sequence comes from Nocardiopsis sp. MG754419, assembly GCF_018207095.1. Classification (GTDB taxonomy): domain Bacteria; phylum Actinomycetota; class Actinomycetes; order Streptosporangiales; family Streptosporangiaceae; genus Nocardiopsis. The sequence continues at coordinate 24,217 of NZ_QOCZ01000138.1, read as the reverse complement.
TTGGGTGACCTGGGCGTCGGTGTCGTCCCACTCGGACGCCCCGGAGCCCTCGGACGCTCGACCCACGTCGCCGGGACGGTCGGCCGGGGCGTGGGCCGTCGTCCACGGGCCGTCCGGGCGGACCCCGGACAGGCTCTCCTGGGGGGCGGTCGGTACCGCGTCGGGCGTCATCGCCTCGGCGGGCGGCGTCGGGGCACGGGCGGCCTCGGGCAGGTTCCGACCGCAGCCCTCACAGAAGGCGTCGCCCATCGCCACCGTGTCGGCACAGGCGGGACAGGTCCGGACCATCGTCATTGCCGTTCCTTCGATGCTCACAACAGGCTCACGGGTCGGAGGGTGTTCGCCTTGTCGATGAGCGCGTAGCGCTCCGGGACGCGGGCGGCCCGATGGGCCAGGGATCGGTAGCGTCGCTCCAGGTTGGAGCGCACGCCGTTCTCGGTGAACGCGTCCCCGAGGAGACGACCCCCCGGGGGCGGGGCACCGTCCGCCTGGAGCCATGCCAGTGCGGCCTCCAGGACCCGGGCGGCCAACCGGTCGGCGGACTCGCCGTCCGACCCGATCCGTTCGAGCCGTTCCCCGGCCCGGACGAAGTCCGAACCGTCCCCGTCGCCGCCGGCCAGCACGGCGATGAGCGCCGTCTGGGCGTGGACGTACATGCTGGACAGCTCGGGGACGGTGTCCAGGACACCGAGGGCGGCGGCCCGATCGTCCTGGGCGAGTCGGATCCGGGCCAGGCCGAAGGCCGCGCTGACGTAGGAGTGATCGGTGGCCCACACCGTGGCGTACTGCCGGGCCGCGACCTCGTGTTCGCCGGTGCGTTCACAGGCCAGGGCCAGCCCGAGCTTGGGCGCGGCCTCCCCGGGCAGGTGGTCGTACAACTCGTCGAAGTGGTCCCTGGCCTCACGGAAGCGGCCCGTGCTCAGCTCGGCGACGGCGAGGTACCACAGGGTGCGCCAGTCGCCGGGGACCACGGTGCTGAACCGCTGGAGCACGTCCAGGGACTCGTTGTAGCGACCGACGGTCATGAGCGCCCGGGCCAGCATGAGCAGGGTCTCCGGGGAGGGCGACCGCGCCCCCCGCAGGATCGGGATGAGCTCGGTCGGGGCCATGCCCACGTGATGGCGCAGGTGGGGGGCGGCGGGGTCGCACTGGTCGATGAGGGGCGCGGGCAGCAGCGCGGCGGCCTCGGTGGCGCCGGGCGGGGAGAGCACGCGTTCGGCGTCTTGGGCGCCCGAGTCGGGGACCCCGGTGAACGACTCGCCCCCGAAGAGGACGGACGCGGCCGGGTGCGGTGTCCCCTCGATCTCGGCGAGGACCTCGCGCAGGACACCCGTGAGCTGGTCGGCCATGTCCCCGGCGTCGTGGAAACGGGCTTCGGGGTCACGGTGGGTGGCACGGCGCAGGAGCCGGTCGTAGGACTCGAACCGCCGCAGCAGCGGCACCTCGTTCCGAGGCGGGAGGCTGTGCGGGTGCTCGCGGATGAAACCGAAGTGGAAGCTGAGGACCGCCAGGGTGCGCCCCACCGAGTACAGGTCGGCGCTGACGCCGGGGCCGGGTCCGCGCAGTTCGGCCTCGGGGACCCGGTAACCGGGGGTGGTGTACACCGGGCTGACGGCGTCGTCCATGCGCCGGACGCCGCCCAGGTCGATGAGCTTGATCAGCTCCTCGCTCTGGATCACGTTGTCCGGCTTGAAGTCGCAGTACAGCAGCCCTTTGGAGTGCAGGTAGCCGAGGGCGCGCAGACACTCCAGGCCGTAGGCGATGACCTGTTCGAGAGGCAGGACGTCCTCGCCGGAGCCCTGTTCACGCCGCGCGACGAGCAGCTCCCGCAGCGATCTGCCGCCCACGTACTCCATGACGATGTGACCGCCGGGGATGCCCGTGCGCGGGTCCGGGTGCTGGGAGAAGTTGATGATCTTGACGATGTTGGGGTGCTCGACCTCGGAGAGGAAGGCGCGTTCGGCCGCGGCCGCCTTGTGGGCCTCGGCGTCGCCGGCGTTGAGCAGGCCCTTCAGCACGACCCAGCGATCGTTGACGTTGCGGTCGCGCGCCAGGTAGATCCACCCCAGGCCGCCGTGTGCCAGGCAGCCGAGCACCTCGTACTGGCCACCGACCACGTCCCCCGCGACCAGCTTCGGGGTGAAGGAGAACCGGGTGCCGCACTGACGGCAGAACCCTTCGGTGCGCCCCGGTTGGTCGGCCCGTGCCCGGCCGACCCTCTCCGCGCAGTTGCCGCAGAACCGGTTCTTCTCCGACACGACCGGGTCGACGAGGATCGCCTCGGAGGGATTCCTCGTCGGCACCAGGGGGACCTGGACCAGGCCCGCCCCCAGCATGCCGCGCCGTGAACCGGAGCCGGAGGAACGTCCGCTGCGCGTCCCGCCGACGGAACCGGACACCCGCGTCTCGGACCCGGAACGGCCCGAGACGCGGGTGTCCCCGGAGCCGGCCGCGTGAGCGGAGGCCTCGTCGCGCCCGGCCTCACGGTCGGACGGAGCGGAGAGGGACCACGGTTCGGAGGGCAGCGACGAGGTCGGGGTGTTCCGGCGTCCGGGGGCGCCGGAGGGGTGGTTCCACGGACCCGCGCCCCAGGGACCCGAGCCCTGTGCGGGCACGGCGGTCGGCCGGGGGTCGGCCGCGGAGGGGGTTCCCACCGGGCCTCCCGGTGGGGCCTGCCCGCCCGGTGGGGCCGGCGCGGGGAACCGCGGCCCGGAGGGCGAAACCCCGCCCGGTCGAGGCCCCGAGGGGGCGCTCACGGGTCGTCGGCTCGGCGAAGCGGGGGGTCCGTCGTCCACGGGCTCGAGCCCGCACACACCGCAGAAGCCGTCCTCGATCAGCCCCTGACAGTCGGGGGAAGTGCACTCGCTCATCTCACACCACCATCGTTTTCGCCGTCTGACGCGCGCTCACCCGCTCTGGTTCTGTCCGCGGGGGTCACGGTCTCCGCGAGTTCCTGGAGCGTCCTCTGGTAGTCGGACAGTGCGATGGTGGCCGCCCGCAGGTCACAGGGGGCGTTCCACAGCTCCCAGTGCGCGCGACCGTGGGGTTCGACGAGTCGTTCGTGTTCGGCCAGGCCCAAGCGGACGGCCCGGGCACGGAAGGCGTCCAGGCGGCCGCGCAGCTCGGCGCGGCGGCGGAGCATCCCGTCGAGGTCGCGCTCGCGTTCGCGCGCGTCGTCCGCGGCTTCGTGCACGGCGTGTTGTAGCCGCCCCAGACGGGCGCCCAGGGCACGCCAGCGCCGTCGGGCGCGCAGGTCGTCCATCTCGGCGACGGCCGCGCGCAGTCCCGGCACGGGGTCGGGGACGTCGATCGCCACCGGTGAGGAGATCTTGGTCAGGACCCGGGTGCGCAACGCGTGGGCGCGCAGGATCCCCTGTTCGACGTCGTCGATGGCCGAACCGAGCCGGCCGACGCTCTCCTCGTAGGAGTCGCGCATGCGCAGGGCGTCCCGGAGTTCGCCCCGGGTGCGGTCCAGGACCTCACGGAGGCGGTCCATCGCGGAGGTGTCGACACCACCGTCGGTGACCAGGGCCAGCGGGTCGCGACGCACGGTCTCCCCGACCCGTTCCAGTTCGGCGCGCAGGTCCTCGTGCTCGTCCTCGGGGGCCTCGACCATGTCCGAGAGCGTGCCGACCTCCTGCCACATGGTCTCCAGTTCGCCGAGTCGGGGATGCAGAGCGTCCCAGGCGGTCTCCACCGCGGAGACGACCTCGGTGATCGCCTCGTAGTCGGCGGTCATCCTGGCGGTGGCCTCGGCCAGGTCGATGACCTCGGTGTCGTGGTCGAGGAGCCCGTGCTCGTGCGGGGGCGTCTCGTCCAAGGGCAGGACCAGACACGCGCCCATGAGCAGGTGGGTGAGCTCGGACTGGGGATCGACGCCCCCGGTCTCGCGCAGACGCCCGGCCCGAGCGACCACCGCCGCGAAGGCGGCGTGGACCCTCCAGAGTCGGTGGACGTGGCTGTCGGCGACCTCCCAGCGACGCCGGGTGCGGCCGGAGAGGTCGGCGCCGCACAACAGGCGATAGGCACCGTGGCGGTCGAGTCCGACGAGGTGGAGGGAGATCCGATCGGCCTCACCGCGGACGCGGTTGAGCGCGTGGTCGATCCCCTCCCAACTCATCGGCGGCATGCCGAACCCCGACTCGTGCGCCACGTGCCGCATCACCCCCACCGACCCACAGAGCACCGGTCACCGTATCGGTGCCTAGAACGAGTGTGGCGGCGGCCACCCTGAACCACAAGGGACTTCCCGCTTTACGGCCGTGTACGGCCACCGGTGCGACGCGGGTGTCACGCGGGTGCCACGCGAGGTGTCACAGGGGCCGGGGCGCGGGGGCCGTGGCGAGGACGTCCAGGACGAATCGGGCACGCTCGGCGACCGACGCCCGGGGCAGCAGGACCGTGGCGTAGCCGCACGAGGGGTAGGCGCGCCGCATCGCCTCGAAGGTGCGTTCGGCCTCCTCCGGCGACTGGTGCCGCTCGGTGTCGCCCGCGTAGATCTCCGGCCAGGGCGGGGCGAGGAAGACCCGGTGGTGGTAGCGGAACAGGCGGGCCGCCTCCCGCACGTGCGCGGGCACCTCCCGCCCCTGGTCGAGGAAGTAGCCGACCATGTCGGGTACCCCGCGGTCGCAGAACACGAGACCCCGCCGACCGGACGCCTCCCGATGGGAACGCATGTCCCAGGACAGCATCAGCTCCGCGAACAGGTCCGGGTCGCGCCGGTCCGGGACCGGGGCGCCGATCGCCCTCCGGTCGCGGATGATGGCCCGTCCGGCCTCCACCGTGCGTCCGTGGCCGAGCCCGGCGAGGTGGTCGATCAACGTCGTCTTGCCAGAACCGGGTCCTCCGGTGACGACGACGAGGTGGTCCATGGGGGTCCTTCCTGTGGATGCGGACACGACCGGTGCGCGGATCATCGCCGGCGCCCGGCCGGGCGTCGAACTCGGCGAAGTACTCCGGTGCCGCCGGCCGCGCACGGAGCCGGGCCATGGCGGTGTCGCCGTGATCGGGCCACACCACGTGGGTCGGGGAGAGCCGGATGCCGGGGTCCCCCACTCGATCCCCATGACGCGGGCCGTGTGGCCCCCGATGTCACAGAGGAGGAGGTCGGGTCGGTCGTTCTCCAAGAATGCCGGCGGCACGGGCAGGACGTGGCCCACGACGGGGACACCGACCTCGGCGATGTGGGCACGACGGGACATGACGACTTCCCCGGTGGCTGTTCACGGGGAGGACGAGGAGGCACCTCTCCCTTGGGAGGGACGGCGCGCGGCGTCGAGGACGCGGGCCCTGGCGGTGGTACGGCTGCCGCGAGGCCATGCGCCCACCGTCATCGACGTCCCGCACCACCGCCCGGGGTGGGGCGGGGCCGCCGTCGCCGTCCGGCGACCGGGTGCCCACCGTGCTCGGGCCTGGGCGCATCGGTGACGTCCGTAGGCGAGCGCCTCCGGGCGGGGAGACCCACCATGGGCTCGGTACCATTCCAGGGCCAGGCCCAGCCCCGCCTCATGCCCCGCGCTCCCCCGTGACATCCCCTGTGAGGTACCGTGCGCCCGCTCTCCCCCGACGACCCCTTCGAGGTCGGTGGTCACCGTCTGCTCCGACGCGTGGGCGCCGGCGGCATGGGCATCGTCTACCTGGCCCGACCCCCCGGTGGGGGCGAACCGTGCGCGCTCAAGGTCGTACGGCACGAATACGCCGACGACCCGGAGTTCCGCGCCCGCTTCGCCCGCGAGGTGCGGACGGCGCGCAGGGTCCAGGGACGGTTCACCGCTCGGGTCCTGGGTTCGGACGTGGACGGTTCCCGGGCCTGGCTGGCCACCGAGTACGTCGCCGGGCCCTCGCTCGAAGGGGCGGTGCGCCACCACGGTCCCTTCCCGGAGGACACGCTCGGCACGCTCGGGTCGGGTCTGGCGGAGGCCCTGACCGCCATCCACGGGGTCGGCCTGGTCCACCGCGACCTCAAGCCCTCCAACGTCCTCCTGGGCGAGGACGGCCCCAAGGTCATCGACTTCGGTGTGGCCAGAGCGGTCGAGGGCACCGTGTTGACGGTGGCGGGTCGGTCCCTGGGGTCCCCCGGTTACATGTCTCCGGAGCAGGTGCGCGGTGACGACGTGGGACCGGCCTCCGACGTGTTCTCTCTGGGCTGTGTGCTGGCCTACGCGGGCACCGGCCGGCCGCCGTTCGGCTCGGGTCCCGTCTCCGCGCTCCTGTTCCGGCTGGTCGCGGAGGAACCCGACCTGGACGGGATCCCCGGGTCCCTGCTGGACGTGGTCCGCGCGTGCTTGTCGAAGGACCCCGGGGACCGACCCACGGCGGCGGACCTGGTGTCGCGGTGGGGAGGGACCGGGGTCACCGAGATCCTGCCCCTGCCCGACACCGTGGCCACCGAGGTCCACCGCGCCCGGACCGCGTTGCTCCAGGTGTCCGAGGACTCCGCCGAGGACTCACCCGTGCCGGCGACCAGGGTCGAGGAGGACGAGTCCCCGCAGGACGCGCCGCCGGGGGGCCGGGAGACCCCCTCTCCCGGGAACGCCGCACCACGGACGGCGTCGGGCCCCGCCCTGGGCTCCAGTCGCCACCTGCCTCCCCCCTTCCCCGAGCACGACCGAACGAAGACCCCACTGATCGTCGCCATCACCGTGGTGGGCCTGGTGGCCTTGGTGGCCGGGTTGCTGACCCGGGAGGGGGACGGCCAGGACGAGGAACCCCCCGGCCCCTCCGCCGAGGGGCGGGTCGCCGAGGAGGGCGCGCCCGGGGCCACCCCGGTATCGCAGGGGTTCGCGGACCACATGTGCATGCGCGCGTGGGGTCCCTCCGACGTCGGCGGCGTCTGGTGGGCCGGCTCCGACCACCTGCTCGCCCTCACGGGCATCGGTCTCTCCCTGATCGACGTCGCCGAGCGCGTCGAGGTGGAGCGACTGTACGAGTCCCGGTGGTGCGTCGTCCAGGACTACGAGCGCCGGACCGTCGACGTCAGCGACGACGGTGCCGTCGCCGTGCTGCACTCCGAGGAGGATCGGGCCGTCCTCCGCTGGGACCTGGCGTCCGGTGAGGCCCTGCCGCCGATCGAACACGGCGATGTGAGGGCCGAGGTCGACCTGAGCGCCGACGGGTCGCGTCTGACCATGGACGGCGGGGAGTTGACCGTCCATGACTTCCGGAGTGGTGAGGAGGTCCACCGCGGCGAGGATCGGGGACGGATCTCCCACTCCCTCTCCGCGGACGGTTCCACACTCGCCGAACTGCGCGACACCGATCGCCACATCACCCTGGTCGACCTCGACTCGGGAGAGGACGGAGCCACCCTCGACCTGCCCCCGGAGACCGAACTCCGCCAGAGCGACCTCCTCACCCACGGCCCGGGGAACCTTCTGGCCTACGGAGGCGTCTCACACGTCCTGGTGTGGGACACCGCGACGACCGAGCTGATCGCCGAGTTCACCCCCGACCTGGCGCTGCGCAGTCCGAGGGGGCGGATGCCCGAGGCGATGGAGGACCTGCGGTTCGCCGACGCCACCACCCTGTCCGCCGCCTACGGGGCGCACGGGATGCACAGGGCCACCGTCATGCGCTGGGACCTGGACGGTCCCCGGGAGTTGGAGCCGATCACCGAGCACGCGGGGCTCTACGCCGCCTACGATCCGCTCGATCCCGACCGGATGGCCACCTTGGCCGCACCGGGTGAGAACGGCGGAGGCTACCAGGTCGCGCTGATCGAACTCGGTGGCTCCGACCGCCTTCCCGAGGAACCGGTCACCTGGATGGCCTGGGACTCGGACGCCACGGCCCCGACCGACTGAGGAGACCGTGCGAAATGGAGAACACATGTCGGGTCTGACCCCGGACGATCCCCGCGAGATCGCCGGCCACACGGTCATCGAACGCCTGGGCGAGGGTGGGATGGGCGTGGTCTACCTCGCCCGTTCCCCGGAGGGCGTGCCCACCGCACTCAAGGTCATCCGGCCGGCCTTCGCCGAGGACCCCGACTTCCGTGCGCGCTTCGCGCGCGAGGTCGCCCTGGCCCGGCGCGTGCAGGGGTCCTTCACCGCCCGTGTACTGGGCGCCGATGCCTCCGGGCCCACGCTCTGGCTGGCCACCGAGCACATCCGTGGGCAGGGGCTGGACCAGGTCGTCCGGGAGAACGGCCCCCTGCCCGAGGCGAGTCTGCGCGCCCTCGCCACCGGGATGACCGAGGCCCTCCGCGGCATCCACGGAGCGGGTCTGGTCCACCGTGACCTGAAACCGTCGAACGTGCTCGTGGCGCAGGACGGCCCCCGGGTGATCGACTTCGGTATCGCCCGGGCGGTCGACGACACGGCGCTCACCCTGACGGGTCAGGTCGTGGGCACCCCCGGCTACCTCGCGCCCGAACTCGTGCGCGGCCGTGCGGTCGCCGCCTCCGCGGACGTCTTCGCCCTGGGCGGCGTGCTGGCCTTCGCGGCGACCGGACGTCAGCCCTTCGGCACGGGAGAGCCGGTGACGGTGCTCTTCCGGGTCGTGTCCGACGCACCGGACCTCGACGGCGTGCCCGACACCCTGGTACCGCTGATCGCCCGGTGCCTGGACAAGGAACCCGACCGGCGCCCGTCCCTGGACGACCTGCGCGCCGCGCTCCTCGGGGAGGACCGCACGGCCGAGGCCGAGGTCCGACCGCGGAGCTGGATCCCCGCCGCGGTGGCGGCGGAACTCGACAGGCTCCAACCCCTCCCACCTCGGAGCACCGATGCCCCGGTGTCCGCGCCCCCCGGGACCGGACGTGCTTCTGGAGACGGGGGCGACGGCGCGGACCGGGAGACCGGAACACCGCACGACCCAGGAGTGGCCCGGGTGCACCCGGAGATCCCGGCGCGGCCCCCCACGAAGCGGCGTCGCACGAGGCCGGGTCTGCACATGCTCGCGGGCGTTCTCGCCGTGGTGGTCTTCGCCGTGGTCGTGTCCCGGCTCCCCGGCCCCTCCTCCGACGAACCCGCGCAGGTCGCCGACGCGGAGCGGGCGGACACCTCGTCGCCGTCGGACACGGCGTCGCAGAATGGGGACGACGGCACGGGGACCGCCCGTGTCGAAGGCTGCCCCGCGGCGGGACCGGACCAGGCCTTCGCGGTCTCCCTCGCCCCCGACGGGGTCACCGTGTTGGCGCTGTCCGGGTTCGGCCTGTCCGCCTTCGACCTCGACGAAGGTGTGGAGGCGAAGCGGCTACGGTCGATGACGTGCGGGGACGCCAACAGTGTCCTCGACATGACGGCCAATCGCGACGGTGAGGCCGTCGCCCTCTCCGACCACGGTGACCTCACCCTGTGGTCGTCGGTGGAACGTGAGGGCCGGACGGTCCTGAGCCTCTCTGACCTGTACCTGTCGCGCGCGATCGATCCCCATCCGCAGAGCATCGCGCTCAGTGGCGACGGTCGGGTCGTGGCGGGGGGGGGGGNNGGGGGTGGGGGCCACCGACGAACTGTGGTTGCGTGCCACGGACGGTGGCACCCGGATGGAACCGCCGGAGGCCGGGGACGTCGCCGCCGTGGCCCTCGACACCGAGGGCGACCGTGTGGTCGTGCAGGGGCGGGACGGCGTGCTGTCGGTGTGGGACGTGGAGTCCGGTGAGCGGGAGCGCACGCTCGGATCCCCCGAGGGCGCCGTCGCCGACGGGGTGCGGGAGATGGTGCTCACCGAGGAGGGGACCCTGTTCCACGCGGGACAGGACGCGATCACGATGTGGGACACCGACACGGGCCGACGGACCGGCGCCATCGACCTCCCCGGGCCGGGCCCGGCGACCGGGTTGTGGGTCTCGGAGGAGGGGGACCGGGTCGCCGCGTCGACCGACGACCACTCCGTCTTCACCGTGTGGGACGCGGTGACCGGAGCGGTGCGCTGGAGCGCTCCACAGGGCACCCTGCGGGGCCCCGCCGTTCCCCTGGCCGAGGGAGGCGCCGTCGGCTTCGTTGCGGCGGACACCGACGGCCCTGCCGGTCTGGTCTTGGCCCGGATCGGCGAGGAAGGCGACGTGACGCCGCTGTCCTGGCGCTGAGACGATCCCGACCGGCGCGGGGCCCTCTCCACCCGCCGCCGACAGCGTCAGCGCGCTCAGGGCGGCACCCGGCCGACGCCGCTCCTCCCCCACCGACCCGGGGAGACCGCGTTCCGGGTGGCCGGGCCCCTCGACCGCGCCGCGACGCGTCGTCCGCGAGGACGAACGGGACACGGCCGGGCCGGTCGCCCCGGATCACCGGGCGACCGGCCCGGCCCCTTTCCGATCGGCGAGGATCGACCTCGCGGCCCCTACGGGGTGTCGGTGCCCTCGGGCGGCTCCTTGGGCGCGCGGTGCCTGCCCGAACGACGCGCGGCGGCCTCGTCCTCCGTGAGACCGGAGTCGGTGGCACCGCCCTCGGACCGCGGATCGCCCCGGTAACCGGCGCTGTAGCCGCCCGCGTACCCCTCGTCGAAGGCGTTCACGTCACGACCGCCCTCCTCCTCGGTGGAGTCGTCGAGCAGGTCGCCGCCCCGGGTCGCCGTGGTCTCCCCCGTGTCGGAGGCAGCGGCCTCGGTGCTCGCGCCGGGCCCTTCGGAGTCCGCCGACGCACCGGTGGCGCCCTTGAGACGGAAGCCCGCGACCACCATCGAGACACCGAACACGATCGCGTAGATACCGATCACGACGATCACCGCCACGGCGCTCAACCCGGGCCACAACCACAGCAGCAGACCGAAGATCACCGACAGCGCGCCGGCGAAGATCAGCAGCCACTCCGAGGTGATGCGCGCCCGCAGGCGCACCGCGGTGACGATCTCGGCGACACCGGTCACGATCGCCCACGCCCCGATCAGGAAGATCAGAGCGACCACGGCGACCGCAGGCCAGATCAGGGCGGCCAACCCCAACACGATGCCGAGCACCGACTGGATCACCAGCGGCGTTCGGGTGCCGGAGGACGCTCGGTAGGCGGCGAACGCCAGGGAGACACCGTCGACCAGCGCGAACGCACCGAAGACGATGGCCAGGGCCACGGTGGTGAACCCCGGCCAGATGAGCGCCACCAGACCGAAGAGCACCGCCGCGGCGCCGCGTACGACCAAGACCCACCAGTTCCGGCTCAGCTCACCGAGCGTGTCACCGGCCATTGCGTACCGGACCATAGCCGGCCCCCTCCCTCGTGCGGTCCCACGCGGTGCGGGACCGCCCTAGTGCAACTTCCCTCAACGTCGCACACCGATGACAGAAAGTACGCAAAATACATGGAAAGGGAGGTTCTACTCCGGTCCGTCGTCACGGAGCGGACATGAGAACGCCCGCCCTCGTCCGAGACGTGGGCGGGCGGTCGAGGCGCTCCTGGTCCGACCTAACCCTGGGACGGGTGGCGGCGCTCGGCGGAGCCGATGTAGTGCTGACGCGGGCGCGCGATCCGGAAGGCCGGGTCGTGCAGCTGCTCGCGGTAGTGGGCGACCCAGCCGGGCAGACGGCCGATGGCGAACAACACGGTGAACATGTTGGTCGGGAAGCCCATGGTGCGGTAGATGACGCCGGTGTAGAAGTCGACGTTCGGGTACAGCTTGCGCTCGGTGAAGTAGGAGTCCTCCAGCGCGGCGGCCTCGAGCTTGAGGGCCAGCGCGAAGAGCTCGTCCGGGTTCTCGTCCCGGTCCAGGATCTGGCTGGCCAGAACCTTGATCTCCTTGCTGCGCGGGTCGAAGTTCTTGTAGACCCGGTGGCCGAAGCCCATGAGGCGGACCTCGCGGGACTTGACCTTCTCCAGGAAGTCCTCGATGGAGATGCCCGAGTCGCGGATCTCCTCCAGCATCTCCAGCACGGCCTGGTTGGCGCCGCCGTGGGAGGGGCCGGACAGGGCGTTGATGCCGGAGGCGACGCTGGCGAAGATGTCGGCCTGGGAGGAACCGACGACGCGCACGGTGGCGGTGGAGCAGTTCAGCTCGTGGTCGGCGTGCAGCACCAGCAGCATGCCGACGGCCTTGTTGAACAGGTCGCCCAGCTCACCGGTGGGGGCGTTGTCGCCGAAGGTCATCCGGATGAAGTTGTCGACGTAGTCGAGCGAGTCGTCCGGGTCGATCGGGGTCTCGCCGATCGAGTTGCGGTAGATGCGGGACGCGATCGTCGGCAGCTTGGCCATCAGCCGGATCGTGGCGAGCTCCACCTGCTCCTCGTCGCCCGGGTCCGCGCTGTCGGCGTAGTAGGCGGCGAGGGTGTTCACGGCGCTGGCCATCAGTGCCATGGGGTGGCCGTTGCGGGGCATCGCGTCGATGAACGCGCCCATCTCGGCCGGGATGTCGGCGTTGTCGCGCAGCTTGTCGGAGAACTCCTTCAGCTGGCCGGGCTCCGGCAGCTCCCCGTAGATCACGAGGTAGGCGGTCTCGAGGAAGGTGCTGTGGACGGCGAGGTCCTCGATCGGGTAACCGCGGTAACGCAGGATCCCGGCGGCGCCGTCGATGTAGGTGATCTTCGAGCTACACGAAGCGGTATTGCCGAACCCCGGGTCCAGGGTCGTCATACCGGTCGACCCCAGCAGGGTCTTCAGCTCGACGGTGTTCTCACCCTCGGTACCGGTGAAAACCGGCAGCTTCAGCACGCCGCCCTCGTAGTGGAGCTCCACCGTGCGCTCTTTGTCATCGCTCATGCCCGAGGTCAACCTTTCCAGGCGGGGGATACGTGAGGTGCGTCGAACGCAGGGCGATCCGCCACCACGTTCTTGATTCACTCGTTATTGTTCTGTTTTGTTAAACGTAGGTTAAGCAAAATCATATAAGTTTCACCGATTCACGAACAGGTGACATGCAACACACACCCAGACCTGCTCAGAATTACCGTTGGGTGAAGATTTACAAACTTTGCCGACCGTCGATAACAGCGTGATCGCCCTGAGACCCCCACGGTGGCGGCGGGGTTCTCCCGACCACCCTCCACGGGCCTCCTGGACCGGTCCCCTGGGCACCACGAAACCCTCCCGAACCCACCCCGACCGGGCGTCCTTCACAGATCTGGACAAACCCGCTCAGAGCTCGATGCGGTCAGGTGTTCGAACGCGCCCTAGTGGCCTGAGATCAGGGTACCTTCGCCCTGATCACAAGGGTTGACGCGGGGTGCCTCCGGCTCGGTGATCTTGGCCTCTGCCACCCGCCCCGGGGGCTCCGACCACCCTTCGGGACCCCTGTTCCTACCCGTGCGAGGGCACGGGCATGTGCTCCGAGCACGAGAGTTCACAGACGCTCCGGGAGCGCCTCGCGGAACCACGGAGAACGACCCGCTCACAGGCCCGAGAAGGTCCCGAAGCGCGGGGTCGATCGATCCGGAACAAGGGACGGAAGTCCACAATGGGTGACCGTCATTCACCCGGGGTAAACAACGCGAACGATATTGCGGGAAAAGCGACGGCCCCACGGGAACCACTCCCGCGGAGCCGGGTCCGGCGTTCGCCGAACCGCGCACTAACCCTCGTCCACGCCGCCCGCGAGCAGCGGTTCCATCACCAGGGACGGGTGGTCGCGCTCGATGACCTTGAGCCGCCACTTGTTGTGCACCAGCACCAGGAGCTCGTCGTCGGAACGGCGACGCAGCACCTCCGCGCCGGAGAGCGCGTGCAGGGTCGGCGCGGACTCGGCGTCGGTCCGTCGGGCCACGGAGTACTCCAGCGGCGAGGCCTCGATGGGGCTCCGGAACTCCTGCTCCATCCGGTGCTTGACCACGTCGAACTGCAGCGGTCCCACCGCCGCCAGCACCGGCGCCTGCTCACCGCGCACGTCCGAGGTGAGCACCTGCACCACGCCCTCGGCGTCGAGCTGGGCGATCCCCCGCTGGAACTGCTTGTACTTGCCGGCGTCCACGGCCCGCGCGACGACGAAGTGCTCCGGCGCGAAGCTGGGGATCGGCGGGAAGAACACCTTGGGGCCGTCGTAGAGGGTGTCCCCCACCGACAGGGCCTGCGCGTTGACCAGGGCGATCACGTCACCCGGGTAGGCGGTGTCGATGGTCGAGCGGTCCGAACCGAACACCGCCTGGGTGTACTTGGTGGCGAACGGGCGACCGGTGGCCGCGTGGGTGAGCACCATGCCGCGGTCGAACCGGCCCGAGCTGACCCGGAGGAACGCCATCCGGTCCCGGTGGTTCTTGTCCATGTTGGCCTGCATCTTGAAGACCTGGCCGGAGAAGGGCCGCTCCACCGGACGCGGCCGGTCCTGGTCGTCGACCTTGGCCGCGGGGGCCGGGGCCAGGCCCACGACCGCCTCCAGCAGCTGCCCGACCCCGAAGTTGGACAGGGCCGCGCCGAACAGCACCGGGGAGGACTCCCCCGCCATGAAGGACGCGTGGTCGAAGTCGGCGCCCAGCGCCTCCAGGAGTTCGATCTCCTCGCGGGCCTGCACCCAGGCGTCCTGCTCGGCCTCGGCGGCCCGGTCGGCGTCCAGGACCTCCTCGATGGCCTTCTGGGCCCCACCGGGGGTCCGGGTCATCTTGGTGTAGGTGTCCGAGGTGCGGTCGATGAGCCCGCGGAAGTCGCCGGCGATCCCGACCGGCCAGTTCAGCGGGGTGGGCCGCAGACCGATGCGCTGCTCGATCTCGTCGAGGAGTTCGAGGGGTTCGCGGCCGGGACGGTCCCACTTGTTGACGAACGTGATGACCGGCATCTTGCGGGCGCGGCACACGTCGAAGAGCTTGAGGGTCTGCGGCTCCAGGCCCTTGGCCGAGTCCAGCAGCATGATGGCGCAGTCGACCGCGGAGAGCACCCGGTAGGTGTCCTCGGAGAAGTCGGCGTGGCCGGGGGTGTCCAGGAGGTTGAGGACACGGCCCTCGTAGTCGATGCGCAGGGCCGCGGAGGTGATGGAGATCCCCCGGTCCTGCTCCATGTCCATCCAGTCGGAGGTGACGCCCTTGCGGTCGCCCTTGCCGTGCACGGCTCCGGCGGAGGAGATGGCGGCGGCGTGCAGCGCCAAGGCCTCGGTGAGCGTCGACTTACCGGCGTCGGGGTGGGAGATGACCGCGAAGGTCCGCCGCCGCTCCGCCTCGTGTGCGACCTCGGACTCCTGCTTGGTCGCGCCCTCCGTGTCCACGCTCATCTCCGTCGTCGCCCCGCCTCGTGTGATCTCCCGGTTTTCGGCCCCGTACAGCCTACGCGCGCGCGGACGTGCGGACGACAGGGATCGGAGAAGGAGCCGCCCCGCGCCCCTCCGGAACCCCACGACACGGCGAGCACCCGCGGGACCCCGGGTCGTGGGGAACACGACCCGCCGGTGCCCGAAGCCGTGCTCTTGCGGTGCCGACGCCCACCGAACACCCCTACTGGCGCGGGGCCCGCGGGTCCGCCGCCCCCGGGTCGCGGGGAGCCGTGTCCCATCGAGGCCTCCACCGGCGCTTGGGCCCCACGAACCCACCGGCTCCTCTAGGGCCGGTCCCGAGCGGCCTCGACCACCCGACGCCCCAGTTCGGCCGGGTCGGTGTCCCCGGGGTACACGGCCACCAGGATCCGCCCCGCCGCCGGGGCCGTCTCCGGGGCACCGGACAGCGAGCCGGACAGGGAACGCACACGCTCCATGGCCTCGTCGAACCGCCGCCACACGCCGTCCGCCTCCGGGTCGCGCAGCCATCCGCGCAGAACGTGGTTGTGCGCGGCGATGACGGCGGAGGCCACCACCTCCACCTCCAGCGAGGGGCGTCCTCCGCCGGTGCGTTCGGCCAGGTGGTGGCTGAAGGCCGCCTGGTAGCGGGCGGTCATGGCCACCTCGCGGTCCCGTAGCCGGGGGTGCGCGCGGACCAGCCGGTAGCGGGGCATGGTGATCTCCGGGTCACGCACGTACCCCTGGAAGACCAGGCGGGCGGCGGACAGCACGGTGTCCGTCGGCGACCCGGGAGAGGCGTCCATGAAGCGCACCACCGTCGTGAACAGCGCGTCGTGTTCGGCGAAGAGGATGTCCTCCTTGGAACCGAATCGGCGGAAGAGGCTGCGCCGGCTCACCCCCGTGGCGTCCGCGATCCCCGCCATCGTGGTCGCGTCGTACCCGGCCTCGGTGAACAGGCGCACCGCCGCCAGGACCACCGCGCGGGTCTCGCCCTCGTTGCGTTCGACCATCGTCCGTCTCCTCCCCCGTCGCGGTGCCGAGGCCGCTGACCGGCCCACCCGCCGGGCCGGTGTACTTCACCGCCTCGACCCCCTACTCTGGCACTGAATGCCATACATCGGCACCTAGTGCCAGACACCGGGGAAGAACATGAGCGACTTCGACCTGTTCAAGACCAGCGAGGAGCACGAGGAGCTGCGCGAGGCGGTGCGTTCCGTCGCGGAGGACAAGATCGCTCCGCACGCCGCCGAGGTGGACGAGAAGTCGGCCTTCCCTCAGGACGCCCTCGACGCGCTGACCGCGACGGACTTCCACGCGGCGCACATCCCCGAGGAGTACGACGGTGTCGGCGCCGATGCCCTGGCGACCTGCGTCATCATCGAGGAGGTCGCCCGCGTGTGCGCCTCCTCCTCGCTGATCCCCGCGGTGAACAAGCTCGGCACCATGCCGCTGATCCTGGGCGCCTCCGAGGACGTCAAGCGGCGCTACCTGACCCCCGTGGCCCGCGGCGAGGCGATGTTCTCCTACGGCCTGTCCGAGCGCGAGGCCGGTTCCGACACCGCCTCGATGCGCAGCCAGGCCACCCCGAAGGGCGACGACTGGGTCCTCAACGGCCAGAAGTCGTGGATCACCAACGCCGGGATCAGCGAGTACTACACGGTGCTCGCCGTCACCGACCCCGAGGGCCCGCGGGGACGGAACATCTCCGCGTTCGTCGTGCACGCCGACGACGCCGGTCTCACCCTGGGCGAGCCCGAGCGCAAGCTCGGCATCAAGGGCTCCCCCACCCGCGAGCTGTTCTTCGACGACCTGCACCTCCCCGGTGACCGCATCGTCGGCGCTCCGGGCGAGGGCCTGAAGATCGCCCTGCGCACCCTGGACCACACGCGCGTCACCATCGGCGCACAGGCCGTCGGTATCGCCCAGGGCGCCCTGGACCACGCCGTGGCCTACGTCAAGGAGCGCAAGCAGTTCGGCAAGGCCATCGCCGACTTCCAAGGCATCCAGTTCATGCTCGCCGACATGGCCATGAAGCTGGAGACCGCGCGCCAGATGGTCTACGTGGCCGCCGCCAAGTCCGAGCGGGGCGACGACGACCTGCCCTTCTACGGCGCGGCCGCCAAGTGCTACGCCTCCGACGCCGCCATGGAGATCACCACCGACGCCGTGCAGCTGCTGGGCGGCGCCGGTTACGTGAAGGACTTCCCGCTGGAGCGCATGATGCGCGACGCGAAGATCACCCAGATCTACGAGGGCACGAACCAGATCCAGCGCATGGTCATGGCCCGGCAGCTGCTGAAGTAGACCCGGTCCCACGACGAGGCCCCGCCCCACGCCCGGCTTCCCACGGAGACCGAGAGCGCGGCGGGGCCTCGTCTCACACCGGGGGCGCGCCGGCGGGTCGGACCGCCGACGGCACCGTGTTCCGTCGACGCTCCGTCCGGGGCCTCGGGTGTGCCACGGCCGTCAGATGACCGCCTCGCGGACGAACTTGGCGAACGGGACCGGGTCCCGGCCCAGGGCGCGGCGCACGTCCTCGGTGACCACGGCGGCCCGGCCGTTGGCGATCGCGCGGAAACGCTCGTTGAGGGTGTCCACGTAGCGTTCGGACCACCCCATGTTCGTGGCGCGGAAGTAGAAGCCCGCCTCGTCGAGCTTCTTGTACCGCCACACCGGGCTCTCGGTGCCCTTGGTCTGCTTCACCACCTCGCGGAAGGTGATCGGGGCGGGACCGGTGAGCGTGTACTCGCGTTCGTGGTGCTCGTCCCTGGTGAGAGCCGCCACCACCGTGTAGGCGACGTCGGCGGCGTCCACGAAGCTCACCGCGGCGCGCTTGGGCAGCGGCAGCTCCAGCCGCCCGTTACGGGAGCGGGCCAGCCGCGCGAACAGGCCCTCGGTGAAGTCCTGGTCCAGCCAGTTGGGGCGCACGATGGTCCAGCGGTCGAACAGGTCACGGACCCGGGACTCCAGGACCCGCTGCTCGGAGTCGGGCGGTCCGTCCTCCGCGCCCATGGCCGTGGTCAGCACCGCGGTGCCCACACCCGCCTCGGCCGCCTGCTGGAGGAAGGCCCCCGCCCTCTCGCTCAGACCGCCGGCCATCGGGACCGTCACGAACAGACTCTCCACACCCTCCAGCGCGGGTTTCCAGCTCGCGGTGTCCGTCCAGTCGAGGCGTACCTCCCCGTCCCTGGAGGCCCCCACGGCGGGCAGGCCGCGTCTGCGCAGCTCGGTCAGGACACGTCGACCCAGCTGTCCGCCGGCGCCGGTGACCAATGTGCTCATCGGGTGTTCCCCCAGGTTCACGCGCGGGTGCTCCGCCTGTTGACGCTACCTAGTCGCGGGTGCGGAACGGGCGTGAAACGACGTGACCGGTGGGATTCATGTACCGCTTCGTGTCCGGGAGAGGCCCTCGACCACCAGGATGAGCACGACACCGCAGGCGGCCAGCCCCAGGTTGGCCAGGATCGCGTTCTCGCGAAGACCCGGTACGTGGTCCACGACCAGGCGGTCGAAGGAGTTGAGCACGACGCCGAGGATCGGTTGGGTCCAGAGGTGGTCGATGGTCCCGCTGATCCCCATGGCGGTGAGCAGGGCGCCCACGCCCTGGAGTGTGCTGCGCATGGCCCGAACCTAGGCGTGGGCGCCCCACCGCGGGATCGGGCGGAGGCATCGCGCCGGCGAACCAAGGTCTCCCTCCGTGACCTGGGACGTTCGACCAAAGTATGGTTCCGCCCGCCATCGGTACCGAGTGCGCCCCGGATGCCCCCGCTCGCGACCGCGCGCTCGTAGACTCCGGATCGATGAACGACACGACCTCGCCCCCGCAGTGGCACCGGCGCAGCGCGCGCGACTGGGTCGTGGACTCCTTGATGTTCCTGGTGGCCCTGGGCTTCGGGCTGATCGGCGCGATGACGCTGCCCGGCGATCCGCCGCCGCCTCCGGTCCCGGAACCGTTCAGGGTCGCCGACCAGGTCATCGCCCTCCTCGGCTGCGTGGCCCTGTGGTGGCGGCGCCGCCGGCCGGTACCGATCGCGGTGGTGCTCGCGCTGCTGACGGCGTTCTTCTCGCTGGTCGGCGGCGCGATGCTCGTCGCCCTGTTCTCGCTGTGCGTGCACCGACCGCCCAAGGTGTGGCTGCCGGTGCTCGGTCTGAGCTTCGTGGCCGCCTTCGTCCACACGTCGATCAGCCCCGACGAGCACGCTCCCTTCTTCTTGATGCTGCTCCTGAACGCGGTCATGCTGGGCGCGGTGGCCGGCTGGGGCATCTCGGTGCGGAACCGGCGTCAGCTGTTCGCGTCGCTGCGCGAGCGGGCCGTGCACGCCGAGGCCGAGGCCCAGCTCCGCGCGGAGCACGCCCAGCACCAGGTGCGCGAGTCCATCGCCCGCGAGATCCACGACGTCCTCGGGCACCGGCTGTCCCTGCTCAGCGTGCACGCCGGGGCCCTGGAGTACCGCCCGGACGCGCCGGCCGAGCAGGTCGCCCGTTCGGCCAAGGTCATCCGGGAGAGCGCCCACCAGGCGTTGCAGGACCTGCGCGAGGTGATCGGCGTGCTGCGCGCGCCCGTGGGCGAACTGCCCCAGCCCACCCTGGCGGACCTGACGCAGCTGGTGGAGGAGGCCCGCGACGCCGGGGTGGAGGTGGAGTTCGTGAACGACCACACGGGCGAGGTCCCCGAACGCACCGGGCGCACCGCCTACCGGATCGTCCAGGAGGCGCTCACCAACGCCCGCAAACACGCGCCGGGGGCCGACACCTCCGTGCGGATCTCGGGCACGGCGGAGGAGGGATCGACCGTGGAGGTGGTCAACGGGCCGCCCGCGAGCGACGCCGAGACCGGCGGCACCGCGGGAGCCGGCTCGGGCCAGGGTCTGGTGGGTCTGGCCGAACGGGTCTCGTTGGCGTCGGGGCGGCTCGACTACGGTCCGACCGAGGGTGGTGGCTGGCGCCTCACCGCGTGGCTACCGTGGTCCGCATGAGCGAACGGGACGACGAGCGACGGATCGGCGTGGTGATCGTCGACGACGACGCCCTGGTGCGGGTCGGTCTGGTCATGATGATGGGCGGCGCCCCCGACATCCGTGTGCTGGCGGAGGCCGAGGACGGCAGCCGGGTGCTGGACCTGGTCGACGAACACGCCCCCGACGTGGTGCTCATGGACATCCGCATGCCCACGGTGGACGGGTTGACCGCGACCGAGCGGCTGCGGGCGTTGCCGGACGCGCCGGAGGTCCTGGTGCTCACCACCTTCGACGCCGACGAACACGTGTTGAGGGCTCTGCGGGCCGGGGCGGCCGGGTTCCTGCTCAAGGACACCCCGCCCGAGGAGATCGTGGAGTCGGTCCGCCGGGTGGCACGCGGCGTCCCGGTGCTCTCCCCCGCCGTGACGCGTCGGCTCATGCACCGTGTGGCCCAAGGCGACCACAGCGCGCGTGCGGACCGCGCGCGGAGCCGCCTGGCCGCGCTCAACGCCCGGGAGACCGACGTGGCGGTGGCGGTGGGCGAGGGCCGGTCCAACGCCGACATCGCCGCACGTCTCTTCCTGAGCGTGCCGACCGTGAAGACCCACGTGTCGAGCGTCCTCACCAAGCTGGGACTGAACAACCGCGTACAGATCGCGCTCCTGGTGCACGACGCCGAGTTGCTCGACTCCGACCGCGACTGAGTCGGACACACCGTGGGGACGGCGGTCCTTCGCCGGCCCCCCACCCCCGGAATCATACTTTGGGTGACAGGTCGGTCACCGAGGGAGCCGGGGGTAGTTCATGGGTGGGCGCGACGACGGGGACGTGTACACGGAACGGCTGATGCGCCACGGTGCGCCCAAGGCCGACTTCCCCGAACGGGGCACCGAGGCCAGGGTGGCGTACCAGCTGGTGCACGACGAACTCATGCTCGACGGGGTCTCCCGCATGAACCTGGCGACGTTCTGCACCACGTGGACCGAGCCCGAGGTGCACCGCCTCATGGACGAGTCGATCGGCAAGAACATGATCGACAAGGACGAGTACCCGCAGACCGCCGAACTGGAACGGCGCTGCGTGCGGATGCTCGCCGACCTGTGGCACGCCCCCGACCCCGGCGGCACCATGGGGACCTCCACCACGGGCTCCAGCGAGGCCGCCATGCTCGGCGGGTTGGCCGCCAAGTTCGCCTGGCGTCGGCGACGGGAGGCCGAGGGCGGGGCCACCGACCGGCCCAACCTCGTCTGCGGTCCCGTCCAGGTGTGCTGGGAGAAGTTCGCCCGCTACTTCGACGTGGAACTGCGCCGGGTCCCCTTGCGCGGCGGCGCCTACGTCATGACGCCGGACGACATCGACCGGTACTGCGACGAGAACACCATCATGGTGGTCTGCAACTTCGGGCAGACCTTCACCGGTCTGTTCGAGGACGTGAGCGGGGTCGCCGCCGCGCTCGACCGGTTCGAGGAACGGACCGGCCACGACATCCGCCTGCACGTGGACGCGGCCGACGGCGGCTTCCTGGCCCCGTTCGTCAGCCCCGACCTCGTGTGGGACTTCCGCCTGCCCCGGGTGCGGTCGATCAACGCCTCCGGCCACAAGAGCGGGCTGGCCCCGCTCGGCTCGGGTTGGGCGATCTGGCGGGAGGAACGGGACCTGCCCGAGGACCTGATCTTCTGGGTCGACTACCTGGGCGGCGACGAGGCGACGTTCAACCTGAACTTCTCCCGCCCCGGCGGCCCCGTGGTCGCCCAGTACTACGACTTCGTCCGGCTCGGCCGCGAGGGCTACCGAAGGATCCACTCGGCCAAGTACGGGACCGCCCGTCATCTGGCCGACCGTATCGCCGCGATGGGCCCGTTCGAGATCATCCACGGTGGTCACCCGGAGCGCGGCGTCTGCGCGGTGGCCTGGCGGATGGTGGGCGACGAACCGTTCACCCTCTACGACCTCGCCGACCGTCTGCGCACGCGGGGATGGTTGGTGCCCGCCTACCCGTTGCCCGCCGACCGTCAGGACGAGGTCATCCAGCGGGTCCTGGTCCGGCACGGTTTCAGCCACGACATGTCCGACCTGTTCCTGGAGGACCTGCGGCGCAGCATCGAGCACCTGCGGCGGCACCCGCCCTCGCCCCCGCTGGACCGCGGGGAGGGCGGCGGCTTCAACCACGGTGCCCGCTCCGACCCCCCGGCGACCGTTCCCACCCCGCGCGCCGCGGGCGGGGAACCGCGGTGAGTCGCGGCGGTGCCGTGCCCGTGCACGGCCCGGGGAGCGGCGGGGGCACGGTCATGGCGGCCGCGGGCCACGCGACGCTCTGAGTGGCCGGGAGGGGCGCCTGGAAGGGCCCGGCGGGGCCGAGGGTCGTCCCCGCGCGGGGACGGCTCAGTCCGCGGGGTCGAAGGACTCGGCGATGCGGTCGAGGAGCGCGCGGTTCACGGCCTGGTCCTCACCGCTCACCAGGAACAGCGCGTAGCCCTTGTTCTCCGTGTGGAAGCCGCGGTTGATGGCGTGCATGTCCCCGTCGCGGAAGGTGAACTCCCAGTCCGCGGCGCTGACGTAGTCGTCGGCCCAGGCGTCGTCCACGTCCTCGATGCCGATGAGCGCGTAGCCGCTGAAGTTCCGGCTGCCGGTCGGTTCGAAGTCGCGCCAGTCGTCGCCGGCGTCGGGGTTGGGGCTGTCGGTCTGGTCGACCAGCAGGTATCCGCCGTCGGGGTTGCGGAAGTAGACCATGTGACCCTGGCGGTCCAGGTCCCAGTCCTCGGGGACGTCGACGGCGAACCCACTGGAGTCCTCGTGGCGGGTGAGGAAGTCCCAGTCGTCCTCGGCCTCGTCGTCGGCGTCCTCCTCCGCGGATTCGGCGTCGGTCTCCGCGTCGTCGGCCGCGTCCTCGTCCTCACCGTCGTCACCACCGCCGACGGAGGCCTCGTCGACCCCCTCGGTGCCGGAGGGCTCCGTCGCGGAACCGCCGGCGGGCGCCGCGACCTCCCCCGGCCGGTTCGCGCTGACGTAGACGGTGGTGATCCCCGCCCCCAGCACGAGGACCAACGCGACCGCCATGATCACGAGCGAACGTGTGCGGGACCGGTCCCGGCGCGTGCGTCGGGCGGTGGGCGGCGGAGCGGCGGCGGCCCGGGCGGGCCCGGTGGCGTCGGCCGCGGGCGGCGCGGACTCGGCGGCGCCGACCGCCCGATCCACCGTGCCCTCTCCGGTCACCGGGCTCC
The DNA here is from genome assembly GCF_018207095.1 of Nocardiopsis sp. MG754419. Taxonomy (GTDB): domain Bacteria; phylum Actinomycetota; class Actinomycetes; order Streptosporangiales; family Streptosporangiaceae; genus Nocardiopsis. The sequence continues at coordinate 984 of NZ_QOCZ01000138.1, read as the reverse complement.
ACTCCGGTTCCTGGTCGGCGGTGGCCGGCTCCAGGGGCGCGTCGTCCGCCGGCAGGGCCGGGGCCACCATGGTGGTGACCGGCGGCGCGGCGGGCTCGGTGTCGCGGACCTCGCGCAACAGGGTGCGGACCTCGGAGATCGACGGACGGTCCTCGGGCCGCTTCTCGCACAGCGCCTCCAGGATCGGACGGAGCGCGCCCGCGTTGGGGGTCTCCGGCAGGTCCTGGGTGACGATGGCCGTCAACGTGGCCATCGGGGTGGGGCGGTCGAAGGGCAGGGCGCCCTCCACCGCCTGGTAGAGCGTGATGCCCAGGGCCCACAGGTCGGAGGCGGGGGTGGCCGCGCGACCGTGCGCGATCTCCGGCGCCAGGTAGCTCGGCGATCCGATGAGCAGGCCGGTACTGGTCAGGTGGGTGGAGCCGTCCAGGTGGGCGATGCCGAAGTCGGTGAGGACGGCCCGGTCGTTGCCGGCGATGAGCACGTTGCCGGGCTTGATGTCGCGGTGCACGATGCCGTGGCCGTGCGCCTCGGTGAGACCGGCGGCCATCTGCTCACCGATGTTCGCGGCACGGCGGATCGGGACGGCCCCCTCGTCCCGGATCACGTCGCCCAGGGACGGACCGTCGACGAGTTCCATGACGATCCACGGGCGGCCGTCCTCCTCGGCCACGTCGAACACCGTGATGATGGTCGGGTGGCTGAGCTTGGCGGCGCTGCGCGCCTCGCGGATCATGCGGGTCCGCAGGACCTCGACCTCGTGCGCGGGCAGGTGGGGCGGGGTGGTCAGCTCCTTGACCGCGACCGGACGGTCCAGCAGGGTGTCGGTCCCGCGCCAGACGCGTCCCATGCCCCCGGCTCCGATGGTCTCGTCCAGGCGGTAGCGGTTGACCAGGACACGGCCGGGCTCGGCTGCGGAACTGTTCATGTGTCGCAATCCTCGGGAGGGCCCGTCGGGGACGGGCAGGTGCGTGGACGGGGGTGTGG